>URTS01000111.1 GCA_900550685.1 uncultured Oscillibacter sp. | reverse complement strand
GGCCTCCACCAGGACCCGTTCAGGCTCCCTGCCCAGTACCTCTCTTGCCTTGGCCGCGCCGTAGGCAAGGGAAATTGGCTCTGTGCACCCCATGGCAGGGATCAGCTCCTCGTGGAGGATCTGCACAAAGCTGCGGTATCTGGGATCCGATTTTTCCATGCTCTTCCCCTCTTTCTCTTTGATTCCGGCGGACTGCGCCACACAGGAGGCGCCCCGCCGGAGCCTAGCCTGTTCATTATATATAAAATGTGCAGGGACCGTCAAGCCAGCCGTTTGGTAGGATTATCAGTGCTCAGAAAACCGGAAAAAGCACAGGACATTTTGGCAGCGGCCGCATACGATGAAACAGAAGTCTGCAGCATGAGGAGCGCTGCTTATGAATTACTATACCGGAACCTGCCGGGGCGGCTGCGGACAGTCGGACCCATGCGGCGGGACCTATGTGACGATTCAGGGACCTGTGGGCCCGGAAGGCCCTCGCGGAGAACAGGGGCCGCGGGGAGAGCGGGGGCCCATGGGTCCCCGGGGCATTAAGGGGGAGCAGGGCTGTCCGGGTCCCCAGGGGGAGCAGGGGATTCAAGGTCCTCAGGGAGAAAAGGGCGACCCCGGTGAAAAAGGAGAACAGGGTATCCAGGGACTCAAGGGAGAACCCGGAGAACAGGGCCCCCAGGGGGAAAAGGGCGACCCCGGTGAAAAGGGAGAGCAGGGCATCCAGGGACTGCAGGGTGAAAACGGCGAAACGCCTGTCATCACCGTTGCGGAGGATACATTCCTTAGCTATAAGCTGCATTTCAAAACCAGCAGCCAGGAACTGACCACACCGAACCTCTTTGCTCCGCTTACGGAATATCACGTGGATCTTTCCGCCACCGGCAGCACCCTGACCATTCCGTTGAAGGACCTGGTACTGACCTATCAGAACACCTCTTCCAGCGCCCTGCGCATCAGCATTGCGCCGAAGGACACCGCTGCCCCGGTCCTGGCGGACATCCGCCGAACGACTATCCATGACAACAGCACCATGGAATCCCAGACCCTGAACAATTCCACGATTTCCAATACCGTTCTGCTGGACGGCACCGTCTATACCAATTCCCAGGAGACCCATGTGATGAAGATCCGCCAGCAGGACCTGGCCACCAAGCTGTGGTCCCTATGCGAGGTACATTCCTTCCTCTCTGCCGGCGGCGCCCGCTCGTCGGTCCGCATCCAGTGGGTGGAGGATAATGTGTCCTAGGAGGTCCCTACGGCATAACGAAAAACCGCTCCTCCGAAGTCCGGAGGAGCGGTTTTGGATTCAGAAGAACAGGCTGCCGAGACCTGTGGAGGTCAGGAACAGGATCAGCATGACCACCGGGACCACGTAGCGCATCATCACGCTGTAAAGTTTGGCCCGGCCAAAATGCTCCCCGTTTTTCTCAACCTCGTCAATGATCCACTTGGGACCGATGACCCAGCCGATGAGGATGCTGGTCAGCAGGCTGATGAAGGTCAGGCTGGGGCCGCTGGTCATGCCCTCCTTGCCCAGGAACACGTAGACGGCGGGAATGATCATCATGCCGGCCAGGAAGGCCACGCCGGTATCGAAGATCTCGACCTGGTTGTTGGCCTTGTTCAGGTCCACATCGTCCTTGACATAGCTGCCGTAGGTGATCATGATGCCCATGCTGACGCTGAGGGAGAAGAACAGCTGGCTCATGGCATCCAGCACCACGTTCAGAAAGCGGGAGACCGTCATGCCGGTGAAATCCGGCTTCAGGTAGACGGCCAGGCCCTCCAGGCCGGTGCGGGTGGCGCCGGTCTCATCCGTGTGGGACAGGGTCAGGGCAAACACGGCGATGCCAATGATCAGCAGAAGCAGGCCCGGCATGATGTAGCGGGAGTATTTTTCAATGCCCTTTTCCACGCCGCAGTATACCACCCACGCCGTCAGCACCAGTACCAGATATACGATCAGGAACAATCCGCCGCCGTCCTTGGCGCAGAGGTAGGGGAACCGTCAGATGTTGCCCACGCCCACGGCGCTGCCGGCGGCCGCCAGGACAAAGCCCAGGGAACCGCTGAAACGCTTTGTTTATTTTTCATCTCACATACTCTTTATCTCTTCTCTTTTTTGCGCTTTGCGGAAATCTTTGTTTGCGCACGAAATACATAGTACCAGATTTCAAAAAGTAAGCAAGCCCTGAAAGCCTGTTTCCGAGAGGAAAACGAAATTTTTGAAGAGAAAATTCAAGAAAAACAGCGGAGAAACCGGAAAATGGGACACGGAAGGTGAAATGACCTGCCAAAAGGGAAAATGCGGGATTGTCTGCGGTGTAAATACACCTAAACAGATAGATTTATTCCCGGCAGGACGCGGAACGCCGGGAAACCAGCAGCAGGCAAAAAAAGGCAGGGAACCCGTGGGTTCCCTGCCGAAGGGCACGAAGCTGTTTAACCGCACTTGCGGGAAATGGCCTTCTTCACAGCGGAGACGATGTTGGCGGCCCGGAGACCGTATTCATCCATCAGGAAGTCCTGGGGACCCACCTGGCCGAACTGGTCCTGAACGCCCACAAACTCCTGAATGGTGGGGCAGTTCTTGGCCAGGCAGTTGGCCACCACGCTGCCGAGACCGCAGGTGACGTTGTGGTTCTCGGCGGTGACGATGGCGCCGGTCTCCTTGGCAGCCTTGATGACCAGGTCCTCGTCCAGCGGCTTCCAGGTGAACATGTCGATGACCCGGACGGAGATGCCCTCAGCCTGAAGGGCCTCATAGGCCTTCAGGGCCTCGTCCACCATGATGCCGGAGGTGATGATAGTGGCGGCGTCCTTGTCGCTCTCGTGGAGCACGATGCCCTTGCCGATGGGGAACTCAGAGCCGTCCTCATAGATCTTGATGATGCCCTTGCGAACGAAGCGGGTGTAGGTCACGCCCTTGGTGATGCCGGGCAGCTGGCGGGTGATGCTCTCCAGCTGGGCATAGTCGGCGGGATCCAGCACGGTGGACTCGGGGATGCTCAGATACATGGCGCCGTCTTCCAGAGGCATGTGGGTGCCGCCGTTGAAGGCAGCGGTCACACCGGCGTCGGAGCCCAGCACGTGGACCGTCAGGCCGGCGTAAGCGGCGGACATGTAGATCTGATCATAGCAGCGGCGGGAGGAGAAGGTGCCGAAGGAATGGAAAAACACCTTCTTGCCGGTGGCGGCCAGACCGGCGGCGATACCGGCGGCGTTGCCCTCGGCAATACCGGCCTCAAAAGCCCGGTCGGGATAGTTTTTGCGGAGCTGCTTGGTGTTGACGCAGCCCATCAGGTCGCAGTCCACATAGCAGATGGACTTGTCCTCCGCCATCATTTCGTTCAGCGTCAGAGCCATCGCGTCGCGGCAGGCGCGGGCGTCCTTTTCATGCTTTCCAATTACCTTTACGCTCATTGCTCGCACCCTCCTTTAAGCGTTCTTAATGGCTTCCAGAGCCTTCTCGGAAGCGGCGATGGCCTCGGCCCACTGCTCCTCGCTGGGCTGAGAGGAGTGGTCGTGCTTCGGCTCAGCAAAGGTGGCACCCTTGCCCTTGCTGGTGTCCAGCACGATGCAGCTAGGCACGCCCTTCTTGGCATAGGCGTTCTGAATAGCATCGTAAATAGCCTGCACGTCGTGACCGTTGATCTCCTGGGTATACAGGCCGAAGGATTCCACCTTTTTGGCGATGTCGCCGTGGGCCAGGATATCATCGGTGGGGCCGTCCAGCTGATAGCCGTTTTTGTCGATGAAATAGACCAGGTTGTCCAGCTTGTGGGCATAGGCGAACTGGAAGGCCTCCCAGACCTCGCCCTCGTCGGCTTCGCCGTCGCCCACAACACAGAAGACGTGGTTGGTGCGGCCATCCACCTTGTTGCCAAGGGCGGCACCGGCAGCGGCGGAAGCGCCCTGGCCCAGGGAGCCGGTGGTCAGATCCACGCCGGGGGTCAGCTTCCGGTCGGTATGGCTGGGGAACTTGGTGTGGGGCTGGTTCAGGGTGTAAGCCTCCTCCATGGGATAATATCCCATGAGGCCGAAGGTGGCGTAAGCCACGGGACCGGCGTGGCCCTTGCTGAGCACCAGCCAGTCACGATCCTCCCAACGGGGATTCTTGGGGTCAAACTTCATGACCTCACCGTACAGAACGGCCATCAGGTCCGCCAGATCCATGGAGCCGCCCACATGGCCGAAGCCGCGGGAGTGGATGACCTTCAGGGTTTCCAGCCGGATCTCAGCCGCCAGTACGTTGCACTTCTTTACATCCATTAACACACGCATCCTTTCCTATTTATTTCAAGTGAATAAGGAACAATATCAAAAGAGGCTGCAAAGACGAAGTAATCGATTGCTGTAAATACCCTTAAAAATCACGCCGTCTGAGGTTTCACACAGCGCGATCAAACGGTGCAGAAACACGATTCCATACGCATCTACATTCTAACTCCGAACCTATTGCCGCGTCAACAGAAGATTTTGTTTTCACAATTAAAAATGGCGGATTTGGACGGATTTTCTGCGGGGAGTCCGCAATCATAGAACAAAAGCAAAGCCGGCCTTTTGAATAAAAGACCGGCTTTGCTTTTGGATGAAATGCTGATTTGCCTTTTAGGGCAACTTCAGATCGCCGTCCTTCACCCAGCCGGCCTTCCGGCACAGCTGATTGATAAGTGGACACAGCACGGCGGGGAGGATGAAGGAGATCAGCAGCAGTCCGGCCCAGTCAAAGGCGGTGGGGACCATGGCGGCGGCGCCGTTGGCTACAGCTGCTTCACTGGGGGCCACCCAGCCGGTCCACACACCCAGCTGGCCGCACAGGCCGCAGGTGCCCATGCCGGAGTTGATGGCGGCGCCGTTCATTTGCAAGCGGAACAGGCAGGTGGCGATGGGGCCGGTGATGGCGGAGGTGACGGTGGGGGCGATCCAGATACGGGGGTTTTTCACGATGTTGGGCATCTGGAGCATTGAGGTGCCCAGGCCTTGGCTCACCAGGCCGCCCCAGCCGTTTTCCCGGAAGCTCATAACGGCAAAGCCCACCATCTGGGCGCAGCAGCCGGCCACGGCGGCCCCGCCTGCCAGGCCGGTGAGGCCCAGCACGGAGCAGATGGCGGCGGAGGAGATAGGCAGGGTCAGGGCCACGCCCACCAGGACGGACACCAGAATGCCCATCAGGAAGGGCTGAAGCTCCGTGGCCTTCATGATGACCATGCCGAAGGCGCTGGCGGCGGTGCCGATGGGCGGAGCGATGACATAGGCCGCGCCCACGCCGATGAGGGTGGTGACGATGGGGGTCACCAGAATGTCGACCTTGGTCTCCTTGCTGACGGCCTTGCCGCACTCCGCGGCGATGATGGCAACGAACAGCACCGCCAGCGGGCCGCCGGCCCCGCCCAGCAGGTTGCAGGCGTAGCCTACGGCAGCCAGGGAGAACAGCACCAGGGGCGGCGCCTGAAGGGCATAGCCGATGGCAATGGCCATGGCGGGGCCGCTCATGAAGGAGGTGAGGCCGCCTACGGTGTAGGGCACCTTTTCCGCGATCTGTGCGGTGAGGAAGCCGATGTGGAACTGGCTGCCCAGGGTGTTGAGGATGGTGCCGATCAGCAGAGAGCAGAACAGGCCCTGGGCCATAGCGCCCAGAGCGTCGATGCCGTACCGCTTGGCGGAAAAGACGATGTTTTTCCGCTTGAGAAATGCTTTGAACTTTTCCATAAAACACACGCTTTCATATTATATGTAGTGGGGATGGGAAAGCGGCATACACGGTTTCTTTCCGGAAAGAAGCCACAATATGCCAAACAGGACAGGTGTCTTGACACCTGTCCTGCCTATCATATACGGGAATTTCTCCCTTGTCAACTGTTTTCTGCGGATTCTTCCAGTAAAATGCCCTGTTCCCGCAGCCGGGCGGTCACCCGCTGGAAGGCGCTTTCGCTGGAGCACAGCAGGGTGTGGAGATGGAGGCCGTCCGTCAGCTGGGAGAGGGGCATGGCGTCGGCGGACTGGCTCCGGGCGATGAACTGGGCCACATCGTACCGGCTGGAAAGCTGGA
>URTS01000110.1 GCA_900550685.1 uncultured Oscillibacter sp. | reverse complement strand
GTGGCGGACAGCCCCCGTTTTGGGTGATTTGACACGGAGGTGTCAAATCATCCCTCAGCGTCTTTTCTTTTGACCATGAATGGCCGTTTTCTTTTCCGCAAGAGGAAAAGAAAATGGGGATTCGATCTTGCATGGTATCACCATGCTTTCCCGTGCCGCAAGGCGGCACACCCTTATACGATCTGGTATCATAAAACAGAAACATTTGCTGAAAGATAAAGAAAGAGGTATTTTTATGGCGGAACTGACCCCCATGATGAAGCAGTATCTGGAAATCAAGAAGGACAATCCGGATTCCATTTTGTTTTTCCGCCTGGGGGACTTCTATGAAATGTTCGCCGACGATGCCAAGCTGGCCTCCAAGGAACTGGACCTGACCCTCACCTCCCGGGACCACGGCAAAAACGCCAAGCCGGAGGAGGAACGGGTCCCCATGTGCGGCATCCCCTACCACGCCAGCGAATCCTACATCGCCCGGCTGATTGCCAAGGGCTACAAGGTGGCCATCTGCGAGCAGATGGAGGATCCCGCCACCGCCAAGGGCCTGGTGAAGCGGGACATCATCCGGGTGGTGACCCCCGGCACCGTTATCGACGCCGCCTGCCTGGATGATAAGTCCGGCAACTACCTCTGCGGCATCTATCTGGACAGCAAGGGGGGCGGCGTGGCCTTCTGCGACCTCTCCACCGGCGAGACCCACCTGACCGCCTTCGCCGGCAAGGATGCACTGACCCACATCATCAACGAGCTGGGTCGGTTCAATCCCGCCGAGGCCATTTTGAGCGACGGGGCCTACAGCGAACAGGCGCTGACGGAGGTCCTTACCGACAAGTTCCACTGCCGCTGCGAAAACGGCGGGGAGCGCCGGTTCCGGCTGGCAGAGGCGGAGAAAAACATCCGCGCCCAGTTCGGCGACGAGGCCTTTTCCCGGCTGCCTGCCGGGGAGCCTGCCGCCGCCATGGCCCTGGGCGGACTGCTGAGCTACCTTTACGAGACCCAGAAAACCGACCTCTCCCACATCCGGGAACTGGATTACTACCGCCAGGGCCGCTTTATGGAACTGGACCTGGCCGCCCGCCGGAACCTGGAACTGACGGAGACCCTTCGCGGCAAGGAGAAAAAGGGCAGCCTTCTCTGGGTGCTGGACAAGACCAAGACCCCCATGGGGGGCCGGATGCTCCGCAGCTGGCTGGAGCGGCCCCTGCTGTCCGTGACGGACATCGACCGCCGCAGCAGCGCCGTGGCCGCGTTGGTGAACGACACCATCCGCCGGGAGGAGCTGATTGCCGGGATGACCGGCCTGGGGGATATGGAGCGGCTCATCGGCCGCATCGTCTACGGCACCGCCGGCGGCCGGGACATGACCTCCCTCCGCTCCGCCATTGAAAAGCTGCCCAACCTGAAAGAGCAGCTCACCGGCTTTTCCGACCGCCGCCTGACGGAGCTGACGGCAGAACTGGACACCCTGGACGATATCGGCGGCGACATTGCCGCCGCCATCTGCGACGAGCCGCCCTTTTCCGTCCGGGAGGGCAATATCATCCGGGACGGCTATAACGAAGAAGTGGACCGCCTGCGGCACATTCTGAAAAACGGCAAGGGCGTCATGGCGGAGATGGAGGCCAAGGAAAAGGAAAAAACCGGCATCCGCACCCTGAAGATCGGCTACAACAAGGTGTTCGGCTACTACATCGAGGTGTCCAACGCCTTTAAGGAGCTGGTACCGGAGACATACATACGCAAGCAGACCCTGGTGAACGGCGAGCGGTTCATCACCCAGGAGCTGAAGGACCTGGAACACGAGATCCTGACGGCCTCCGAGCGGGTGGTGGCTCTGGAATACGAGCTGTTCTCCGCCCTGCGCCAGCGGATCGCCGACAATGCCGCCCACATCCAGAAAACCGCCGCTGCCGTGGCGGAGTGCGACGCCCTGTGCTCTTTCGCCGCCGTGGCCGTCCATAACAACTTCTGCCGTCCGGAGGTGGACGAGTCCGGGGTCATCGAGATCCGGGAGGGCCGCCACCCTGTGGTGGAAAAGGTGCTGAAAGACGCCCTGTTCGTCCCCAACGACACGTTTATGGGGGAAAAGGAGGAGCGGGTGGCTATCATCACCGGCCCCAACATGGCGGGTAAATCCACCTATATGCGGCAGGTGGCCCTCATCGTCCTCATGGCCCAGATGGGCAGCTTCGTCCCCGCCAAATACGCCCACATCGGCGTGGTGGACCGGATCTTCACCCGCATCGGCGCCAGCGACGACCTGTCCGCCGGACAGTCCACCTTTATGGTGGAGATGACGGAGGTCTCCGACATTCTTCATCAGGCCACGAAAGACTCCCTCCTGATCCTGGACGAGATCGGCCGGGGCACCTCCACCTTTGACGGCATGGCTATCGCCCGGGCGGTGCTGGAATACTGCGCCGACAAAAAGACCCTGGGGGCCAAAACTTTGTTTGCCACCCATTACCACGAGCTGACGGAGCTGGAAAACACCCTCCCCGGCACCGTGAACTACAACATCGCCGTCAAGCGCCGTGGAGAGGACATCATCTTTTTGCGGAAGATCGTCCCCGGCGGGGCCGACCGCAGCTATGGCATCGAGGTGGCCAAGCTGGCGGGACTGCCGGACAAGGTGGTCCAGCGGGCCAAGGTGGTCTTGAAGGAGCTGGAGGAGGAAAACGGCGTACAGTACGTCTCCGCCCGGAAGGAGTCCGACCAGGTGAGCCTGGACGCCATCGGCGAGGGCGAAGTGCTGGACGCCATCCGCCGCTGCCAGCCGGACACCCTGACGCCCATTGAGGCCATGGGGCTGCTGTATGAGCTGAAACAGAAACTCAGTAAGTGAGTGCTGCTCCCGCAGAAGGGCATTCTTCAAAATAGGCTTTGCCTATTGGAATGCACCCCCATTCTCTTTTCCTCTTGCGGAAAAGAGAATGCGCCGTGCACGGTGGAAGAGAAAAGGCACCGAATCCAAACTTGCACATTTGTGCAAGTTTGGGGGAATGCGGTTCTCAACTGTTCTGCTCAGAAATTTGTTTTCTGCTTCGTGGCACGGGCGGAGTGCGGATTTCATTCAGCCTTGTACACCGTGCTGATAGTCACATGAAACCTCGGGATGCAAATAGGACACCCTCTGCTTCTTTTTCCACTGCCGCTCGTGCTCATTTATAGAGCAGGGCAGCGCTTAGCGAAGCGGAAAGCGCGGAAAGAGAAACTGGTCAAGTCCGGTTTTGCAGCCCGATGAATGCCGTGCCACCAACTGCGGGGACGCAGTTCTTCGAGGTGTGCCTATCGGCGCAGCCGGTAGAAGGCCACCGAACTTTCTCGGAAGTTCGTGGCGGCGGGCCCCTCGTTTTGGGTGAGTTGGCCCATGGGGGGCCAACTCATTCCTAAGCGGTTTTCTTTTCCACCGCTGCGGCGACTTTTCTTTTGACAAGACAAAAGAAAAGTGGGGGCCGCATCCTGACAGGAACTGTTCCCTTGCGGGAAGCAAAGAAAATGTGGAGAACATCCCCTGCGGCGATTCGCCGCACATTCTGGGTCCTCCCTTTCAGGGAGAACCATTCAAAGGAGCCTTGCAATGGCCAAACGTAAATCCTCCGCCTATATGACCCCCGGCGAGCAGATCGCCGGAACCGTTTTCTTCGTCATCTACCTGGTGGTGCTGCCCTTTGCCACAGCGCCCCTGTTCCGCCTGATGGCGCGCCTGCTGGACACCACCATCTCCCCGCCCCTGCAAAACGCCATCTACTATTACACCCTGTTTGCCGCTGCCCTGATTATTTTCCACGGCTTCCTGGCCCGCACCACCCGGAACTTTGCAGACAACCTGGGCAATGCCTGTAGATCCGTGGCCGTGGGCCTTGTGGCCCTGTACGGCCTCAATGAGCTGATGTACCGCATGACCCGGCTGCTGGTGAACAACCACACCAACCTGAACGACACCACCATCTCCGCCCAGATCCACGATGCGCCCCGGGTGACGCTGCTGATCGTCGTTTTCCTGGCCCCCTTTGTGGAGGAGGTGCTGTTCCGGGGACTGGTGTTCGGCAACCTGAAGAGCAAAAGCCGGGTGGTGGCCTACCTTGTCAGCTGTCTGCTGTTTGCCCTGCTCCATGTGTGGCAGTTCGCCGTGGTGCAGCGGGACATCACCTATTTCTGGCTGATGGTGCAGTACCTGGTGCCGGGGCTGGTGCTGGCCTGGGCCTATGACCACACCGGCACCCTGTGGAGTTCCATTCTGCTCCACGCCGCCGCCAACGCCCTCCATGTGCTGGCTGGGCTGTAAAATTCAAGAGAGAGTAGAGCGTGGAGTGCCGTGAATTTTTTTGATGTATTTTCTGAGATGCTGGTCATCCTTTTCTGCATGGCCGCAGGGTTCCTTGCCCACAAGCTGGGATATCTGGGGGGTGAGACGGATCAGAAACTCTGTCGGCTGATCCTGGGCATCACCATGCCCTGCCTGATTTTGGGCTCCGTCTCCGCGGGCGACACCCTGCCCAGCGCCGGAGAGATCCTGTCCATCCTGAAGGTAGCCGCCGTGTTTTACGGGTTGGGCTTTCTGACAGCTGCCTTTGTGCCCCGCCTGCTGGGCGGAACGGCCAAGCAGCAGGGCGTCTGGCGCTATTGCCTGGTCTTTGCCAACATGGCCTTCATCGGCTATCCGGTGTCCGTGGCCCTGTTCGGCCAGGATGCATTGTTCTATGCGGTGATCCTGGTGCTGCCCTTCAACCTGCTGTCCTTTTCCCTTGGCCCGCTGATGCTGGCCGGGCAGGCCAAGTTCCGCTGGCAGCAGCTGACCTCCCCCTGCGTTATCGCCGCAGTGGCCGCGCTGGTGGTGGCCCTGTGCCGCCTGAATATACCTGCCCTGGCGGGAGAATGCCTGAACTTTGTGGGCAGCTTGACCACGCCGCTGTCCCTTTTGGTGGTGGGTTCCCTGCTGGCGGACCTGCCCTTCGGACGGGCGTTCACCTCCCTCCGCCTGTGGATCCTGACGGCCCTCCGGCTTTTGATTTTGCCCGGTGTGCTGTGGCTGGTGCTGAAGTGGACCGGCATCGGCACACCGCTGGTGGACGATATCGCCGTGATCCTCATGGCCACGCCGGCCGCCCTCAACGGCAGTATGCTGGCCATGGAGTACGGCGGCGACACCGAGTGCATGGCCCAGAGCATTTTCCTGACCACCCTGATGTCCATTCTTACCATTCCTGTTTTGGCAGCGCTGCTGTAAGGAGAACACTATGCCTCACATTCAACAATTATCATCCCATGTAGCCGACCTCATCGCCGCAGGCGAGGTGGTGGAGCGGCCTGCCTCCGTTGTGAAGGAGCTGGTGGAAAATGCCATCGACGCCGGGGCTTCCGCCATTGTGGTGGAGATCCAGCGGGGCGGCATGGGCCTCATCCGGGTGACGGACAACGGCTGCGGCATTGCTCCTGGCGAGCTGCCCACCGCCTTTCTCCGCCACGCCACCAGCAAGCTCCGGTCGGCGGAGGACCTGGCCAGGATCGGCACCCTGGGCTTCCGGGGCGAGGCTCTGGCAGCCATTTCCGCCGTCAGCCGGGTGGATGTGCTGACCCGGCGTCCGGAAGACACGGTGGGCGCGGCTATCCACGGCGAGGGGGGACACATGGGCCCCGTCCGGGAGGAGGGCGCCCCGGAGGGCACCACCATCCGGGTGGCGGACCTGTTCTACAACACCCCCGCCCGGCTGAAATTCATGAAAAAGGACAGCGCGGAGACTGCCGCCGTGGCGGGGCTTATGCAGCATCTGGCCCTGAGCCACGCGGACATTTCCTTTAAATTCATCAAGGACGGCCAGGAGGCCCTCCACACCCCCGGCGATGGGAAACTGGAATCCGCTGTCTACGCCGCCCTGGGCCGGGAGTTTGCCAAGACCCTGGTGCCGGTGGACGGCCGGGGCGGCGACATCGGGGTCCGGGGCTTCGTGACGGCCCCGGTCAACGGCCGGGGATCCCGGTCCATGCAGGTGTTTTTCGTCAACGGCCGGTTCATCAAGTCTCAGCTGCTGACTGCCGCCTTGGAAGAGGGCTACCGGAACCAGCTGATGAAGGGCCGG
>URTS01000109.1 GCA_900550685.1 uncultured Oscillibacter sp. | reverse complement strand
TCCCGTTTGGCGGGTGCAACGCACACGGGAATCGGCCGAGCCAACGGTGCAAAATGAAATCCCCTCTTTAAGTCCTTACAGGATGTCCGCACCCACAGCCCGCTCGATGGCGCTCTGGATGTTGGCCCTGCCGATGCCGAGAGAGCCCTCCCGGCCGGGGATCAGGATGATGGCGGGCTGGATCTCGTCCTTGTACCGGTCCAGCACGTCGATCATGTCCTTGGCCAGGGTCTCCGTGAGATAGATCACCGCGCAGTCGGTTTTGGCCAGGTTGTGGACGGTTTTCCGCGCCTCCTCCACAGAGGTGACGGGATAGGTGTCCAGCCCCAAAGCCCGGAAGCCCATGACGGACTCCCAATCGCCGATGACGGCGATGGAATATGCTGCTGCCATGTCCTTCCCTCCTTACGCGCAAGTCCGCCGCAGGCGGGACCGGATGACCTCCGGGCTCAGCCCGGCGGCGCGGCCCATCAGCAGGATGCGGATGTTGGTGTATTCCGTCTCCCGGGCCGCCAGATAGGCCAGCATGGGCGCTTCCCCGAAGGGGATCATCTGCGCCCCTGCCAAGTAGTCGCTCACCGCGTCGTCACAGCGTTTTTCAAACTCCGTCAGGGAACCGCCCTTCAGGGCCGCCTCTCCGGCTTCCGCCGCCTGGGCAAAGCGGGTGGCGCCGTAGACCTCCGCCAGGCCGCTGCGGTCATTCGCCAGAGCCAGGACTGCCGCCGGTTCGATCTCGCCGCCCTCAAAGAGAACGCCTGCCAGGAAATCCCCGTTCTTGCCCATCCGCAAAGTGCGGATCAGGGCCCGGAGATTGGCGGCGTCGATCTGGGCCGCCACGTAGCCCCGGAGGAACTCGCTGCCGGTGACCTCCGCCACCTGGGCCATGTCCCGGTACATCCACCGGTCCAGCACAATGTCGCTGAGCTGGGGGTCCCGGGTGGTATCCAGCACGGACTTGGCCTCGGCCACAGCCTCCGGCAGGTCGCCGGGCAGGCCGTCCAGCTCGCCGCTCTCCACAGCGGTTTTCAACTCCACCGCCGGAACACGGCCCATGTCCATCAGCATCCGCTCCGGGCTGGTGCCCACGGCGGCGGCCTTCAGGATGGCCTTTGCGTTGTGATAGTCATATTTCAGCTTGAAAATGTCGATATATCTGGGGTCCGGCGCACTATCGCTCAAATCGGCCAGGAGTTCCTCCCGGGCCTGGGACAGCGCCGCGTCCATCTCCTCCGGCCGGGCGGCGTCCAGCGGCGGATAGCCGCACTCTTGGAGAAGCTTGGAGACTTCCTCATCGCTGCGGGCTTCCAGCAGCCGGTCCATCCGTCCCTCGGTCAGAAGCGTGGTCTCCATGGCCCGGACACGGGCTGAAATGGCCAGATAATCGGTGTCTTTGATTTTAGCCAAGGCGTCCTCCCCCCTTAGCCGAACAGCTGCCGGGCCACCTGTCCCGCCGTCTCCGTCTTTTGCAGGCGGATCAGGGTGTCATAGGCACAGTTGACCTCAATGCTGCCGTTGCGGAGGATAAAGCCGCCGGGAATGTTGGCCGTCTCGCCGGAAAGGGTCAGTTGGCCGCCGTTTTGGGCGTTGGCGGCGTCCACCGCCGCCCGGCCCACGGTTTCCCGGTCCTGGGCAGAGAAGAGGACTTCTCCCTTCCCCTGGGGGGCGGCCTCGTTCAGCAGGGATGCCAGCACCTCCACGGTACGGTCCTGGGGCAGGCTCCGCAGCTTTTCCAGGGCCTTGGCGTAGACCTCCTCCATCACCGCCTGCTTGGCGGCCAGGATGGTCTTCCGGGCCTCCATCTGGGCGGCACTGACAAGGCGCTCCTCCCGTTCCGCGGCGGCGCGCTGGTTCCGGGCCGCCAGGTCGACGGTCTCCTTGTCCGCCTGGGCCTGGCAGCGGGCGGTAATGGCCGCCGCGTCCTGACGGGCCTTGTCCAGCAGGGCGTCCGTCTCGGCCTTGGCGTCGGTATTCAGCCGCTGGATGATGGTTTCAATTCCGTTCATAGTTGAATCCCCTTTCTCACAGGGATCAGGCGCTGATATTGATGATCATCAGCATAGAAGCCAGCAGGGACAAGATGGCGTAGAACTCCACGGTAATGCAGAGCACCATGCCCTTGGACCAGTCGTCTGGCTTCTTGGCCAGGATATTGATGGAAGCGGCAGCCACGCGGCCCTGGGCGATGGCGGAGAAGAGGCCGCCCAAAGCCATAGGCAGGCAGGCCGCCAGATACTGGAAGCCCTGGGCCACGGTCAGCTCCGGCAGGGAGCCAGACAGCAGGCCCATGCGGAAGATGGCGAAGAACCAGACCACCAGGCCGTACAGGCCCTGGGTGCCGGGGATGACCTGCAGGATCATGACCTTGCCAAACTTGCCGGGGTCCTGGCACAGCAGGCCCGCGCCCGCCTCACCGGCCATGCCGGTGCCCTTTGCGGAGCCGATGCCGGAAAGCACCGCCGCCAGGCCCGCGCCCAGCAGGGCCAGAGCCAGGCCGCCCCAGCTGCCGAAGAAAGTACCGCTCTGCTGCAGTTCAAACATCTGAGCCAATTCAGTCATAATAGGGTTCCTCCTAAAAATTGATTATTTTGTAATGTCAACGTATTTGGTGTCCGCCATCAACGGCCGGAAGGGCCGGCCGCCGTCCTCATAGAACTTGCCGAAATACTCCAGGCACTGGAGACGCAGGTCGTGGACGTAGCAGCCCAGCAGGTTCAGCGCAAAGTTCAGGGCGTTGCCCGCCAGGGAGATGATGAGGAACACAATAATATTGCCGGGGATGGTGCCCAGGGTGTTGAACACCTGGGCAATGACGCTGCCCGCCAGCATCAAGGCCATCAGACGGGAGTAGGAAAGGATATCTCCGAAGTACCCGGTGATGTGGTTATACAGGGAACCGAAGATGCCGGTGATCTTCCCGAAGCCCTTGTTGGTCAGCACCGGTCCCAGGATCACCATGGCGATGCCCGCGTAAAGGACGATGTTGGTGACCCCGGCGGCCATAAGGCCGATCCCGGCGAACACGATCCACCAGGTCAGCTCCTCCCACACGGCATCCATCACCTGGCCGTTTTTCAGCTTCCGGATGAAGCTGATGGCCATGCCGGTGATGATCTGCACCAGGCCCAGAGCCATGGCTCCGATGAGGATCATCAGGGTGTCATCCAAGGGTGTGAACAGAGCCGGTAGAGCGAAATCGCCGCCGGTGGTAAGTTTCACCACCTGGGTCAGGAAGTCGCCGAAGAAGCCGCCGGTGAGGGCACCCATAATAAAGGTGCTGACGCCGCACAGGGTCATCAGACCGAAGAGGTTCCCCGCCGTGCCCTTGGGGGCGTACTTTTTGCTGATAAGCAGTCCCGCCAGGAACATCAGCAGCCCATAGCCCATATCCGCCATCATGATGCCGTAAAACAGGATGAAGAACGGCGCCATCAGGGGATTGGGGTCCACGTTGTCGTACCTGGGAAGGGAGTACATCTCCGTCACCATGTTCAGGGGCTTGGTGAGCCAGTTGTTCTTCAGCTGCACCGGCACCTCGGAGATTTCCTTCTCTGTGGGGTCCAGGGTCTCCCAGGCGCAGCCGTTTTCCGTCAGGAACGCGCCTACGGCGCTTTCCTTCTCCGCCGGGACCCAGCCCTGGAAGTACAGCACCGTTTCATCCGTCAGGATGCTTTCGGCGCTCTGTTCCTTGGCGGCCTCCGCCCGGAGCCGGTCCGCGTAGGCCCGCAGAGCGTCCCGGTTCCCACCGCTGGCCGCGATGGCGGTAGCTGCGTCGGCCTGGGCCTTTTTGTTCTCTTCCAGGGCCTGCTCCAACGCGCGGATGTTCCCCGCCGCCGTTCCGGTGCAGTCCGGGAAGGTCACTGCGCTGAAGCCGAAGGGCCGCAGCAGCTCCTGGGTCTTTTCCTCGTCGCCGCGATGGACGATCACAAGGAGATACTTCTGTAATTTGTCGGCGCTGATCTCGTACAGCTCCGCCGCCAGGCCCTCCGCCTCCATCTGTACACGGATGGCACCCACGTCCGTCTGCCCGGGGCAGACCCCCAGGCGGAAAATGGTGTGGGCCGTACCGGTGCGTTCCAGCGGCATGTCCAGATCCTTCCAGGGCGTCAGCGCGGCAATACGGCTTTCCAGCCGTCCCGCTTCGCTCTGGGCCTGGGTCAGGATTCCCAGCTGGGTCCGCACCGCGTCACAGGCCGCCTGGGCCTTTTCCGCCGCGCCGGTGTCCAGGAACTCCGCTTCCGTGATGGGATGGCGCTTGATGAACATGCCGTCCTTCAGCTTGGCGTATTGTCCGATGGCTTCCAGCGCCGTGTTGACGTCGGTGAGCTGGCCTTTTCTCTGGGCCAGGGACGAGGTCCCCCGCCGGAACAGCGATGCCCACTGGGGGTCCGACAGGACCTCCTTCGGCTCGCTGATCTCCACGCAGCCCAGGTGCAGCAGCCCTTTCAGAAGTTCTTCCCTGCGATCCGCCATTGCAATGACATGGAGCTTTTTCATTTTGACAATGGCCATCTCAGTGTTTCACTACCCTTTCTACGATAAACTCGGCAGCCGCTTCCAGACGCGCCTCTGCCTGCTGGCGCTGGCGTTTGCTCTCCGCTTCCGCCTCCGCCGCGATCTCCTTCGCCCGGACTGCCGCCCGTTCCTCAGCCTGCCGGAGCAGTGCTTTTCCCTGCTCCGCCGCCTCGGTCCGCGCCTGCTTTACCAGGGCCTGGCCAGCCTTTTCTGCGTCCGCTGTTATCTGCCGCGCTTCCGCTTCTGCGGCGGCCCTGCGGGTCTGGATGCTCTGCTCGGTTTCTGTGACCTGTTTGATCGCCTCCAAGGACATGTTTCTTTCACCTTCTCTCCTTACATAATCAAATGTTGGCCTCAAAGTTCTATTTGTCAATCCGCCGGACCTTGATCCGGGCAGATGGGCTTTCTGTTTTTTGGCTTTTCTCTCAAAGCCCCGCTGTTTTTTCTTCCATTTTTTGTGGCCGTTACCAGTATACGGTAAATTTTTCGTGAAAACAAGGAAAACAAAACCGAATTCCAACACTTTCCCCGGATTGTATGGAAACTCATCTCCCACGCCCAATCATTCTGACGGATTTTCTCGCGCCATTTTCCGCCTTTTTGTGGCAAATCGGCAAAAGTCAATCGTTTTCTTACGTTTTTCCTTTCGTTCGTTTTCCCATCAGTTTAGACAGGGCGGTCTGAAAATATTCCGCTGCCATGCCGGACTCTGCTATGAAAAAAATCACAGAGAGCACACTCTCCGTGATTTTTTTAACGTCAATTTTTTAACTTATCGCCGCCTTCGCTGCGCTCCGTCTTTTCCAGGGCCGCCGCCAGCTGATTCAGCTCCGCACCGGTCTGGTCCATGGTCCTGGGCAGCTGAGCCAGGGCCACCTCCATTTTCCGCAGCTCTGCGGTCATGTGACCGGAGGCCGTCTCCACCGTGTTCATCAAAACCTGATACTGCCTGCGGAACTGGTCCGTGGCCCGGCGCATCTGGCCCACAGTGCGTTCCTCCAATTCCGCCGCCCGCTGGCGGGCCTCGCATTCAATGGTGCCCACCTGCTCCCGCAGCATCACATGGGCCTCCGCGTCAGGGCGCAGTGCCTCCACATCTTCCTTCAGCCGGGCGTTCTCCGCCTCCATGGGGGCCAGCCGCTGATTTTCAGCTTCCAGCCGCTCCTTGGCCTCCGTCAGGGCCTGAAGCTGGTCCCGCAGGGCAGCCATCTCCTGTTCAGCCTGCTCCAGTCGCTCATGAAGAACATCCCGCTCCTCCCGGAGCTTTCCGGACTCCTGAGAGATCTGTTCGATGTAGCGGGCCACATCCTCTTTGTCAAAGCCGCCGAAGGCAACGCTCTTAATTGCATACTGTTCCATTGCTGCACCGCTTTCCTGCATCGTTCCCGTGCTTAACATATTTTTTATGTAGTATAGCAAACAATCCGCCGCATTACAAGACTTTCAAAAAAAGTGAAAGTTTTTTTGAAAAAAGGCTTGCATTTTCAAAACGGGTGTGCTATTCTTAATAAGCTGTTTGAAACAAGCAGTATGCGCCGTTAGCTCAGCTGGATAGAGCGTCTGGCTACGGACCAGAAGGCCGGGGGT
>URTS01000108.1 GCA_900550685.1 uncultured Oscillibacter sp. | reverse complement strand
CCTCGGGCACGCCGATAGCGTTGGGCATCTTGCCGCCGTGCTCGTTGATCATCTTCACATACTCCTGGGGCACAGAAGAGGAACCATGCAGCACGATGGGGAATCCGGGCAGGCGTTTGGAGACTTCCTCCAGCACGTCGAACCGCAGGGGAGGCGGAACCAGGATGCCGTCGGCATTGCGGGTGCACTGCTCGGGCTTGAACTTGAATGCGCCGTGGGAGGTGCCGATGGCGATGGCCAGGGAGTCGCAGCCGGTCTTGGAGACGAACTCCTCCACCTCTTCGGGATGGGTGTAGGATGCCTCGTGAGAAGCGACCTTGACCTCGTCCTCGATGCCGGCCAGAGTGCCCAGCTCAGCCTCCACCACCACGCCGTGGTCGTGGGCGTATTCCACAACCTTCTTGGTAATCTCAATGTTCTCGGCAAAGGGCTTGCCGGAGGCATCGATCATAACAGAGGTGAAACCGCCGTCAATGCAGCTCTTGCAGGTCTCAAAATCCGGACCGTGGTCCAGATGCAGGACAATGGGGATATCGGGGCAGCATTCCACGGCAGCCTCCACCAGCTTCACCAGATAGGTGTGATTAGCGTAGGCACGAGCGCCCTTGCTGACCTGTAGGATCACAGGAGCATGTTCCTCCTGGCAGGCCTCGGTGATGCCCTGCACGATCTCCATGTTGTTGACGTTGAATGCGCCAATAGCGTAGCCGCCGTCATAGGCTTTCTTGAACATTTCGGTGGAAGTTACCAGTGGCATACGATCATCCTCCTAAAAAATCATACATTTCCCGGCACGCGCCGTGCGTCCGCCCCCGCCGGACATTTCCCGGCAAATCTGCATTTCCGACAATCCGGCAGAGGAAAACGTTTTTCTTGTTTCATAATATCACACAGAAAATAAAATGCAAGTATTTACTTTCCAAATTTTCGATGATATGATACAAGTATCTTAATTTGATTCGTCAGGAGGATTTCTCACATGAGCGAACTGAAAGGCGCATGCATTTTCGGCCAGTCCGGCGGCCCCACTTCCGTCATCAACGCCAGTGCTTACGGCGTGATTGAAACAGCTCTGAAGAACCCCAACATCACCCGGGTCCTGGGTGCAGAGCACGGCATCAAGGGTGTTCTGAACGACCGTCTTTTCGATATGGGTCAGGAAGATCCCGCGGAACTGGAACTGCTGAAATACACGCCCTCCTCCGCTCTGGGCTCCTGCCGCTACAAGATGGCGGATCCCGATGTGGACGACACCGACTACAAGCGGATCCTGGAAATCTTCAAGAAATATGACGTCCGTTACTTCTTCTATAACGGCGGCAACGACTCCATGGACACCTGCAACAAGATCTCCAAATACATGCAGAAGGTGGGCTACGACTGCCGCGTCATGGGCGTGCCCAAGACCATCGACAACGACCTTTACGGCACGGACCACTGCCCCGGCTTCCCCTCTGCTGCCAAGTACATCGCCACCTCCTGCATGGAGGTCTATCAGGACGCCCGGGTCTATGACACCGGCATGATCTGCATCATTGAGATCATGGGCCGCCACGCCGGATGGCTGGCCGGTGCCGCCGCCCTGGCCACTGCCTACGGCGCAGGTCCCGATCTGGTGTACCTCCCCGAGGCGGACTTCGACATGGACAAGTTCCTCTCTGACGTGGAACGCATTTATAAGGAAAAGGGCAGCTGCATGGTGGCCGTGTCCGAGGGCATCCACTATGCCGACGGCACCTTTGTCTCCGAGGCCAAGACCTCTGCCACCGACGGCTTCGGCCATGCCCAGCTGGGCGGCCTGGCTGCCCACCTGGCCGCTGTGGTCAAGGAAAAGACCGGTGCCAAGGTCCGCGGCATTGAACTGAGCCTGCTGCAGCGCTGCGGCGCCCACCTGGCATCCGAGACCGACATTGAGGAAGCCGTCATGAGCGGCAAGGCCGCCGTGGAGAACGCCGTCAACGGCATCACCGACAAGATGGTGGGCTTCCAGTGCACCCGTGACAACGGCAAGTACGTCTGCAGGACGGAACTGCTGAACCTCACCGACGTGGCCAACACCGAGAAAAAGGTTCCTCTGGAGTGGATCAATAAGGAGCATAACGGCGTGGAGCAGCCCTTCATCGACTATGTGCTGCCCCTGATCCAGGGCGAGCCCCAGCTGCCCAAGGTGGATTCCCTCCCCCGCTTCGCCAAGCTGAAGAAGGTCCTGGCAAAATAATTTCCCTCGGAATACAGATCAACGCCGCCTGAAGAAATCTTCAGGCGGCGTTTTTTACTGATTCCGCTTGTAAATGGCCCACAGGCCCTTCATCAGCAGTGTATTGTCGTAGAGAATTTTGTTGCGGCAGAATTTCACGATAAAGGGGGCGCTGCCGCCGGTGGCCACGATGTTCACCGTCTTTCCCGGAAATTCCTCCCGGATGCGGTCGATCAGGCCATCCAGCATGGCGGCGGTACCGTAAACGATGCCGGAACGCATGCACTCCTCCGTGGTCTTTCCGATCAGCGTTTTGGGTGCCTGAAGGGAGATGGCCGGCAGCTGGGCTGTCTGGCGGCTCAGGGCCTCCAGAGAGACATTGACCCCCGGCAGCAGCATGCCGCCCTCATAGGTCCGTCCCTCGGAGATGACGCCGATGGTGGTGGCAGTCCCCATATCGATGGTGATGATGGGGGCCTGGAAGATCTCCAGCGCCGCCACAGCATCCGCCACGATGTCCGCGCCCATCTGGGTCTGCACCGCCAGCCGGATGTTCAGCCCCGTTTTGACACCAGGGCCCACCACCATGGGCGGCTTTCCCAGCAGCCGGGTCAGGGCCTTTTCCATCATGAAATTCAGCGGCGGTACCACGCTGCACAAAATGGAGTCCGAAACCTCCTGATAGCGGAAATGATATAGCTGAAACAGGTTCATCAGATCCACGCAGATCTGGTCCGCCGTTTTCCGCCGGTCCGTGTCCAGGGACGCCCGGAACCGCAGGGACCCTTCCCGGTCAAACAGCGCGATGGAAATATTGGAGTTGCCAACGTCCACTGCCAGCAGCATAAAAGCCGCCTCCTCTCAGATGCCATTCTATTTGTAAATATCTTACCATGGCTTTTTTCTTCTTGCAAGTGGCCCCAGAATTGTTTCTGCCCATAGTGAATATTCGTGCAGGTGATTCCCTATGCGCCGCACGGCGATTGTTTTTCCAGGTGCAAAGCCCTATTCACTGCGCAAGAAAGCGGTTTCCTCCGAAAATCAGAGGAAATCGCTTTTCCTTTACAGCGTAGCTGCCATCACGGCTTTGATGGTATGCATCCGGTTTTCCGCCTCCTGGAAGACAATGGACTGGGGGCCTTCAAAGACCTCATCCGTCACCTCCATGCAGGTCCGGCCGAACTTCTCTCCCATCTCCTTGCCAATGGTAGTTTTCAAGTCGTGGAAGGCAGGCAGGCAGTGCATGAACACCGCGCCGGGGTTGGCGGCGTCCATCAGCTCCTTGGTGATGCAGTAAGGAGACAGGGCCGCCACCCGCTCCTGCCAGACCTCCATGGGCTCACCCATGGACACCCACACGTCGGTATACAGCACGTCGGCTCCCTGGGCCGCTTTCATGGGGTCCGTCTCAAACGAAAGCACCGCACCGGTCTCCACCGCAATGGTCTGGCAGGTCTCGATAAGAGCCTTTTCCGGGAAGTAGGCCTCCGGAGCGCAGGCGGTGAAGTTCATGCCCAGCTTGGCGCAGCCCACCATCAGGGAGTTGCCCATGTTGTACCGGGCATCGCCGAAATACACCAGCTTCTTCCCTTTCACCGTGCCGAAATGCTCCTGAATGGTCAGCATGTCTGCCAGGATCTGGGTGGGATGGAACTCGTTGGTCAGGCCGTTCCACACAGGAACGGAGGCATACTCCGCCAGTTCTTCCACGATGGACTGGCCGTAGCCCCGGTATTCAATGCCGTCATAAATGCCGGACAGCACCCGGGCCGTGTCAGCGATGCTCTCCTTTTTGCCGATCTGGGAACCAGTGGGGTCCAGATAGGTACTGTGCATCCCCAGGTCTGCCGCCGCCACCTCAAAGGAGCAGCGGGTCCGGGTGGAGGTCTTTTCAAAAATCAGGGCCACATGCTTGCCCTTGCAGACTTCGTGGGGGATCCCTGCCTTTTTCTGGGCTTTCAGCTCTGCCGCCAGGTCCACCAGCCCCTGGACCTCCTCATTGGTAAAGTCCAGCAGCTTCAAAAAGTCTCTGCCCTTCAATTCGCCAATTTTCATGATACTCTCTCCTTTTTAACGTACATCGCTGCGCCGCAGCCGCATTTCCAGCTTTCCCAGCAGGGCTGTCAGCAGCACCACCATCGTCAGGTAGACGATGGCCGTGGCCAGCAGCGGGTTCAGCGCGTCATAAGTATTGTTCCGGATCAGGTTGGCGGCGCGGGTCAGGTCCTGTACCGCCACATAGCCAGCCACCGCCGTCTCCTTCAGCAGGGCAATCATCTCGTTGCCGATGGCAGGCAGAATGTTCTTCACCGCCTGAGGCAGCACCACGAACCGCATAGACGCCATCCGGTTAAAGCCCAGGCTCCGGGCCGCCTCCGTCTGGCCGCCGTCCACTGCGTTGATGCCGCCGCGGATGATCTCTGCCATGTAAGCGCCGGAGTTGATGCCGAAGGCCACAATGCCGGTGACGATGCCGTCCGCCGAGCGGAGGATGACGAAGTAGAAGATCAGCAGGAGCACCACCACCGGGACGCCCCGGACCACCGTTACATAAACGTTGCACAGCCAGGCCAGGGGCTTCAGGGCAGGCTTTTCCTCCGCCAGGAATTTGATGACAGCCACAGCGGTGCCCAGCACAATACCGATCAGCAATGCGCCCAGGGTGATGATGATGGTGTTTTTCAGGCCGTCCAGCAGCATGAGATACCGCTGCTGCTCAATAAACGTACTGTAGAGCTGCTGGCCCCACTGTATAAAAAAGGCCTGAATTTGGGTAAAGAAAGCTTGAATAGGTCATTTCCCCTTTCGCGCAGAGCGTTGATTGCAGGATTCCGCAGAACGGACGAACGGGGGAGATTGCTCTCCCCTGTCCGTAATGTGTTTTGTGACGGGATCAGCCCTCTGGCGCCACGTACAGCACGCCGTACTTGTCAAAGATCTTCTGGACACTGCCGTCATCCATCAGCTTCTGCAAGGACTCATTGAAGGACTGCACCAGTTCGTCGCTGCCCTTGGCAAAGGCAAAGGCGTAGGGTTCGGAGGTCATGGCCTCGTCCAGCACAGTCAGCCCCTGCTGGGCTGCCAGAGCCACAGCCACCTCGTTGTCCACCACCCAGGCGTCCACCTTACCGGTGGTCAGGGCGGAGGCGGCATCGTTGTTGGCGGTGAAAGCCAGCACCTCGTAGCCGTTGTCCATGCAGTACTCCTCAGCGGTGGTGCCGGTCTGGACGGAGACCTTCTTTCCTTCCAGATCCGCCTTGCAGGTAATGGGGCTGTCGGGGGTCACCACGATGGCCTGGGAGGCCATGAAGTAGGGATTGGTGAAGTCACAGTTCTTCTGCCGGTCCTCCGTGATGGTGATGCCGCTCATGCCCACATCAAACTTACCGGCCTGGACGCCGGGGATCACGGAGTCGAAGTCCATCTGCTCATACTTGACCGTCATGCCCAGGTCCTGAGCGATCAGGTCCATGATGTCCACTTCGATGCCCACGATCTCGTTGTTTTCCAGAGATTCAAAGGGCGGGAAGTCCGGGCTGGTGGCCACCACAATGGTCTTGGCTTCTTCGCCTCCGGCAGCGGAGGCATCGCCGCTGCCGCTGTTATCACTGCTGCCGCTGCTGCTTCCGCCGCAGGCGGTGAGGCTCATGCAGGCCAGCGCGGCGGCCAGCACCAGCGCCAATACTTTCAGTTTTTTCATAGTCGGTTTCCTTTCTTGTTCCGCCGGTCAGGACTTTTTACAGCTTGCCCTGCTCCCGCAGTGCCTGCACCTTGGTGGGCAGACCCCACAGGTTGATGAAGCCGGCAGCCTGGGCCTGGTCATAGTCGCTCTCGCCGAAGGTTACCAGGTTTTCAGAGTACAGGGAGTAAGGAGAGGTGGTGCCTGCGGGGATGATGTTGCCCTTGTAGAGCTTCAGCTTCACGGAGCCGGTGACGTACTTGT
>URTS01000107.1 GCA_900550685.1 uncultured Oscillibacter sp. | reverse complement strand
TGGGCGGATAAGAACAGGGCATTGGCGTCCCGCCCGGAAATGGGCCGCCGCACCGCCAGATACCGCTTCAGAGCATCCAGACAGGCATCATTCAGGTAGAGGATCCGCACCTTGTTGCCCTTGCCCAGCACCCGCAGGGTTTCGCCCTGGATGTCCTGCAGGTCCAGCCCCACCAGTTCCGAGATCCGCAGGCCGCAGTTGAGGAAGAGGGTCAGAATGGCATAATCCCGCTCCTGATTTTTGCCGTCCACAGCGTTCAGAAGATCCAGACTCTGATCCAGGGTCAGATATTTGGGCAGGGTCTTTTTCAGCTTGGGTGAATCCAGATCTTTGACAGGATTTTCACGAAGTTGGTGGGTTTTGTTGGTCAGGTAATTATAAAAGGAGCGGATCGTGGCGATTTTCCGAGCTCTGGATGCGGAATTAAGGCCATAATCAGAATTCCGGCTGTTCTGGAACCGAACCCGGTCCCGGCTGAGGTAGGTCATGTAGCCGTAAATGTCCGTCAGGGTGATGCTGGCCACAAAGTCCAGGTCCACATCCATAATGTCGATCTCGTCCAGCTGCTTTTCGGAGAGGGACGGGTCACGGATCTGCTTCATGTAGCGGAAGAAATTCCGCAGGTCCAAATAGTATTCGTCCACGGTGCGTTTGGAATGGGCTTTGATGGTTTCGTGATACGCCAGAAAGTCCCGCAGAATCTGCGGTGCTTCGGTGCGGTAATCGTTCATAATTTTCTACCTGTTTATCTGAGATTTGGCGCGGCTGTATGAATGGTACGGCTTCTGAGGCGGCGCAGGCCGGGAGCCGCGGGGAAGAAGCTGTGGGCGCTGATTTCTGCAGATCCATAAAATTGAACAAAATAAAAATTTTGTTCAATTTGGAGTGGAGGTTTTAAGCTCTTCCCTCGGAAAACCGCCGTTTCGGGCGTTTTTGGCTGGCTGGGCCCGGAACGGCTGCCCAGCGATAACATAGCTTTTGAAAGCAAAAAACATCATAATCCTATAAAAAGCAGAACTGCCTTTCGAAAAACTTTTCCGTACACGCTGCGGTGTTCGCCTTCGAAGCTTTTTTGAAATGCAGTTCTGCATGGGCTCCTCATTATTATTAAAAATTAGAACTCACAGCTGTTTCCGATAAGCTTCCGCCTGGTCCAGCAATTCTCCGGCGCTTTCCAGCAGCGCTCCAGTCACGCGGCTGCCGCCGGTGATCCGGGCCAGCTCCGCTTTACGGGCTTCCCGGTCCAGCTGTACCACATGTGTAAAAGTCCGGCCGCTGGCTTCGCCTTTTTCCACAGAAAAATGAGTGTCCGCCATGGCCGCCAGCTGCGGCAGATGGGTCACGCACAAAACCTGCTTGTGGCGGGCCACCTGGGCCAGCTTTTCCGCCACTTTCTGGGCGGCCCGGCCGGAAACACCGGTGTCCACCTCATCGAACACCAGGGTCGCAATGGATTCCTGTTCTGCCAGCACGTTTTTCAGCGCCAGCATGATCCGGGCCAGTTCACCGCCGGAGGCGATCTTGGCGATGGGCCGCAGGTCCTCACCTACATTGGCAGACATCAGGAACCGGATGGTGTCGCAACCATCCTGGGCCGGCTCCTTTTCCGCGAAATCGATGGAAAACCGCACCTTATTCATATCCAGGTCCCGGAGTTCCTGCTGGATCCGCTGCTCCAGGACTTTGGCGGCTTCCTTCCGCTTCTGGGTCAAAACCGCACCTGCAGCCTTGACATTCGCCTCCGCCTTTTTCAGCTGGCCGTCCAGCAGAATCAGGGTATCGTCCGCCGTTTCCATGGCGTCCAACTCCGTCCGGCACTTGTCCAAATAGGCGATCATGTCCTCCACGGTAGCGCCATATTTCTTTTTCAGGCGGTACAGCTGATCTGTCCGGGCCTCAGCGGCATCCAGTTCCGACGGTGAAAAGTCGAATTCCGCCCGTTTATCCCGAACAGTTTCGGCAAGGTCAAACGCTTCACACCGCAGAGATTCCAGGCGTTTATAGAGTTCTTCAAGGTCAGGGCTGAGATGGCGGATGCCGTGCAGCGCCTCCTCCGCATCCCGGATGGCAGTCACGGCGCCAGTGCTACTGTCGTCGCCGCTGAGACAGTAATCCGCGCCGGACAGCGCCGCGATATACTTCTCCCCGTTCCGCAGCAGTTCGCGGCGGGCGTTAAGTTCCTCTTCCTCACCGGGGACCAGCTCTGCCCGCTCCAACTCGTCGATCTGAAACCGGAGGGAATCCATCCGCCGGGCCTTTTCCGCCTCATCCATCTGCAAGGTGCGGATCTGCTCCCGCAGGGCCGCCATGGCGGCGTACTCCTTCCGGTAGGCTGCCAGCGGCGCATCCATCCGTCCAAAGCGGTCCAGATAGGCCCCGTGCTGTTCCTCGTCCAGAAGCTGCTGGCCGTCATGCTGGCCGTGAATATTCAGCAGCTCGGCACCGATCTGCCGTAGCTGGGTCACAGTCAGAGGCCGTCCGTTGACCCGGCAGGTATTTTTGCCGTCCACCGTCATCTCCCGCTGCAGCAGCAGGTTTCCGTCCTCATCCGGAGCTATGCCGTTTTCCGCCAGTCCCGGCAGATCTGCCGGGACATGGGAAAACACGGCGCTGACAAAGGCCTTGGGCACGCCGGTGCGGATCAGTTCCCGGGAGGCCCGGCCCCCCAGCACGGCCCCCATGGCGTCGATGACGATGGATTTGCCCGCGCCGGTCTCGCCGGTCAGAGCGTTGAAGCCGGGCTGAAAGGCAATATCCGCCGTCTCTATCACCGCGATATTTTCAATATGGAGCAGTTCCAGCATGGTCTGTTCCTCCCTCGGAAAGGAAGTTTGGGGTCTTGATTTTTACCGCTTCTGCGGGGCATTTCTGCCCTTCTCTTTACAGCATTTCCTGAATCTCCTGGCAGAAGGTCTCTGCGCTGGCAGTGTCCTTCATGACCACAAGAACCGTATTCTCCCCTGCCAGCGTGCCCAGCATGCCGTTGACGTCCATGTGGTCCAGAGCCTCGCAGGCGCCGCCTGCCAGACCGGACAGCGTCTTGAACACCACGATGTTCTGGGCGGATTCCACGCTGGTGATGCTCTCGTGGAAAATGGTCCGCAGCTTGTCCGCCACATTGAGCCGGGCCCGGGCGTTGGACACCGCATACTTGTAAGCGCCGTGTCCGGCCGGCTCCTTTACCAGATGGAGCTGCTTGATATCCCGGGAGATGGTAGCCTGGGTGCTGCTGACTCCCCGCTGGCGCAGGTGTTCCAGGAGCTGCTCCTGGGTCTCCACATTTTCTTTGGTGATGATGTCGAGGATCATAGCCTGACGGTTATTCTTCATCCTTGCAGCCCTCCCGGAAGCATTTTTTGCGCGAATATCTCGCAGAAACTTTTTTCAGACAGATGCACCAGGCGGGTCACATGACGGCTCCGGCGGATCTGAACGATATCATTGGAACGCAGGGGGAACGCCCTGCTCTCATCTACAAACAGATAGACCGGCTTGCGGCCGTTGCGCTCCAGTTCCACGGTCAGGGTGTGGTCCGGAGAAAGCACGTAAGAGGAAAAGCGCATGTTGTGGGTGCAGATGGGAGTCAGCAGCATGGTCTGCGCGCTGGGCTCCACCACCGGTCCCCCGGCGGACAGCGAATAGGCCGTGGAGCCGGTGGGCGTTGCGATAATGGCGCCGTCACCGGCGATATCCGCCAGATGCTTGCCATCGGACGAAATTTTCAAGTGGATCACGTGGGAAATGGGCCCCTCCCGGATCACAGCGTCATTGAGCCCCATGTTGGTGTAGATCTGCTTGCCGTCCCGCAGAACGGAGACATCCAGCATCATCCGCTCCTCCACCGGGAACTCCCCGCCCTTCAGGCTCCGCAAGGTTTCCAGGGAACCCACTTCCAGTTCCGCCAGAAAGCCAAGTCCGCCCATGTTGATGCCCAGCATAGGGATACGGTGCAGGGCCGCCAGCTTGGCCAGGTGCAGAATGGTTCCGTCGCCCCCCAAGGTGATGATCAGGCTGGCATTTTTCAGCTCCGACAGCAGCGGCTTGATGGCCAGGTCGTCAAAAGCCCCGGCCTTGGGGTCCCGGAACGGGGAACAGACCACCGTCCGGAATCCAGCCTCCTGCAGAAGCTGAATGGCTGCTTTGGTGGCCTTCATGCCGTGGTCCCGGTCCGGATTGGGGCAGAGAATTACGGTTTTGGGTTCCATCACGCACTTCCCTCCCCATGTTCCTTCAGGTTCTGGTGGGATTCTGCCACCAAGGCGTCCAAATCAAAGGTTTCCGTCTGGGCTGCACCCTTTTGCAGGAAGCCCAGATACTCAATGTTGCCCTCTGGTCCCCGGATGGGAGAATAGGTCAGGCCCAGAACGCCGAATCCAGCCTCTTTGGCGTGCTCCAGATAGTGCTCCAGCACTTCTTTGTGCACCGCCGGGTCCCGGACAACGCCCTTCTTCCCTACCTTCTCTTTACCCGCTTCGAACTGGGGCTTCACCAGGCTGGCCACCTGGCCGCCCTCCTTTAAAACCCCTGCCACAGCGGGCAGGATCAGCTTCAGAGAAATAAAGCTGACGTCGATGGACGCAAAATCCAATTCATCCGGGATCTGCTCATGGGTGAGATACCGGGCGTTGGTACGCTCCAGGCACACCACCCGCGGGTCCTCCCGGAGCTTCCAGGCCAGCTGACCGTAGCCAACGTCCACGGCGTAGACCTTGCTGGCGCCGTTTTGCAGCATACAGTCCGTGAAGCCGCCGGTGGAGGCGCCGATATCGCCGCAGATGCGGCCGTTCAGGTCGATGGGAAATTCCGCCATGGCCTTTTCCAGCTTCAAGCCGCCCCGGCTTACGTATTTCAATGTATTTCCCCGGATCTCGATAGGCGCATCGTTCAGCACCGCCGTGCCGGGCTTGTCCACCCGCTGTCCGCTGACAAACACCAGGCCGCTCATGATGGTAGCCTGGGCCTTCTGGCGGCTTTCCTGAAGCCCCCGCTCCACCAGGAGCACATCCAGTCTTGTTTTTTTACTCACGGCCTATCGCCTCCTTTACCGCGCCCGCCGCACCATCGGCGTCCAGGCCAAACCGGTGCTGCAGCTGCTCCACCGCGCCCTCCGGGGCAAAGTGGTCTTTCAGGTTCTGCAGGATCACATGGGCATGGCGCTGTCCTGCTTCCTCCATGCCGGCGGCGATCTGCTGACCCACGCTGCCGGTTTCAAAGCAGTCCTCCAGGACCAGCACAATGTCCATTCCCTCCGTCTCCCGGAGGACCGCCGCCATATCCAGCGGCGCGATCCGGTTGAGTTTGAGGACCTTGGCGGAGATGCCTTCTTTTTCCAGTTGCTCCGCCGCCTCCAGGGCCTGGTTGACCAAGATGCCATAGGTGATGAGGACCGCCTGGGTCCCCTCTCTCAGCCGGACCACCGGCTGATTGCTGGTATCGGCGGTGAAACGTCCCTCCCCGCCCCGGGGATACCGGACTGCCACCGGACCATCGGTCTCAAACAGTGCCTGATGAATCATGGTCCGCAGCTCCGCGAAGCTGGCGGGACACAGCACCGTGAATCCCGGAATACCGGTGAGGAAGGATACATCCAGACAGCCGTGGTGCGTTTCGCCGTCGGGCCCCACCAGACCGGCCCGGTCCACGCCCAGGACCACATGGAGCTTTTGCAGGGCCACATCATGGACCAGCATATCATAGCTTCGCTGCAAAAATGTGGAGTAAACGGCGAAAACCGGGATCATGCCCTGCTTGGCCATACCGGCGGCCATGGAAACGCCGTGGCCCTCGGCAATGCCCACGTCGAAAAAGTGGTCCGGGCAGGCTTTTGCAAAGGCGGACAGGCCGGTGCCCTCTTCCATGGCGGCGGTGATGGCGCAGATGCGGCTGTTCTCAGCGGCGGCATCCGTCAGTGCCTTGCCGAACACGGCGGAAAAATTCTCGCCGCCGCTTTTTAAAGTCAGGCCCGTCTCCGGGTCAAAGGCGGAGATCCCATGAAACTTACCGGGATTTTGCTCCGCAAAGGAGTAGCCCTTCCCCTTCCGGGTGTGTACATGCACCAGCACCGGGCCGCTGATCTCCTTGGCCCAGGACAACACATCACACAGCCGGGGCAGGTCGTGGCCGTCGATGGGGCCCAGGTACGTAAAGCCCATGTCCTCAAAGAGGGTGC
>URTS01000106.1 GCA_900550685.1 uncultured Oscillibacter sp. | reverse complement strand
GGAGGCGGCCAGGCCCGCTTTCACGGCGTCGGTCAGGTCCGTGCCCTGGAGATAGGCCCAGGTGATGGCGGCCATGAAGGCGTCGCCGCAGCCGGTGGTGTTTACCATGGTGCCCGGCAGGGGGGGCAGCTGCACCTGATTGCCGGTGTGGTCCGCGGCGAACACGCCGTCGGCTCCCAGGGAGATGAACACCCGGTGGAGCCCGGTGGACAGCAGCACATCGGCGGCCCTGCGGAGGCTGGCGTCGTCGGTGATCTTCACGCCGGAGAGCAATTCTGCTTCGATGCGGTTGGGCTTCAGGGTGTGGAGCTTGCCCAGCACCGGCTTCAGCTTCACCGCCTTGGCGGTGGACACCGGGTCGGCAAACAGGGGGGCGGTGCAGTGGTCCGCCAGGTGCTGGATACTCTCGGCGGGGATGTTGGTGTCCAGTACCACCGCCTGGCTGGCGTTCAGCAGGGTCAGCCGCTGGGAGAGCATCTGGGGGGTCATGTGCTTGTAGATCTCCATATCGCTGACGGCCAGGGCCATGTCGCCCTTTTCGTCGGTGATGAAGAGGTAGGTGGAGGTGCGGCCCTCGGGAATGATGGGGGACTGGGAGATGTCGATGCCCAGTTCACCGCAGCTGGCGGCGATCTTCTGGGCGTTGATATCGTCGCCGAACACCGTCACCATCCGGACGTCCATGCCCAGCAGGGCCATGTTGTGGGCGATGTTCCGGCCCACGCCGCCCAGGCTCATCCGCACCACGCCGGGGTTGGAGTCCTGCATGACGGGGACCTCGCCGGGCCAGCCGCCGATGTCCATATTCACGCCGCCCACCACGGTGACATAGGGGGCTGTGTGGACGATGTAGCCCTTGCCGGTGATGTAGCCCTTTTTCATCAGGTTGGAGATGTGCACCGCCACGGAGGAGCGGGTGATCCCCGCCTTGTCCGCCAGCTCCTGCTGGGAAATAAGCGGATTCTCCTCGATCCAGTTCAAAAGCTGCCGCTCCCGCTGGGTCATGGGCCTCCCTCCTTTGTAAACAAAAATTTAGATTCATAATCTAATGCTTATTTTACCCATCGGGGCGGAAATGTCAAGACCCAATTTCAGGAAAATCTGGTTTTGGGGGAATTTTTTCAAAACCGGGAACAAAATTCCGCCTTCAAGCGACAAAGAGGTAAAAAGGAAAAGGAGGCGGTTTCATGAAGCGTCTGTTTGCGGCGGTTTTGTGCCTGTGCCTGCTGGCGGGGTGCGGCCAGGCCAGCACCGGCGACATCTGCCGGGCGGAGGAAGGTTCGGGAGATGGTGCATCCGTCAAGACGGAGACACCCGGCCAAAATGCGGGATCCGGCGGAGAAACCTTCCGGGTCATCCGGGCGGAGGACGGCGGGGCACCGCTGCTGCTGGCCAAGACGGACGGCGGTCCGGGGGATGTGTATACCCTGTCCCTAAAGGATACGGAACTGACCCTGGACGGCGCGGCCTTCGACCGGAATGAGCCGGGTGCCTATCAGGCGCTGCCTGACCAGACGCTGATCGGAACGCTGCTGGAGGTCGCCTACGATCTGGTGCTGGAGACCTATCCCGGCCAGCTGGCGGAGGTCACGGCGGTGAATATCCGCTCTGACGGCTTTGATGACCGCTGTGCCCTGTATCTCCGGGTGCTGAATGACCTGTGGGCCGTGGACGAAGGGCTCAATAGTGACGTCACTGCGGTCTCCGTGGACCTGTCCCAAACCAGTCTGCCGGAAAGCGAGCAGGCGGCGGTGGCCTGGGCCTTCGGTGGGGAACACGGCATTTCCCAGGTCCTGTCTCTGAATTATGAGCAGCTGGCGGCGGAGGGATACATCACCGGCACGGACCCGGACAGCGACGGGATGCCCTGCTGGGAGGACGGCTGTCTGTTCACCATTACAGAACAGGAGACCGGAGACAATGAGCTGAACGGCGCAAGGAACACCGTGACCTTTGACGCCCAGAAGTGGCGCTCAGCCTTGGGGGCGTATTTCTTCGCCGACTGCACTGCCGAGCAGGCGTTGGACGGGCATTGGGGCGATTACACTGTAGGCAGCGAGGCTATCTCGTAAAAATGAAGCGAACAGGCGGCGGAGGTGATTTTTCATCTTCGCCGCAGCTTTTTGGCGGCAAATCATGAACGGCCTGTAAAATCTGTTGAAATCCGGGGGAGGGGCTACCATTTTTGAGGAAGATGTGGTATTGTATCCTTGTATTGATATGTGCTTTTAAAAAGGAGGCGGGACCGTGCGGAACATGAAAAAATGGATGGCGGCACTGCTGGCGCTGGGCATGGTCCTGGCACTGGCGGGCTGCACTATGCCCAAGCTGACGCTGGACCCGGAGGAACTGTACGCTCTGCCGGAGCTGCCAGAGCGGTATACCGCTCTGAATAAGCAGCTCAGCGCTATCCAGGAAAGCGGCGCGGAATACGCCGCTCCGGTATCCGGCAGCAATATTCAACCGGTGCAGATGGTGGACCTGGACGGCGACGGCAGGGAGGAGGCCTTGGCCTTCTTCCGGCAGTCCGACGGGGAAAAGCCCCTGAAAATCTATGTTTTCACCGATAACGGCGACAGCTATGCCCAGACGGCGGTCATCGAGGGCAGCGGCCTGGCGGTATACAGCATCGCCTACAGCGACATGAACGGCGACGGCCGCATGGAGATCATTGTGGGCTGGCGGGTCAGCATGGAATTGCAGGCTCTGGCGGTCTACGCACTGGAGCCGGACGGCGCCCGGGAGCTGATGCGGACCAACTATGTGAAATACGCCGTGGCGGACCTCAACAGCGACGGGACGCAGGAGATGACCGTGTTCCGGGCGGATCAGGACGGCGTGGGTGCGGCGGACTGCTACGTCTGGAAAAACGGCACCCTGGCCCTGGGGTCTACCATCCGGGTGTCCATGACCATGGCAGAGCTGAGCCAGCAGGGCAAGGTGACGGTGGGGACCCTCCGCTCCGGAGAACCGGCCCTGTTCGTCACCGGCGTGGCGGACAGCGCCAGGGCCATCACCGATGTGCTACTGCTCCGGAACAGCGAGCTGAGTAATTCCGTGCTGTCCCTCACCACCGGCGTTTCCAGGGAGAGTTCCCGGTTCCGGTCCCTGTATCCCATGGACATCAACGGCGACGGTATCACCGAGATCCCCAGAACGGTGCCATTGTCTCCAGGGGAGCAGGAGACGGACGTTTCCCAGCGGGTGGACAGGATCAGCTATGACGCGGCGGGCACCGCCAGCCGAGTGCTGTCCACCTACCACGCCATGGAGGACGGCTGGTATCTTCAATTGCCGGAGGGCTGGGCAGAGTCTATTCTGGTGGGCCGGTCCGCCTCCACGGATGAGACCAGCGTCACCTTTTATATGGAATCCGATGCAGAAGACGACCAGGGCTACGCGGCGCTGCTGCGGATCACGGCCCTCAGCGGCTCCAACCGGGAGCGGCTGGCAGTGCGGACGGGCCGGTTCATCCTGGGCCGGAACGACGGCGTGATCTATGTAGGCGAACTGCTGAAGGGCAACGAGGAGTGGGACCACAGCGTGACGGAGGACGAGGTGCGGAACGCATTCAGCCTGATCGCAAAAGAGTGGTCCGCAGGGGATAACTGATAAAATGGAGGAAGATCCATGAAAAAGATTTTGGTTTTGGAGGATGAAGCCAGCATCCGCAGCTTCATCGTCATCAATCTCCGCCGGGCAGGCTACGATGTCATCGAGGCCGAGACCGGCGAGGAGGCACTGGAACGGCTCCGGGCCAATCCGGATACCAAGGTGGCTCTGCTGGACATCATGCTGCCGGGGATCGACGGCTTTGAGGTCTGCCGCCGCATCCGGGCCACCAATACGAAAATCGGCATCATCATGCTGACGGCCCGGTCCCAGGAAATGGACAAGGTGACGGGGCTGATGACCGGCGCCGACGACTACGTGACCAAGCCCTTCTCCCCGGCGGAGCTGACCGCCCGGGTGGACGCCCTGTTCCGCCGGGCCGGCGGGGATGAGACAGTCCCCAGCGGCGAGATCAGCCAGCCGCCCTTCCTGCTGAACACCCGGAACCGGACGCTGGAGAAAAACGGCCAGCGGGTGAAGCTGACCCAGGTGGAGTATGCCATCATGCGGGTGTTTATGGAGAACCCCGGTAAGGCCCTCTCCCGGGAGGAGATATTGGACCGGGTCTGGGGCCGGGACTACTTCGGAGAACTGAAGATCGTGGATGTGAATATCCGCCGCCTCCGCCTGAAAATCGAGGACAATGTGCAGAACCCGACGTTTATTACAACGGTCTGGGGTTATGGCTATAAGTGGGACGCATGACTTTCAGGTCACGGGAAGGAAGGGTGTGTGCGGGAAACCCAGGAAGGGTTCCTGCGCCATTCAAATCAGCTGAGTTTTTCAAGCTTGCTTGAAAAACTTCTGCCGCAAAGCAACAGCGTTGATTTGCGATTATGGCTATAAGTGGGACGCGTGAGATGTATACAGACAGCAGGGAAGAGGAACTTCGGTTTCTGAAGAAATTATGGGCCGCGCAGCCTGCCCAGTGTCCAAAATGCGGGCAGGCGCAGTTGGAGTATCTCCATAAAGGCGCGAAGAAAAGCGACTGCGACTGGAAGTGCCCCGCCTGCGGGGAAATCTACCGTACGATCCGCATGTTCATGGAGCTGCCGGATCGATAACCAGATGGATTGGAAAGGAGGAGAGGCTTCATGCCGGAACGGAATCAAAAACGGAAAGCCATGCGGGTGCGGAGCCTCCGCCAGCGCTGGATCGTCAACTCGGTGGTGCCGATCTTCCTGCTGCTGACGATGATCGTAGGTGCCGTGTCCATCGGCATTTCCAGCTATTATTATAAGGGGATGCTGGACGGTTTGGAGCGGCAGGCCCGGGCCCAGTCCGGGGCCTTCATCGACTATTTCATGGACCAGGGCTTCGCCAACTATTTGCAGCGGGCCAACCAGGCCATTTCCGACTATGCGGACAAAGAGCGGGTGGAGATGCAGTTCCTCTCCAGCAACTGCAGCATCCAGGCATCCTCCACCTCCAACCTGACGGTGGGCACCCTCCCGGGAACGGAGGACATCTCCCGGGCGGTGGAGAGCAACCGCATCAGCTATTTCCGGGGGGCGGACCCCAAGACCGGCGAGCAGATCCTGGCGGTGTCCCATCCTTTGACGGTGAACGGCAAGGTGGTGGGGGTCATGCGCTTTGTCACCTCTCTGCGGCAGGTGAACGTGCAGGTGCGGATGACGGTGCTGGCCATGGTCCTGGTGGCGGCACTGTGCATGCTGCTGGTCCTCAGCTCCAACCTGATTTTCATCAACAACGTGGTGGAGCCGGTGGCGGTGGTGTCGGACGCGGCCAAGCGGATCTCCCAGGGAAGCTACGGCTTCACCCTGGAAAACAAGTATACCGGCGAGTTGAGCGAACTGGTGGACAACATCAACGACATGTCCATGAAGATCGGCCAGAATGAAAAAATGAAAACGGAATTCATCTCCTCTGTGTCCCACGAGCTGCGGACGCCCCTCACTGCCATCAGCGGCTGGGGCGAAACGCTGCTGGCAGACCCGGACCGGGATCAGATCCAGCTGCACCGGGGACTGCGGATCATCCTCAACGAATCCCGGCGGCTTTCCACCATGGTGGAGGAGCTGTTGGAATTCTCCAAAATGGAGGACGGCCGATTCACCCTGCAATTGGAGGATATGGACTTGCAGGCGGAGTTCGAGGACGCGGTGTTCACCTACCGGGAACTGTTCCGCCAGGAGGGCATCGAACTCCACTATGAGCCGGGGGTGGAAATCCTGCCGGCCATCAGCGGCGACCCGGAGCGGCTGAAGCAGGTGTTCTGCAACGTGCTGGACAACGCCGCCAAGCATGGCGGCGCGGGAAAGCGCATCGACGCCTCCATGACCCGGGAGGGGACGCTGCAGGTGATCCGGGTCCGGGACTACGGCCCCGGCATCCCGGAGGCGGAGCTGCCCTATGTGAAGCAGAAGTTCTACAAGGGTTCTTCTAAAGCCCGTGGCAGCGGCATCGGCCTGGCGGTGTGCGACGAGATCGTGCGGCTCCACGGCGGCACCTTCGACATCGCCAATGCCGAGGGAGGCGGCGCGGTGGTGACCATCCGCCTGCCGGAGAAAGAATAGAACAAACGTTTGCTTTTTGCGAAGCAATGTGATATAGTCAACAACAGAAAGGAACCAATCTATGGC
>URTS01000105.1 GCA_900550685.1 uncultured Oscillibacter sp. | reverse complement strand
TCGCACATCGACCTGCGAGTTTCAGTCCATGATTTCGGAGAGGTTTTTCTCTGAATTCTTCTAAAATCGGAAAACTTGAAAATCAGCTTTTTGTTGCAAAAAACCTGCAAAAAGCGGCAATATGGGCCTATAGCTCAGCTGGGAGAGCGTACGGTTCGCATCCGTAAGGTCGTCGGTTCGATCCCGATTAGGTCCACCATTTCGAGAAAAATCACCGCCAATTCGGCGGTGATTTTTCGTTTGACCACAATTATACCACAGACGCCAGAAAATCCTGACCACTTTTGGAATCCGCAGGCGGTGAGTAGCAGCCCCTCACCACCTGCGGATTTTCGTTTTATGTGTTTGCCGGTGCGGCAAGTTCTGCTCTGACCTCATCGTAGTATTTCTGCACCGTGGTGCGGTCCATGCCTGTTTCCCGTGCGATATAGCTTTTATTGCTCACGCCGGGGTGCTGGCGCAGGTACTCCGCCAGCTGCTTTTTCTTGGGGCTGACACCGTCCGGATACTCCGCAGCCGTCCCATTCCGCAGGGCGGCGATCTCCGCCTTCATTTGCAGGATCAGCTTTGCCAGCTTTTCCTCACATTCCTCCCGCGTGCGGCCATATACATTGCGGGAGTGCTTCTTGCCGTCTGGCCAGACGGGCGAGTACCGTCCCTCCCACAGATCCTCCTTGAGCTGCTTGATGTAGCCCGTGCCGGGTCTGCGGCGCGGCGGTGTGTACGGTTCAAACCTCTGCGCCTCTGATGCAGCTTCTGCTTTCTGTCGGGATATTTCTGCCTTTGCGATGCCGCGGTCGATGCTGGCTGCGGCATTTTCCTGCATTTCGTTGGTAATGTGGGTGTAGATATTCAGCGTGGTCTTGGCGGAGACATGGCCAATGATGGCGGACAGTGTCTTCACATCCATGCCGTGTTCCAGTGACATGGTGGCGAAGGTGTGGCGCAGATCGTGAAAGCGCACCTTTTTGCAGTCTGCCCGTTCCAATATCTGCTGGAGCCGCTTGCGGACATAGCTGGGGTCGATGGGCTGGTTCGGCTTGATGCGGGACGGGAACATCAGCGGGGAGAATACTTCTTTCCGATATTCCCGCAGAAGTCCTACCATGACTGGCGGCAGGATGATCGTGCGAAACGCTGCTTTTGTTTTCGGCTCGCTGATGATATTCTTACCGCCAACCGGTGTGACCTGCTTGCTGATATGGAGTTCCCCTGTCTCAAAGTTCAGGTCATCCCATGTGAGTGCCAGTATCTCACCCCGGCGAAGTCCTGTGGTCAGCTCCAGCAGGAAGAGTTCGTACATCCCCTCCGCTTTGGCCTGTATCAGAAATCGCTGAATTTCTTCTTTGGACAGCACCTTCATTTCTTTCGGCTCCGGCGGCGGGAGCTTGACGCCGAGGATGGGATTTTTCTTGATCAAGCCATCCTTGACCGCCCTGTCCAGCGCCATCCGTATTACATGATAGCAGCTTCGCACCGACCGCTCCGCCATCTCCGGCCCCTTGGTGTCCAGCATGGCGGCCACCGGGGCGTCCAGTTCCTCCCGCAGAGCCTTCAGGGTATCCAGACGGGCTTTATGTTCTTCATGGGTGCCGTGGGAAAAGTTGAAGCGGGCCACGTTCATGCCCGCCAGGATCATCTCCCGCAGGACCCCGCTTTGATCCGTGGACGGCCCCAGTGTGCATACGATCTTCGTCTTTCTCATGTTGCCCTCACTTTCCACCGGCCGCAGACCGGCCGATTCCCCCCCATTGTAAATATAATCGTTTACTGTGTTATTTTATCACAGTCTGTCCAGAAGGAAAAGGTATAAAAATGTAAAAATTGCGTCTCCGGTTTTGTCGGTTTCCCTACGTTCCCGGCGGTGCCCCTTGCCGCCGCCCCGGCTTCATGCTATAATGGCGGCAAAACAAATGGGGAGGTATCCTTATGAACATTGTCTGCCTGGATATGGAGGGCGTGCTGGTGCCGGAGATCTGGATCGCCTTTGCGGAGGCCAGCGGCATCCCTGAACTCCGCCGCACCACCCGGGACGAGCCGGACTACGATAAGCTGATGCACTGGCGGCTGGGCATCCTGAAAGAGCACGGCCTGGGCCTGAAGGAGATCCAGGACGTCATCTCCCGGATCGATCCCATGCCCGGCGCCAAGGAATTTCTGGACGCCCTGCGGGCCGAGACCCAGACGGTGATCCTCAGCGACACCTTTGAGGAGTTCGCCATGCCCCTGATGCGCAAGCTGGGCTGGCCCACCATCCTCTGCAACTCCCTGGAGGTAGCGCCCAGCGGCGAGATCACCGGCTTCAAAATGCGGTGCCGGCAGTCCAAACTCACCACGGTAAAGGCCCTCCAGTCCATTGGGTACGACACCATTGCCAGCGGCGACAGCTACAACGACCTGGGCATGATCCAGGCCAGCAAGGCGGGCTTCCTCTTCCGCAGCACCGACCAGATCAAGGCGGATTACCCCCAGATCCCCGCCTATGAGACCTACGACGAACTGCTGGCCGCCATCCGCGCCGCCCTGAAAGACCCCGCAGTCAAAACAGCCATGGAGCAATGCTCCATGGCTGTTTTTTAGTCACACCAGTTTTTCGAAATAGTAGAACGTATCGTCCTCGCCGCTGCGGCGCATACAGGCGGAGAGCATTTTGTAGGAGGCCTCGTTCTCCTTGTAGCACTTGGCCACCACCCGGCTGAGGTTCACCTGATACAGCCCCCATTCCGCCGCGGCCTTGAACGCTTCGGTGCCGTAGCCATTTCCGGCATAGGCCTTGTCGATGCGGCAGCCCAGCTCCGCGCCGCCCCGGTAGTCGAAATTGTAAAGGACGGCCTCACCGATCAGCTTCCCGTCCAGCCGGACGGCAAAATTCACCGCCAACCGGTTTTCAAAATCCCGCCGGGCCACGTCGTAAAAGCTCCGCTCCGTCATGGGAGCCCCCAGGCCCGCCACATCGTCATAGCCCCACCAGCGGTTCCGGTCGCCATCCAGCACCAAAGCATTGTAAGCAGGAATATCTTTCTCCGTGATGGCGGAGAGAGTCAGCCGTTCCGTCTTCAGTTCCGGGATCTCCGGCACATGGCGCAGCAGCTCATTCTGGGGCCGGAAATGGTACTTGGGTGCCAGCTTGGCGGGTCCGTACTGAAGCTTGGAGGTCCGCAGCCCCCGGTCTCCGGCGTCGTCCTCCCGGTTCACGTAGGTACAGCCGCCGCCGAAGGCCTCCACCTCCGCCTGCACCATGGCGGGGTAAACGCCGGTGTAGGAGTAAAGGGCTTTTTCAATGTGGATGATGAGGGTCTCGCCGCACTTTTCGCAGAAGGACAGGGCAATGAGCTTCTCCCCGTCGAACATGCCGCCCCGGAGGATCCAGGGCTTATCCGGCATGGCCATCATCTTCTTGGCCAGGGCCAGCTCCGCCATCGCCTTGCTGCCGCTGTCCTTGGGGAATTCCGCTTCAAAGTCTGTCCAAAACTGCCGGATGGCCGCAGCATCCGCCTTGGCGCTGATGGGACGGAACTCCGCCTCCGGCCATTGCTTCCGGAATTTCTTGATATGGTTCCGCTGGCCGGAATACCGTCGCCCGGCAAAGAGCTGTAAATCCTCCTTGTAGTACAGATAATCCCGCCAGGTGCGGATATTGCTCACCCGCACATAGGGATACCGGGCCAGCAGCCGGGGCGCTTTCTCTTCCGGCACGATGGATATTTCCGGCAAAATGCCCTTTTCAATGCAATAGGTCTCGATGGCGGTGAGCGCGGCATCCTCGTCCCCCTCCGGACCCGCCACCGGGTAATCGAAGGACACATGCCCCTCGCTTTCGCATCGGATGGCCAGGCAGCCTGCCACCTCTGCCCAGGTGTAGTGCAGCACGCTCCTCCACATGAATTTCACACCAGCGGAGTACTCACACAGTTCGTAATTACAGTTTTCATAATAGCGCCGCAGCATTGCCGTGTCCCGCGCCGTAATGCTTTTGAATGTCAGCATAAAACCTCGTTTCAATCGTTTTTTATCAGCATACACCCGCAGTGCCCCATCTGCACAATGGCATTTGCAACACTCAGGTTCTTTCGGTTCAGATGAAATCTCCCCCGGCAAGCCGGGGGAGTTATGTGCTGTTATCAGGTCATCTGCTTGCGGCGGCTCAAGTTCATGGTGCCGTCCTGCATGGAGTTCAGGGAGTCCAGACTCTTACCGGTGCCCAGCACCACGCAGGAAATGGCGTCGTCCGCCACAGTGGTGTGAATGCCGGTGCGGGCGGTCACCAGCTTGTCAAAGCCGTACACCAGGCTGCCGCCGCCGGTCATAATGATGCCGTTGGTGGACACGTCCGCCACCAACTCCGGGGGCGTCCGCTCCAGCACGGAGTGGATGGCCTCCATGATCCGCTCCACAGGCTCCTCAAAGGCGTCCATCATCTCCGTGGAACTGACGGTCACTACCTTGGGCAGGCCCGTCAGCAGACAGCGGCCCTTCACGTCCATGGTTTCTTCCTCGTCCTTGGGGAACACGCAGCCGATCTGCTTTTTCATTTCCTCGGCGGTGCGCTCGCCCACCAGCAGATTGTGCTTGCGGCGCATATACTTCACCACAGCCTCGTTCAGCTGGTCGCCTGCGATCTTGATGGAGGCGGACTCCACCACGCCGGAAAGAGAGATGACGGCGATATCCGCCGTGCCGCCGCCGATGTCCACCACCATGTGGCCGTCGGGCTGGGTGATGTCGATGCCCGCGCCGATAGCGGCGGCCACAGGCTCCTCGATCAGGTAGACCTTCCGGGCGCCGGCCTGGATGCCTGCGTCGATGACGGCGCGCTCCTCTACCTCCGTGATGCCGGAGGGCACGCAGATGATGACCCGGGGCTTGAAGAAGGAGAAGCCCGCCACCTTGTGGATAAATTCCTTCAGCATCCGCTCCGTCATGTCGTAGTCGGAGATGACGCCCTCCCGCAGGGGACGGATGGCAATGATGTTGCCGGGGGTGCGGCCCAGCATGGCCTGGGCGTCCGTGCCCACCTTCAACAGCTTGCCGGTGGTCTTGTCCATGGCCACCACGGAGGGCTCGTTGAGAACAACGCCCTTCCCCTTTACATATACCAGAACGGAAGCGGTACCCAGATCGATACCGATATCTTTTGCAATTGCCATATTTGACACCTCGCTGCACTTTCTGCAAGTATTATAAGCGGTTTTTCAACACACAATCATACATTTTTTATTATACTTGCGCTTTTCCCTGATTGCAAGACGCTATCTGTGAATTTTTTGCCTTTTTCTCCCTGTTTGGCGTCCGAGCCGCCGTCAGGCAGAGGACGGAGACGGCCCCGTTGTCCCGCAGTACCCGAACACACTCGGACAAAGTGGCTCCGGTGGTGTGGATATCGTCGATGAGCAGAACATGCCGGTCCCGGATGGTCTCCGGGTCCATCGGGTCGTAGACCCCCAGCACGTTGGCCCGCCGGGCGGCTTCTCCCTGCAATCCGGACTGGGCCGGGTTGTCCTGCACCTTCACCAGCAGCTGCACCGGCTTCGTGTCCCAATGGCGGCAGGCGGCCTCCGCCAGCAGCCGGGACTGGTCATAGCCCCGCTTTTTCAGCCGCTTCCGGCTCACCGGCACCCAGGTCACCGTGTCGAATTCCCCGGAAAACTGCTCCGCCGCGCACCGGGCCAGCACCTTGCCCAGGGGCTCCGCCAGCGCGGAACCACCCCGGAATTTGAAGCGCAGCAAGGCCTCCCGCACCGCCCCCTCGTACCAGAGGGGCGCGGCGCAGGTCAGGTCCTTCTCCGTGAAGGACACCTGCTCCTCCGTGACCCAGGGCAGGGTCTTTTCACACGCAGGGCAGATGCCCACCGCGTCCAGAACTTTCCCGCAGAAGGGGCATTTCGGCGGAAAGAGCAGGTTGATGAGGGATTCAAAAAATCTGTTCATTTTTTCTTCCGCGGATAAGGCTTCGGTTCGTCGGTCAGACCTACCAGGTAATCGATGCTGACACCGTAAAATTCAGCCAATTTGATGACCGCATCCAGCGGATACCGTGAGACGCCAATTTCGTATTGACTATATGTGTTTTGGCTGACATGCAGAACTTTTGCTACGTCCTCCTGCGTCAGGCCCCTGTCATTTCGCAAATCGCGGATTCTTCCATATTTCAAAATTTCTGTTCGCATATACATCACCTAGGGCGAGTATATGTATCTTGAAATAAGATATTTTTCCTTTATCTGGAAATCAGATAAAACCGTCTGCTCCCGCAGAGGGCAGTT
>URTS01000104.1 GCA_900550685.1 uncultured Oscillibacter sp. | reverse complement strand
CCCATCGACCAGGTGAAGAGTTACCTGGAAGAGAAGGTCAAGTTCTAAAGAAGAACAGGCCGCCTGACTGAAAAGGTCAGATTTTGAGGGGTTTTCCGGCGGGAAGCCCAGGATGTAGCAACATAGCAAAAGGGAGGAGGACCTGAAAAGGTTCTCCTCTTGTCTGTGAAAAAAGGGAGATCATAATGGAAGAACAGTTGGAGCAGTCAAAGAAAAGGCTGCATTTCTGCATGGCGGTCATCGGCGGATGGTTCGGCGCCTACATGGTGCTGCGGTTCGGGCATTTTGCCTCCGCTGCCACGGTGAATCTGCTGGAAATGCTCACCGGCGCGGCCCAGAGCAACTGGGAACTGGCCCTGCTGCGGCTGGGAGGTATGGTGTTGTACGCCTTTGCCGTGTTCCTCACGGCCTGGCTGCCCAAGCGGACTCACGATGACCTGCGGCTCTGGGCCATTCTCATTGATATGGCCGCTGCGCTGGTGCTGAGCGTGATCCCGCCGGACCGGGAGTACGCCGTTTATTTCAGCCTGTTTGCCATGGCGTTTCAGTGGGCCACCTTTGCCAGCAAGCACGGCTATCCCTGTTCCACCATTTTCTCCACCAACAACCTCCGGCAGTTTGTGGACGCCTGTGTCCAGGTCTACCTGAACCGGGACGCGGACCACAGCCCTCGGATGCGCCTTTACGGCGGGACCCTGCTGTCCTTCCACGGCGGGGCCATTGCGGTGTGCGTCCTATGGCGCATGGGCCTTGGACACTGGACTATTCTGGGGGCCTTGCTTCCGGCGGCGCTGGCCCTGCTGTGGCAGCGGCAGGACCTCCGTATCCGGCAGGCCATGGGAGAGAAGCTGGTGTAAGGCCCCTGGCGGCGGCTTCCGGGTGAAAAGACCAATTCCGGTGCCGCGTTTTGTGCGTTTTCCCAAAGATATACCTATTTTTTTGGCAAAACTCAGAGATGGTCATACTTTTCATTTTGTGCTAAGATTTTGTATGGAAGGAGTTACCTGTACAAACTCTGTGTGAAAAGAAAAGGAGAAAAATATGGAGAAATTTTTTAAGCTGAAGGAGAACGGCACCACCGTCCGGACCGAGATCCTGGCGGGATTGACCACGTTCATGACCATGGCCTACATCATCGCCCTGAACCCCAATCTGCTCACCGGCTTCGGCGCCAACGGCCAGGAGATCTGGAACGCCGTGTTCATGGCCACCTGCATCGCCTCCGCCATCGGTATTTTCTGCATGGCCTTTCTGGCCAACAAGCCCTTTGCCATGGCACCCGGTATGGGCCTGAACAGTTTTTTCGCCGTGGTGGTGGCAAACATCGCCGGGCTCACCGGTATGACCTATGTGGAGTCCTTCCAGTCCGCGCTGGTCATCATCCTTATTGAAGGTATCATCTTCCTGATCCTCTCCATTCTGAACATCCGGGAGAAGATCGTGGAGGCCATTCCTCTGGGCGTGCGGTACGGCATTGCCCCCGCCATCGGCCTCATGCTGATGAACATCGGCCTGGGCTCCAACGTGGGCATCTACGCCGCGGGCAACGATTTCACCTCCCCCTTCTACATGATGCGGGACTTCTTCGGCGCGCTGACCCCCTCCGTTATCCGGGATTATATGGGCGCCGAGGGCTATACCCAGATGGTGCTGACGGTGGCCACCGCCTTTATCGGCCTGTTCGTCATCATTCTGCTGGCCAAGAAGGGCATCAAGGCCGCCGTGCTGCTGGGTATGCTGGTGGCGTCCGTGATCTACTGGGCGGGCGAGGCTGTCTTTATGGGCGTAAATCCCTTTGCGTCTCTGGCCGGGGCCTCCTTTGTGCCCCCCTTCGCTGACATGATGAGCCTGACCTTCTTCAAGTTCGATTTCAACGGCTTCTTCCAGATCGGCTGGTTCACCGCCGTTACCCTGATCCTGACCTTCTGCATGATCGATATGTTCGACACCATTGGCACCCTGGTGGGCACCGCCTCCCGGGCCGGCATGGTGAATGAGAAGGGTGAGATGCCCAACATGAAGGAGGCCCTGCTGTCTGACGCCGTGGGCACCGTGGTAGGTGCCTGCACCGGCACCTCCACCGTCACCACCTTCATCGAGTCCGCCTCCGGCGTGGAGGCCGGCGGCCGCACCGGCCTGACGGCCCTGACCACCGGTATCCTGTTCCTGGCCTGCATCTTCATCGCCCCCATCGCCGCCATCATCCCTGCCGCCGCTACCTCCGCGGCATTGATCTATGTGGGCATCCTGATGCTCCAGGGCCTGAAGAACGTGGACTTCGGCGACATGGACCAGATGGTCCCCGTGTCCCTCATGCTGATCGGCATGCCCATTTCCGGCTCCATCGGCCACGCCATCGGCCTGGGCATGATCTCCTACACCGTCATCAAGCTGTTCTCCGGCAAGGGCAAGGAGGTCAGCGTGCTGACCTATGTGATCTCCGTGCTGTTCCTCATCAAGTTCTTTGCCGTGGTGTAAAGTAGACTGAAAAAGAAAAGGGAAGGCCCCGGGCTTTTGTCCGGGGCCTTGCTTTGTTTAGAGAAACGAATCGTTTTCCGCGGGATAATAGGGGAAAATTCCAACTCAGAAGAACATGCCCATGAAGCCGTCGGGCCGCTCCTGGGCCTGGTTCCAGACTTCAATAAACATCTGCCGGGAAATGGCCCGGACCTCAATCTCGCCGGGGCGGTTCAACGTTCGCAGATCCTCCGGAAAAGGTACGGGGTTCAGGACCTCCTCGTGGCCCATGTCGCCGCCGTAGGCAAAGCAGATGCCGTTTGGATAAAACTCCACCCGCCGGGTTTCCAGACGGCCGCTGTCAAGTTCGGAATAGACGAAATTCGGCTCGTCGTCATCCTCCTCCGGCAGATGCAGTTCCTTGACAATATATTCCATGGTCAGTCCTCCTTGAAAAATGCTTCAATAGCGTTTTGCTCCGCCTCTACGCTGCCCTGGGCGAAGCCGTTCCGGCCGCCGCCCCGGCCATGGAGGGCGGCGTTCATGGCCTTGACCTGGGCACTGATGTCCTGTCCGTCCGCCCGGCCCAGGGCGTAGGCATAGTGGATGCCCTCTCCGGCGAATACCGCTGCCAGACCGCCGCAGGTCTTTGCTGCGGCGTCCGCCAGCTTCCGGACGCTGTCCGGCTTCATGGGGGGCTGGAACAGCAGCACGTCACCCTTGCCCGCCTGCTCCTGGGCGATGGCGGCAAAGACGGATTCCTCCAGCTGGGCACAGCGGAGCTTGGCGGCGGACAGCTCATGTTCCAGCCGCTCCACGGCAGCCGCGGCGTCCACCGGCTTCACGCTGAGACGCTGGCCGATGGTCTTGGCCTGCTCCCAGGTGCGGGAGAGGTAGTCCAGGGCCCGCTTGCCGCACAGCAGCTCGATCCGGACGCCTTCCCGGAATTTCTGCACCGATAGGAACTTCACCAGCCCCACCTGGCCGCTGCGGAGCACATGGGTGCCGCAGCAGGCGCAGCAGTCCGCTCCGGGAAAGGCCACGATGCGGACGTCCCCCTCCAGGGGCTTTTTGCTGCGGTAGTCGATGGCGTCCAGTTCCGCACCCCGGTGGAATTGGATGTCAATGGGGTGGTCTTCGTAGATATATTGATTGGCCTGGGCTTCGATTTCCAGTAGTTCCTCCCAGGGGATGTCGGCGTTGAAATCGATGGTAACCATATCCGTCCCCATGTGGAAACCTACATTGTCGCAGTGGTAGCGGCCGCAGATCAGCCCGGAGCAGATGTGTTCGCCGGAGTGCTGCTGCATGTGGTCGAACCGCCGGGCCCAATCGATGACGCCAGTGACAGTTTTCCCAATTTCCACGGCGCTGTCCACATTGTGGAGAACTACCCCGTTTTTTTCATGGACGTCCGTCACCGCCGCGCCGTCCAGGGTGCCCTGGTCGGCGGGCTGGCCGCCCCCCTCCGGGTAGAAGGCGGTGCGGTCCAGGGTGACAACGAAGCCGTTTTTGCCGGGCTGACAGTCCAGCACCGTGGCGGTGAAGGTCTTTAAAAAGGGGTCGGCGTAATATAGTTTTTCAGTTTCCATGGGGAAAATTCCTTTTGTTTTAAGTGATGGTGACCAGGAAATGCCACAGGGGGTCGATGAGCCACAGGCCGAAGGCGGCGGAACAGACATTGGCGGAAATGGCATACACGGCGGCTCTTGATTTGCTCTTTTCCGTCAGCAGCCAGCGGTACAGCAGCAGTTCCGCCAGGGTGATGACGATCTCAATGGGCAGATAGAAAAACACAGTCATCCAGGCGTTGGCGCCGTTCTGCATGACGCTGACCGCCAGATAGGCCGCAAAGCCGCCCTGGGTCACCAGGTTTACAACCAGGAAGCTGCGCCAGCTTTTCCGGCTCCGGTAGCCGAAGATGAACAGCAGGGCTCCCTCAATCAGCAGGGTAGGGAGGAGGGTGCACAGAAATTGCAGCAGATACGCCGCCCAGACCGGGGGCAGGTCAACGGTTTTCGATGCCCAGTCCACCGTGACGGAGCTTTGCAGGCTGCGGCGGGTACAGGTGTCGGAGAGCCAGGTCTCGCCGCTTTTGGTCACCAGGAGGATCCGGTAGGTATCCGGCACCCCCACGTACCCAAAGGTGTGGATCCGGGTGCTGTTTCCGGCGTCCTCTCCCAGCAGGTCCCCCCACATGGGGGCACCGTTGGTGCCCTCCGCCGTGCAGGCGTGCCAGCCATCCGGCACGGCGGCCCGGAGGGCGTCCAGCAGACCGCTGTCCAGGGCGGCAATTTCCTCCTCGGAATAGCTCCAGTCCAGGCCGCTGTAGTCCGCGTCCCCGGCGTGTTCCCAATCGCCCTCCGCCAGCAGGTCCAGGTAATACAGCTCCTCCGGCGGGTTGGTGACTTTGACTGTCAGCTGGGGCTTGGGGCCGGTGTCCGCGAAGGCGGAGACAGTCAGCAGGGTGGCGGCCAGAACCAGCAGAACGCAGAAACGCAGAGACTTTTTCATAGAGATGCTCCTTTCATCCGTGCCGCGCTTTCCGGCGGCTGTTCAAAAAGAGAGACGAGAAAAGGGGCAGTTTGGTTGCATAACGTTGAAAAATCAGTACAAATTGGAATATTTTTTACAAATATTCCAATCAGGAATCCAAAGCGGGGATGTACATGTGGGCATCCTTGCATTTCAGCACCCGGAAACAGGCGCTGTCGATGACGCTTTCCTCCAGGGTGCCGTTTTTCACGGCTTCGATGACGGCGGGGATCTGGGTGCGGTAGTCGGTGGTGATGACCATGTCGTTCCCGGCCTGGAGGGCCATCACCGCCACGGCGCCGTCCTTGGCGTAGGCCTTTACGGCGTCCATGGCCAGGTCATCGGTGATGGCGATGCCCTCAAAGCCGCAGGTCTCCCGCAGGACCTTGTGGACGGCGGGAGACAGGGAGGCGGGCAGGTCCGGGTCCATGCAGCTCACGATGTTGTGGCTCACCAGCACAAAGGGGGCGTCCGCTTCGATGCCTGCCTTAAAGGGCAGCAGGTCGGAGTTTTCAAAGGTTTCCATGGGCCGGTCATCCACGGCGATGCCGGTGTGGGTGTCGGCGTTGTTTCCATAGCCGGGGAAGTGCTTCAGCACGGCCATTTCTCCGGCGTCGCCCATGGTCAGCACCGTCCGGGTGATGTAGTCCGCCGTGGTCTCCGCATCCTGGCCCAGGGTGCGGTCATAGATAAAGTCGTTGGGGTCGGTGGATACGTCACACACCGGGGCAAAGTTCACATTGATGCCCAGGTCCAGCAGGGACTGACTTTTATCCAGGGCGTCCTGAGCCAGGGCCTCCATGCCGCCGGCGCTGTAAATCGCCTGGGGGGATTTGAACGGTTCGGAGAAGAGGTTGGGGTTCCGGCTGGCCCGGGTGACGGTGCCGCCCTCCTCGTCGCTGCCGATGAAGAGGGGGATGGAGGCCGCGTTCTGGTAGCTCTGGAGTTTCTGGGTGAACTGGTCCCGGGTTAGCCAGACGTCGCCGTCCTTGTAGTCCCGGCCGAACAGCAGATAGCCTCCTAAATGGTAGGTGGAAATATCCTCCACGGCGTTGGTCTCCGGGCACCGGACGAAGAAAAGCTGTCCCACCTTTTCCTCTAAGGTCATGGAGTTCAGCAGTCCTTGCAGCCGTTCTTCACGGGCCTTTTCCGCCGCCAGACGCTCCTGCTCCGCGATTTCCTCCGGCGTCAGCTCCGGTTCCGTGGGCGCGGCGGGTTCCTCCCCCTGTCCCGGCGTCACCGGTTCAGCGGGATTCTCTGTTTTTCCGCAGCCTGTAAGGGTAAATACAGTCAATGCCGCCAAAAGCGCGGC
>URTS01000103.1 GCA_900550685.1 uncultured Oscillibacter sp. | reverse complement strand
CCGCTTCCGGCTCCGGCTCCGCCGCTCCGGCCGAGCCTGCCGCCGAGCTGACCGCCACCCAGAAGATCATCGCCGAGGCCGAGGGCATGACGCTGGAGGAGCTGGCCAAGAAGGCCATCGAGGAATCCAACGGCGCCACGTTCTACGGCGTGGGCAACTCCAGCCGCGGCAAGACCGCTCTGCCTCTGTTCATCGAGTATCTGCAGTCCATCGACCCCAGCTATAACATGGAGTACGACTGGCAGCAGCCCAAGAACAACAAGATCTTCGATCAGCTCACCGCCGACGCGCTCAAGCCCACCGGCACCTATGCCATGACCCTGATCCAGGACGGCAACCAGATCGAGAGCAAGATGGTCCAGCCCGGCGTGCTGGATACCTTCATCCCCAAGGACTGGGCCGACGCCAACGGCACCACCGCCGACGCGTACACCGGCTTCCTGCCCCTGCAGACCCTGAACAAGGTCTTTATGTACAACAACACCGGCTCCAAGACCTATGACAACTGCTGGGACTTCGTGGCCGAGGGCGAGCACGGCCTGTACATGGACATCGACTCCGAGATCGTCGGCAAGAACTTCCTGTACATGCTCACGGAGGATACTTACGCCGGCTGGCTGAAGGAGGCGTTTGACGCGCTGTCCGCCGACGAGCAGGCCTACTTCCAGCCCACCATCGACGCCATGGCTTCCGAGGCCAGCGATCTGGGCCTTGGTGAGAACGGCAAGTACGCTCTGGCGTGGATCAAGCTGTGGGTCGAGAGCTACAACGCCCAGACAGATGACGGCCCCATCTGCAACACGCTGGTCGACAAGTCCGCCACGGATCAGTTCGGCCTGCTGGTGTACTCCAAGCTCCGCTCCGTTGAGGAGTCCGCCACCGTCTCCGTGAACAACGTGAACGTGGCCGCTTATCAGGACGGCTACACCGGCATCGGCGGCTTCGGCTACTGCCACTATCTGTTCGTCACCGACAACTCTCCCCTGCCCTGGACCGCCTGCGCCTTCATCGCTTACATGACCTGCACCGAGGACGGCTTCTCCGCCTGGGGCAAGGACATGGGCGGCTACTCCTCCAACCCCACCGTCGCTGAGGCCATCGAGGCGACCTACGGCCACCAGAAGGGCGGCTACGTGGATGGCGTGGACACCTTCCCCGCCAAGGACGACCACGGCTATGAGTGGTGGACCAATCAGGGCAAGCTGGTGCTCGAGGATCCCGAGTACTGCAGCTCCGTGGCCTTCACCGTGGGCAGCTGGATCGAGCTGCTGACCAAGTACAGCGCGGGCTGATCGTCCGGCGCGGTACGCTGACTCACGCGTAAAAACGCCCCTGACGGGTGCTTTCATGACCGTCAGGGGCGCTTTTTCTCCAAAAATCCAGAAAAATCCAGCGTTTTTTGGTTCGCACACCGCCGCTGGCGGTCCTGTGGGAGCGGTCCTGCCGCGGCCCGCACAAGTCTGGGAAAGGAATGGTCATCTATGAACCAGTCGTCTACTGTGAGCACCGGCAGGTCCACGATCCGGCTCAACAGGATCAAAACCTACTTCTCAAAGCCCCATAATGTCATCCTGCTCATTATGGGCATCGTGCTGACGGTGACCACCGTCGCCCCCATCGTCGCCATCGTGCAGGATACCTTCAAGATCCACGCGGGCACCATCGACGCCCACCTGACGGGTCAGGCCAGCGGCTATACCCTCGTCAACTATATCGACCTTTTCACCAGCCGCCTTGCCATGAGCAACCTGTGGATGCCGCTCATCAACACGGTGCTGCTGGCGGTGGGCACCTGCGTGGTGGCCATCGTGTTCGGCGGGCTGTTCGCCTTCCTCATTACGCGCACGAACCTGTCCTGCCGCAAATACCTCAGCTCCATCTTCATCTTCCCCTACATCATGCCCCAGTGGACGCTGGCCGTGGTGTGGCAGAACCTGTTCAACTCCAACGCCGTCACCGGCACGTCCAACGGCCTGCTGGCCGCCACGCTGGGCGTGCAGATGCCGATGTGGTGGTGCAAGGGCCTGTTCCCCAGCCTTGTGGTGCTGGGCCTGCACTACGCTCCCTTTGCCTACATCCTTATCGGTGGAATCTTCCGCAACATGGACGCCAACCTTGAGGAGGCCGCCACGATCCTGGACACGCCCAAGTGGAAGACCATGTTCAAGATCACGCTGCCCATGGTCAAGCCCGCCATCCTCTCCACCATCCTGCTGGTGTTCGGCAGCTCCATGGGCTCTTATCCCGTGCCCCACTATCTGGGCCTGACCACCCTCGCCACCAAGTACGTCTCTTTGAACTCCAAGTACACCGGCGAGGCCAGTATCCTCGCCATCATCATGATGATCTTCGGCGTGGCCATCATGTTCCTGAATCAGATGAGCCTGCGCAGCCGGAAGAACTACACCACCGTCACCGGCAAGTCCGGCCAGACCTCCAAGATCAATCTGGGCCGGGCGGGCAAGCACATCATCGCCGCCGTGCTGATCGTCATCACCTTTTTCACCAGCATCTTCCCCATCGTCTCCTTTGCATTTGAAACGTTCCTGCCCAACCCGGGCGATTACAGCTTCCTATACACCGGAGACGCCGACAACCTGACCGTCAAATGGTGGACGACGGACGAGAACATCACGGAAAACGGAATGTACGGCCAGAAGGGCATCCTGCACAACGAGACCATCTGGCACGCCTTCCGCGGAACGATCCTGGTGTCCGTGTGCTGCTCCCTGCTGGCCGGCACCATCGGCACCATGATCGGCTACGCCGTATCCAAGACGAGGCGGAGCCGATGGGCGAACTACGTCAACGCGGTGGCCTTCCTGCCGTATCTGATGCCCTCCATCGCCGTGGGCGTGGCGTTCTTCGTTCTCTTTTCCAATCAGTACGTTAACCTCTTCAATACGTACACGCTGCTCATCATCGTCGGCACCATTAAATATATCCCCTTCGCCAGCCGGGCCAGCCTGAACTCCATGCTCCAGCTCTCCGGCGAGATCGAAGAGGCCGCCATCATTCAGGACATTCCGTGGAGCAAGCGGATGACCCGCATCATCATCCCCATTCAAAAGTCCTCCATCATCAGCGGCTATCTGCTGCCGTTCATGACCTGCCTGCGCGAGCTGAGCCTGTTCATGCTGCTGTGCGTTCAGGGCTTCATCCTCTCCACCACGCTGGACTATTTCGACGAAATGGGTCTGTACGCCTTCTCCAGCGGCATCAACCTGATCCTGATCGTCACCATTCTGATTTGCAACACCCTCGTCAACAAGGTCACCGGCGCAAGCCTTGATAAGGGAATAGGAGGTTAAATCATGCCTGAGATCGTATTGACCCACGTAACCAAACGCTGGGATAAATTCTACGCCGTGGACGACCTGAATCTGGTCATCGACGACAACGCCTTCGTCACGCTGCTGGGGCCCTCCGGCTGCGGCAAGACCACCACCCTGCGCATGATCGCGGGACTGGAGACTCCCACCAGCGGCCGCATCACCATCGGCGGCCGGGTCGTGTATGACAGCGAGGCCGGCATCAATATCCCGCCCAACAAGCGCAAGGTGGGCTTCCTGTTCCAGAACTACGCCCTCTGGCCCAACATGACCGTCTACCAGAACATCTCCTTCGGCCTTTCCAATATCAAGGAAGAGCTGCCCAAGTTCGACCCGGACGCCAGCCGCGCCGCAACGCTGCTGCGCGTCCTGCAGAAGCCGGACGACGTGGTAAAGACCATCGTGGAGTGCGTGGACAAAAAGGGCAAGCTGGACGTGAACAAGGCCCAGATCAAGCTGATCGACCGCTATGAGATTTCCATCTACGCCGCCAAGACCCTGATGAGCTACAAGCTCCACGAGTCCATGGAGCCGGGCACCGTGGCGCAGGCCCGCCGCCCGGAGCTGGAGGCCGCGCTCAAGTCCGCCCGGGACAAGGCCGCCGCCGCCGGCTGCACGCTCAACGACCGCTTTGAGTACGAAAAGGACGGCAAGCCCGTCACCGCCGTGCGCAAGCTGACGCCGGAGGAGATCGACCTGTCCGTGCGCCGCGTGGCCCGGATCGTGAAGATCGGCATGTTCATGGACCGCTATCCCTCCGAGCTGTCCGGCGGCCAGCAGCAGCGCGTGGCCATCGCCCGGACGCTGGCTCCGGAGCCGACGGTGCTGTTCATGGACGAGCCGCTGAGCAATCTGGACGCGAAGCTGCGCCTTGAGATGCGCTCCGAGCTTCAGCGCCTGCACATCGACACCGGCTCCACCTTTATCTACGTCACCCACGATCAGATGGAGGCCATGACGCTGGCCACCAAGATCTGCCTGATCGAAAACGGCGTCCTCCAGCAGTACGACGCGCCGCTGGACGTGTACGCCAAGCCCAATAACGTGTTCGTGGCGGACTTCGTGGGCAACCCCGCCATCAACTTCATCGACGCCAGCGGCGCCCAGCAGTCCGACGGAACGCTGACCCTCTCCGCACTGGACGGGATGCAGCTCTCCTTCCGTCCCAAGGAGCCGCTGGACGTGGCCGCGTGGTACGAGCGCGCGGACGCGGAGGACAAGGCCCGCAGAGACGCGGAAAACGCCCGGGCGCTGGACAAGAAGAGCGTGGAAAAGGGCAACAAGGACGTGCTGTTTCGCTATCACGTGGCCCGCGTCAACGAGACGGAGGACTTCGGCGACGAGGCGGCCCTGACCGACGGGGACTTTGTTCTCGGCGTGCGGCCGGAGTTCCTGCGTTTGAGCGATTCCGGCGCCATCGAAGGCGAGATCTACTCCGCCATGCCCACCGGCATGGAGACCACGGTGAAGGTCCGGGTGGGCAGCTTCCTGCTCACCGGCGTGGTGTTCGGCGGCGTGCTCTACCGCATCGGCCAGAAAATCCGTCTGGACTTTCAGGGCGACGGCGTGGTATTATTCAGTCGTAGGAACGGCCGGATGATCGCGCAAGGCTCTTTGAGCGTGAAGTAAATCCGCCCCGGTCCCTCGGCCGGGCGCTGTCGGGAAAGAGGCCCCCTGCCGGGGCCTCTTTTCTCCGTTTTCCATCCTGGTCCCCAAAAGGAGCGTTTTATGATCCGTCTCATTGCATCCGATATCGACGGCACGCTGCTGCCCTATGACGAGACCGTCATGCCCCAGCGGCTGTTTCCCCTGATCCGCCGCCTGCGGGAGCGGAATATCCTGTTCTGTCCCGCCTCCGGCCGGCAGTACCACTCCATGCGCACGCTGTTCGCCCCCGTGGCGGACGAGATGTGCTTTCTGTGTGAAAACGGCGCCGTGCTGTACGGCCCCGGAACGGAGGAGGGCGCGCCCCTCCTGAGCAAGACGCTCCTGCCCCGTCAGGAGGCGCTGGCCCTGTCCCGCGCCATCATGGACATTCCCGGCTGCGACGTCATCATCGAGGGGCAGAACCTCAACTATCTGTGCGGCTGCGGCCCGGAGCTGGTCCACGAGATGGCCGTGAACCACGGGAATCTCGTGACCATGGTGGACCGGCCCGAGGACGTGCCGGAGGAGATCGTGAAGATCGCGGCCTACTGTCCCAACGGGATGGACGGCCCCGCCGCGCTCCTCGCCCCCCGCTGGGGCGAGCCGTTCCACATGGCGGTGGCGGGCCTTGTGTGGCTGGACTTCTCCATCGCCACCAAGGGCACCGGCCTTGCGGAGATGTGCGGCGCACTGGGCGTTTCGCCGGAGGAGACGGCGGCCTTCGGCGACAACTGGAACGATCAGGCCATGCTGGACATGGCGGGCCGGTGCTATCTCATGGAGCAGGCGGACGGTGCGCTGCGCCGGACGCTGGCGGACTCCCGCGCCGCCGCGGTCCGGGAAGCGCCCCAATCCTGCCGGGACGTGTGCGACGAATTGGAGGCGATCCTCTCATGCGCGCAGTGATCTTTGATCTGGACGGCGTGCTGGTCCGCACGGATCAGGCCCACGACAAGGCGTGGCGTGCGCTGGCGGGCCGTCTCGGCATCCCCTTTGACGGGCGCGCCGCGGCGCGGCTGCGTGGCGTCTCCCGGATGGAGGCGCTGGACATCGTGCTGGAGGGCTGCGGCCGCAGCTTCACCCCGGCGGAGAAGGAAGCCCTCGCCGCGGAGAAGAACGAGCGCTACCGCGCCCTCATCGCCGAAATGACCCCGGCGGACGTCGCCCCGGATACAACAGTCACGCTCAAGGCCCTGCGGGAGCGTGGGCTTTTGCTGGCGGTGGCCAGCTCCAGCAAAAATGCCCGCTTCATTCTGGAGCGCACCGGCCTGACGCCGTATTTCCACGCCGTGGTGGACGGGACGCAGATCGCCCGGTCCAAGCCGGACCCGGAGGTGTTTTTAAAGGCCGCGCAGGCGCTGGGCGTCTCCCCGGCGGAAGCGCTGGTGGTGGAGGACGCCGCCGCAGGCGTCCGCGCCGCCCGCTGCGGCGGCTTTTCCAGCGCCGCCCTCGGCCCCGCCGC
>URTS01000102.1 GCA_900550685.1 uncultured Oscillibacter sp. | reverse complement strand
AGCGCTGCGCGGAAAAATACCCCAACAACACCGCTTATGTGTTCATGGGCCGGAAAACCACCTACCGCACCATGGTGGCGGAGATCAACCTCTGCGCCCGGGCACTGAAGGCCACCGGCGTCCGTCCCGGGGACAAGATCACCATGGCCATGCCCAACTGCCCCCAGGCGGTCACTATGTTTTATGCCATCAACCTGGTGGGGGCCACCGCCAACATGATCCATCCCCTTTCCAGCGAGAAGGAGATCGAGTTTTATCTGAAGGAATCCGGCTCCATCTTCGCCGTGACCCTGGACCAGTTCTACCACAAGTTTGAAGCCATCCGCCAGAACGTGACCCTGGACAACATCATCCTGGCCTCCATTCCGGATGCCCTGTCCAAGCCAGTGCGGGTGGGTTACATGCTCACCGAGGGCCGTAAACAGGCAAAGATCCCCAAAGACGCTCCGGTCCTCCGGTGGCATGAGTTCCTGCACCGGGGCCTTGGCTACCACTGGAAGTACAAGGTGGAGAAAAAGGCCGGGGACGAGGCGGTGATCCTCTATTCCGGCGGCACCACCGGCGTCACCAAGGGCATCCAGCTCACCAACCTGAACTTCAACGCCCTGGGGGCCCAGATCATTGCCACCAACCCCATGTTCCGTCCCGGAGACAAGATGCTGGCGGTGATGCCCATGTTCCACGGCTTCGGCCTGGGTGTGTCCATCCACTCCATGCTGGTCAACGGCGGCTGCTGCATTCTGGTGCCCAGGTTCACCCCGGACAGCTACGCCAAGCTGCTGCTGAAATACCGCTGCAACCTGATCGCCGGTGTGCCCACCCTGTATGAGGCCCTGCTGCGGCTGCCCAAGATGAAGAACGCAGACCTCAGCTGCCTGAAGGGCGTTTATTCCGGCGGCGACAGCCTGTCTGTGGAATTGAAGAAGCGGTTCGACAAGTTCCTCTTTGACCATCACGCTACCATTCAGGTGCGGGAGGGCTATGGCCTGACGGAGTGCGTCACCGCCTCCTGCCTGACGCCTTACCACATCTCCCGGGAGGGCTCCATCGGCATTCCCTTCCCGGACACCTATTATAAAATCGTGGAGCACGGTACCCAGAAGGAACTGCCCGCCGGAACCGACGGCGAGATCTGCCTGGCAGGCCCCACGGTGATGATGGGCTATCTCCACCACCCGGAGGAGACGGCCCAGACCCTCCAGACCCACGCCGACGGCCTCACCTGGGTCCACACCGGCGATTTGGGCTATATGGATGAGGACGGCTTCGTCTACTTCAAGCAGCGCATCAAGCGGATGATCGTCACCAGCGGCTACAATGTGTACCCCTCCCAGATGGAGAATATTTTCGACGCTCATGAGCTGGTGCAGATGAGCTGTGTCATCGGCGTGCCGGACAAGCTGAAAATGCAGAAGGTAAAGGCATTTGTTATGCTCAAGCCCGGCGTCCCCGCCAACGAGGAGACCAAGGATGTTCTCATGACCTACATCCGCAAGAACGTGGCTAAATACGCCCTGCCCTACGACATCGAGTTCCGGTCCGAACTGCCCAAGACCCTGGTGGGCAAGGTGGCCTACCGGGTGCTGGAGGAGGAAGAGCTGAAAAAGCTGTCCGAGACTGCCCAGGAGCAGTGAACTTTTCCGGATCGGATATAGGATGGCTTTTTTACAGCGGCCCTTATGAAAAACAGACCATCCCCGCAGGCAGCTGCCTGCGGGGATGGTTTTTTGAGATATGTCTTAAAAAGCGCCCAGCCGCACCGGAACTCTGGCGCGGTGCGTGGAAATCCGGCGCGGCTGGGCGATGATACGTTGAGAGAGTAAGAGCTGGAGGAAAATCAGTCCTGGCCGGGGACCTGGGGCAGGGTGGCGAAGCTGGCTTCCAGTTCGGCGTCGGTGGGGATATAGTCCGTCATCTTGCCGTTGTGGAACTTCTCATAGGCCACCATGTCGAAGTAGCCGGTGCCGGTGAGACCGAAGACAATGGTCTTTGCCTCGCCGGTTTCCTTGCACTTGAGGGCCTCGTCAATGGCCACCCGGATGGCGTGGCTGGACTCGGGGGCGGGGAGGATGCCCTCGATCCGGGCGAACTGCTCGGCAGCCTCAAAGACCTTGGTCTGCTCCACGGACACGGCCTCCATGTACCCGTCGTGGTACAGCTGGGAGAGGATGCTGCTCATCCCGTGATACCGCAGGCCACCGGCGTGGTTAGGAGAGGGGATGAAGTTGCTGCCCAGGGTGTACATCTTGGCCAGGGGGCACACCATGCCGGTGTCGCAGAAGTCATAGGCGAACTTGCCCCGGGTGAAGCTGGGGCAGGAGGCGGGCTCCACGGCGATGAACCGGTAATCCTTTTCGCCCCGGAGCTTCTCGCCCATGAAGGGGGAGATCAGGCCGCCCAGGTTGCTGCCGCCGCCGGCGCAGCCGATGATGATATCCGGCACGATGTTGTACTTGTCCAGGGCCGCCTTGGTCTCCAGGCCGATCACGCTCTGGTGCAGCAGCACCTGGTTGAGGACGCTGCCCAGCACGTAGCGGTAGCCGGGGGTGGAGGTGGCCACTTCCACGGCTTCGGAAATGGCGCAGCCCAGGGAGCCGGTGGTGCCGGGATGCTCCTGGAGGATCTTCCGGCCGATGGCGGTAGTCTCAGAGGGAGAGGGGGTAACGGAAGCGCCGTAGGTCCGCATGACCTCTCGGCGGAAGGGCTTCTGCTCGTAGCTGACCTTCACCATGTAGACCTTGCAGTCCAGGCCCAGGTAGGCGCAGGCCATGGACAGAGCCGTGCCCCACTGGCCGGCACCGGTCTCGGTGGTAACGCCCTTGAGGCCCTGCTGCTTGGCGTAATAGGCCTGGGCGATGGCGCTGTTGAGCTTGTGGGAGCCGGAAGTGTTGTTGCCCTCAAACTTGTAGTAGATCTTGGCGGGGGTGCCCAGGGCCTTTTCCAGGCAGTAGGCCCGTACCAGGGGAGAGGGCCGGTACATCTTGTAGAAGTTCAGGATCTCCTGGGGAATGGGGATCTCCCGGTCGTCATTGTCCAATTCCTGACGGATCAGCTCGTCGCAGAACACGGGGCGCAGGTCGTCAAAGCCCATGGGCTTTCCGGTGCCGGGATTCAGCAGGGGGGCGGGCTTGACCTTCATGTCGGCCCGAACGTTGTACCATGTCTTGGGCATTTCGTCTTCAGAGAGATAGATCTTGTAGGGAATGTTGTTGATTTCAGCTGCCATGGTGCTTTCTCCTTTCATAGCTCGTAAACGGTTCTTTGCGGAGAAGGCGTCAAAAAAAGACCTTTATCCACAAATGAACCCTGAATAGGTTCCTTTGGGACAAAAGTCTGAAACTTCTGCGGTGCCACCCAAATTGACGAAAAATCGTCCTCTCGGCGACGTGCCATCACACGTCTTTCCTTGGTAACGGGGGAAAAGCCCGGCGGTGCCTACTAAGGTTTCCCTGTTTGGCCCGCCCTCTACGGTCCATTCCACGAACGCCTTTCCGCTGCCCTTTCACTGCCGGCAGCTCGCTGGGGGAAACGCTCTTCCGTGTACTTACTCCGTGTCATCGGTTTTGATTTTGAACTTGGCGCAAGCATACGCCGTCCGAAGAAAAATGTCAAGAGGGGATTTGCAGATTCATCCAAAAATCTAAAAATGAACAGGCCGCTTCCTGTAAAAACGGCAAACCGCACAAAGAAATCCGGTGGCAGTCAGGAAAGCTCTGTTGCATTTCCCACTGGATTTTCTCCGGCGCTGCCCCTATAATCAGGGACAGGAAAGAGGTGAGCGGATATGACCGCAGAAGAAATGCTTTGGGAATACGGCGGGGATATCCTGCGTTCGCCTACCATGGATCAGGAGCGCACGATCCCCCAGCATGGCAGTACCACCTGCTTTGACCATTCCGTGGCGGTGACCCTTTGCAGCATCCGCCTGGCGGAAAAATGGGGCTGGGACGTGGACTGGCGGAGCTTGGTGCGGGGCGCGCTGCTCCACGACTATTTCCTCTACAACTGGCGGGAGCACAACGATGACCATAAGCTCCACGGTTTCTACCATGCCCGCAAGGCCATGGAGAACGCGGAGCGGGACTTCGGACTGAACCCTGTGGAGGCCAACATCATCCACCGCCACATGTTTCCCCTGAACCCCATGCCCCCCAAGTACAAGGAGAGCGTTGTGGTGACCTGCGCGGACAAGATCTGCGCCACCCGGGAGGTCTGGGACTGTGTGCGGAACGTGTCCAGCCGGAAGCTCCGGGCTTTGCTGGGAACCAAGTAAACAGTGAAAACACACCGGCGGAAGCTTTCCTTCCGCCGGTGTGTTTTTTCAGATCTGATATTCGAATTCGTAGCCGTCCAGGGAAACGGTGTCCCCGTCCTGGATGCCCCGCTCCTCCAGCTGCTGATACAGGCCGGATTCCCGCAGGGCCTTGTCGAACCACATGCGGCTTTCGTAGTCGTCGAAATTGACGTTGGCCATGAGCCGCTGGAGCCAGGGGCCCTGAATGAGCCAGGTGCGGCCATCGTCCAGCCGCTGAATGTCCAGAGGCTCGCTGGTGTCCACCACCGGCTGCTTGGGCACATATTCCGGCTCGTACACCGTCACCGGCGGCAGGGTGGACAGCATCCCGGCCACCTTGCCCACCAACTCCCGGGTGCCCTGGTGGGCCGCCGCGGAGATCTCCATCAGAGGGAAGCCCTTGGCCTCCACGTGGGTCCGGAGCCGCTCCAGGTTTTCGGGATCGGTCATGATGTCCACCTTGTTGGCGGCCACGATCTGGGGCCGCTTGGCAAGGTCGGGGCTGTACTGAGCCAACTCGGCGTTGATAGCATCAAAATCCGCCACAGGGTCCCGGCCCTCGCTGCCGGACACATCCACCACGTGGACCAGCAGGCGGCAGCGGTCAATGTGCCGCAGGAAGTCGTGGCCCAGGCCGGCGCCCTCGCTGGCGCCTTCAATGATGCCGGGGATGTCGGCCATGACGAAGGAGACACCCTCGTCCACCCACACCACGCCCAGGTTGGGATACAGGGTGGTGAAGTGGTAGTTGGCGATTTTGGGCTGGGCCTTGGAGACCACGCTCAGCAGGGTGGACTTGCCCACGTTGGGGAAGCCGATCAGGCCCACGTCCGCCAGCAGCTTCAGCTCCAGGAACACGTCGTGGCTCTCGCCGGGAAGACCCGCCTTGGCGAAGCGGGGTACCTGCCGGGTGGGGGTGGCGAAGTGCATGTTGCCCCAGCCGCCCCGGCCGCCCTTGCAGAGGACGTAGGGCTCACTGCCGCTCATATCCTGAATGATCTCGTTGGTCTCCGCGTCCCGCACCAGGGTGCCCCGGGGGACCCGGATGGTGAGGTTGGCGCCGTCCTTGCCGGACTTGCGGCCGCCCTGGCCGTCCACGCCGTTTTCCGCCACGTATTTGCGCTTGTAGCGGAAGTCCATCAGGGTGGACATGTTGTCGTCCACCTGGAGGATGATAGAGCCGCCCTTGCCGCCGTCGCCGCCGTCAGGGCCGCCGGCCGCCACGTATTTTTCCCGGTGGAAGGCCACCGCGCCGTTGCCGCCGTTGCCTGCCCGGACGGTGATCCGGGCCTTGTCGATAAATGTTGTTGCCATAAGCCGCCTTTCGTATCTCTGGGATCACATCTATGCTTCCCTGTTTTTCCATTGACATTTCATTTTATCGGAAAGTTGGGGATGCGTCAAGTAAAATTAACAATTTTGACACAAAAAACCGCCAAAAACCAACTTCTAGACATAATTTATATCTTGTATTTAAAAAAATGGAATGGTAGAATAAAGCAACTGTTTGAAGGAGTGACCTATTATGAATGAAGTCAGATCCCCGAAAAAACCGCTGATCTTTTACTACATCGTGGCCATGCTGCTGGTGATGCTGTTCAATTTCATCGCCATGCCCTGGCTGTCCCAGTATCAGGTCAAGGATGTGGACTACAACACCTTTGTTACTATGACCCAGCAGGGCGAGGTGGGCCGGGTGGAGATCCAGGAGCAGGACAACCGGATCGTGTTCACCAGCAAGGATGAAAAGTCCATTTATAAAACCGCCATGGTGCCGGACGATAATCTGGTGCAGCGCCTTTTGGACGCGGGCGTGTCCACCACCGGCGAGGAGATCGAGCAGACCTCTCTGCTGGTGAGCATCTTCAGCTGGGTGGCTCCCATCCTGATCTTCCTGGCTCTGGGCCAGTTCATGTCCCGGAAAATGATGGAGAAAATGGGCGGCGGCAATTCCATGATGTTCAACATGGGCAAGTCCAACGCCAAGGTCTATGTGAAATCTGCCGAGGGCATCAAGTTTGACGATGTGGCAGGTGAGGACGAGGCTAAGGAGAACCTGGCGGAAATCGTCAACTACCTCCATGATCCCAAGCAATATCAGGAAATCGGTGCCTCCATGCCCAAGGGCGTGCTGCTGGTGGGCCCTCCGGGCACCGGCAAAACCATGCTGGCCAAGGCCGTGGCCGGTGAGGCCAACGTGCCCTTCTTCTCCATCTCCGGCTCCGAGTTCGTGGAGATGTTCGTGGGCATGG
>URTS01000101.1 GCA_900550685.1 uncultured Oscillibacter sp. | reverse complement strand
TGCTGGCCCGGGCGGACACCATCGAGGAGGTCAAGACCATCTGCTGGTGCGGCAAAAAGGCCATGTTCAACGCCCGGTTCGATGAAAACGGTAAGGTTTTGAAGGAGGGCGCCCAGGTGGTGCTGGGGGCCAACGACAAGTACATCGGCCTGTGCCGCCGTCATTGGCGGGCGGGAGACCTGGGGCCGGATTTCAATGGAAAGGGCACGGGAGACTGATGATCTGCAACCTCTGTCCCCGTCGGTGCGGCGCGGAGCGGCTGCCGGACAAGGCGGGGGGCGTGTGCGCCATGCCCAGCCTTCCGGTAGCGGCCCGGGCTATGCTCCACCAGTGGGAGGAGCCCTGTCTGGTGGGGGAGCACGGTGCCGGGGCCGTGTTTTTCTCCGGCTGCAACCTCCGGTGCAGATTCTGCCAGAACGGCATCATTTCCCAGGAGGGCTACGGAAAGACCATTACCCCCCGGCGTCTCCGGGAGATTTTCCGGGAGCTGGTGGACCAGGGGGCGGCCTGCCTGGACCTGGTGACCCCCACCCACTTTACGGACGCCGTCCTGGAGGCCCTGGGAGACGAGCCCTGGCCGGTGCCGGTGGTGTGGAACTGCGGCGGCTATGAGTCTGTGGAGACATTGAAACGCCTGGAGGGCCGGGTGCAGGTGTACCTGCCGGATCTGAAGTACGCCCTGCGGGAGCCGGCCAGGGCGTACTCCGGCGCGGAGGACTATCCGGAAATCGCCAGGGCGGCGATTTGGGAGATGTTCCGCCAGACCGGCCCGTACCGGATGGAAAACGGGCAGCTGAAAAGCGGCGTCCTCATCCGGCATCTGGTGCTGCCGGGGGAACTGGAAAACACGAAGGCGGTCATCGACTGGGTGACGGAGACCTTCCGCCCCGGCGATGTGCTGTTTTCCCTTATGAGCCAGTACACGCCCCAGCTGGGAGCCGTGGGCAAGCTGGCCCGGAAGGTGACGAAGGCGGAGTACCGGGCGGCGGAGCGGTACATGGCGGACTGCGGCCTGAACGACGGCTTTACCCAGGAGCGAACCTCCGCAAAGGAGGAGTATACCCCGGATTTCCATTTGCAGGGGATCTGAGAGAACTGAACAGGCAAATCGGAAGTTGGAGGGATAGATTTCTATGATTATCAGATATGCAGAAGAGAAAAATTTTATAGAATTGCGACAGTTTTATGACGGTATGTGTAAAGTTTTGAGCGGAAAAGATTTTCTGCCGGAGGGAGATAAAGGTGGTTTCCCTCCAGATGAAATGATCAAAGATGCAATCAAAGAGAGAAATCAGTTTATCGGTATTGAAGATGGTCGAATTGTTGCGGCGTATATTATGAATCATGATCGTGATGAGGCGTATCACGCAGTTAAATGGCTTATTGATGCAAATGATAACGAGACAGTAGTTCTTCATGCCTTGCGTGTCCTTCCGGAATATGGAGGTCATGGATACTCGAAGCAGTTAGTTCAACACGCAATAGACACAGCAAGGGAAAGAAACCTTAAATCAATTCGTCTTGATTGCATAGAGGGAAATGATATTCCACAGAAAATGTATATGTCGTTTGGATTTAAGTATGTGGATAAGGTTGAAATCACATATGTTGATATTGGAGTACCGAGGAAGTTCCTCTTATATGAGTTTGTACTCTAATCAAGACATAATAACAGTTATATCTTGAACATTGTACAAACAAATTCCAATTTAATAAATGGATCAATTGGAATAAGTGATTCAAGTTCATTGAGACCCATATAAAAAACGCCCCTGTATGACGCAGTCATACAGGGGCGCTTTCCTATATATTTCAGATGCCCAGCAGGACGGTGGCGAAACGGAAGTAGATCAGCAGGGACAGGGCGTCCACGATGGTGGTGATGAAGGGGGAGGCCATCACGGCGGGGTCGAAGCCCAGCTTCTTGGCCAGCAGGGGCAGCATGCAGCCCACGATCTTGGCAGCGAACACGGTGCATACCAGGGTCAGGCAGATGACAGCGGCCACGGTGACGGTAATGGGATTGTGAAACACCAGCCGGTCCAGCAGCATCAGCTTGACGAAGTTGGCGGCGGCCAGGACCGCGCCGCACAGCAGGGCCACCCGGCACTCCTTCCACACCACCTGAATCAGATCGGAAAATTCGATGTCCCCCAGGGAGATGCCGCGGATGACGGTAACGCTGGCCTGGGAGCCGCAGTTGCCGCCGGTGTCCATCAGCATGGGGATATAGGCGGTGAGGACGGTGAAGGCACTGAGGGCGTCCTCAAAGCTGGAGATGATCTGCCCGGTGAAGGTGGCGGAAATCATCAGCAGCAGCAGCCAGGGGATGCGGGACTTGAAGGTCTCAAAGGCGCTGGTACGGAGGTAGGGCTTGTCGGTAGGCAGCATAGCCGCCATCTTTTCGATATCCTCGGTGGTTTCCTCCTGCAAAACGTCGATGGCGTCGTCAACGGTGACGATGCCCACCAGGCGGTTCTCCGTGTCCACCACGGGGAGGGCCAGGAAGTCGTACTTGCTCAGGGCCTGGGCGGTTTCCTCCTGGTCATCCAGGGTCTGGACGCAGACGAAGTTCCGCTCCATGATGTCGCCGATGACATCGTCCTCCTCCGCCAGCAGCAGCGTCCGGATGGAGAGGACGCCGATAAGGTGGCGGCCGTCGTCAATGACGTAGCAGACGTTGATGGTCTCCTTGTCCGGGCCGGTGCGGCGGATGCGCTTCAGGGCGTCCGACACGGTCATGGTGGCCTTCAGGTCCACATACTCCGTGGTCATGATGGAGCCGGTGGAATCCTCGGGGTACTTGAGAATTTCATTGATGCTCTTGCGCATATCCGGATCGGAGTGCTTTAAAATGCGCTTGACCATGTTGGCAGGCATTTCCTCCACGATGTCCACGGTATCGTCCAGATACAGCTCGTCCAGCACTTCTTTTAGCTCCGTGTTGGAAAAGCCCCGGATCAGCAGCTCCTGCTGGTCGCTTTCCAGCTCCACGAACACCTCGGCGGCCTGCTCCTTGGGCAGCAGCCGGAACAGCAGGGGCAGGGTCTTTTCGTCATCCAGATCGTCCGCCAGGATGGCGATGTCCGCAGGCTCCATAGGCAACAAGAGGTCCCGCAGCTCCGTATATCGTTTTCGGTTCACCAGATCCTCAATTTTTTCGACCAGTTCCCCACGATTTTCCATTTCAAACATAGCGTGACCTCCTTTCCGGGCAGTGGGCCCGGTATTTACAATCCGGCGGAACAAAACAAAAGCTCCGCCGCCCGGAACCGGTGCGGTGAAGCCTCATTCATCCGGGAAAGCACAGAAAGGGCGTTTCCCCACCGTTCAAGCTTTAGCTTCACAGGGCGGTGAAATCGCGTTAGATGATACCTTGATGTTCGATATCGCCTGTTCAAACCCTCTCATGATGTCTCCATCACTCTGCGGCAGCGATCCATATCCCTGTGGTAGCCTTACCTACCGGAACTCTATCGAATTGTTATATCTATAGTATGCCAAATATACAGCAATGTCAACCCGGCGGGAAGAAAAACTTTTTACCCCGCCGGGAAAGCTGCGGAAGGAGGCGGACAAGAGGGAAATTACCGGCGGAATCCGGCTTCAGCGGCTCAGTTCAGGCTGTTTTCACTCTGCCGGAACAGCGCCTGTACCCGCGCTGCCGTGGCGGGGTGGTGGGAGAGGTCCGGGTCCTGGGCAAGAAGTCCCTCGGCGGCGGATTGGGCCTCCGCCAAAAGCCGGGTGTCGCAGCCGATGTCCGCCACCCGCAGCCCCGGCAGGCCGTGCTGTCGGACACCGAAGAAGTCGCCGGGGCCCCGGAGCCGCAGGTCCTCCTCAGCGATCTTGAAGCCGTCGGCAGTTTTCGTCATGGCCCGCAGACGCTGCCGGGTCTCGTCGTTCTTGTTGTCGGACACCAGCACGCAGTAGGACTGGTGCTGTCCCCGGCCCACCCGGCCGCGAAGCTGGTGCAGCTGGCTGAGGCCGAAGCGCTCCGCGTTCTCCACCACCATCAGACTGGCGTTGGGCACGTCCACGCCCACCTCAATGACGGTGGTGGACACCAGAATGTGGGATTCTCCGGCGGCAAAGGCGGCCATGACGGCATCCTTTTCCTTGGCCTTCATCTTGCCGTGGACATAGGCCACTTTTAAGTCCGGGAAGATCTCGCTTTGCAGCCTTTGGGCGTATTCGGTCACAGCCTTCCGCTCGTCGGACAGATCGTCGTTTTCGGACACCATGGGACAGACGATGTACACCTGCCGCCCCGCCTCCACCTGTTTGCGGATAAATGCGTACAGCCTGGGATAATAAGCGGAGGTAACGGCATAAGTTTCTATAGGCTTCCGGCCCGGGGGCAGCTGGTCGATGACGGAAACGTCCAGGTCGCCGTACAGGATCAGAGCCAGAGTCCGGGGAATGGGGGTGGCGGACATGACCAGGGTGTGAGGATGCTCTCCCTTTTCAGCCAGGGCCGTCCGCTGGGCCACGCCGAAGCGGTGCTGCTCGTCCGTCACCACCAGGCCCAGATCCGCGTAGGCCACGCCGCCGGAGATGAGGGCGTGGGTGCCGATGGCGAAGTCGATCTCCCCGGCGGCCAGCTGGGCGGTGACGGAGCGCTTTGTTTTGGCGGGGGTAGAGCCGGTGAGAAGGGCGCAGCGGATGTTCAGCTTTTCCAGCAGGGGGGCAAGGCCCCGGTAATGCTGCTCCGCCAGCAGCTCCGTGGGGGCCATAAGGGCCGCCTGACGGCCGTTTTTCACGCAGAAATACACGCAGGCAGCGGCCACCATGGTTTTGCCGGAGCCCACGTCTCCCTGGCAGAGCCGGTTCATGGGCCTGCCGCTGCGCATGTCGGCAATGGCCTCGTTCACGCACCGCTTTTGAGCGTCCGTCAGGGTGAAGGGCAGGGAGTCATAGAAAGGAGCCACATCCACATCCCGGAAGGGGACCACGTCCACCGTTTCCCGGCGGGAGCGCAGCATCCGCAGGCCGATGGCGAAGAAGAACAGCTCCTCAAAGGCCAGCCGCCGCCGGGCGATGTCCAAAGCCTCCGGGGATTCCGGGAAATGAATGTTCTCGTAGGCGTAGTTGATGCGGCAGAGCTGGTGGGCCTGCCGCACATCGTCCGGCAGACAGTCCGGCAGGATGTCCGCACAGGCGTCCAGCCCCTGGCGGATGGCCCGGGACAGCAGAAGCTGGCTGACCCCGACGGTGAGGGGATAGACCGGCACGATGCGGCCGGTGTTCTCCTGTCGCCCCTCTGGCTCCACCACCGGACTGACCATGGTTTTCCGCAGGAGGGTGCCATCGGCTTTTCCGTAAAAAATATAAGTTTCCCCCACACACAGCTGGTTCTTCAGCCAGGCCTGGTTAAAAAAGGTGATGTCCAGGGCGCCGGTTTCGTCCACCGCCCGGACCTTCACCAGGTCCATGCCCTTTCGGATGTGGGCCAGCCGGGGCTCCGAGGCGATCATGGCGGAGACGCATGCGGTCTCTCCAGGGATCAGCTGGCTGATAGGCTTCGCCTCCCGGCGGTCGTCATAGCGCCGGGGGAACCAGCCGATCAGGTCTCCCAGGGTGGCGATGCCCAGCTTGCCCAGGGCTTTGGCCTTGGCCTCGCCCACGCCCTTGATGTACCGCACGTCGGTATTGAGATCTGCCATATCTCCGCCTCCTTTCCAAAGCATATACATAGGATCACATTTATTATAATCGTTTCCCGGCAGTTTGCAAAGCGTTTTGCACCGGAAAGGGCGCTCCGGGAGAGACGGACTGGAAAACGATTATATCTTTCTGAGACAGAGACAGCACTTCTGATAGGTATTACCAATTTGGGATTCATCTACCCTTTGCCTAAAAAGGTAGTACTTTTCTCGTTCAATTTGATAAGTATTTTGTGTTGCTATTTTTTCCTTTTTTCGGTATGATAATACTATTGATTCAACGGTTTTTGACCGGGATCACAGAATATGAAGGAGGATTTAAGAAATGAAGAAGTTTTTTGCACTGCTCCTCAGTCTCACCATGATCCTCGCTTTGGCTGCCTGCGGCGGCACGAAGAGCGAAGATACTACCAAAGCCGACGATTCCACCGATGCCTCTGCTGAAACCACCGACAATTCCGATTTCAAGGTTGGCTTCATCATTCTCCATGATGAGAACTCCACCTACGACCTGAACTTCATCAACGCCGCCAAGGCTGCCTGCGAGAAGCTGGGCGTTGAGTCCGTCATCAAGACCAACATCCCCGAGGGCCAGGAATGCTATGATGCCGCTGCCGAACTGGCTGACGACGGCTGCAACATCATCTTCGCCGATTCCTTCGGCCACGAGGACTACATGATCCAGGCTGCCAAGGAGTTCCCCAACGTGCAGTTCTGCCACTCCACCGGCACCAAGGCCCACACCGAGGGTCTGGACAACTACCACAACGCCTTCGCCTCCATCTATGAGGGCCGCTACCTGGCTGGCGTTGCCGCCGGCATGAAGCTCAACGAGATGATCGACAACGGCACCATCACCGCCGACCAGGCCAAGATGGGCTATGTGGGTGCTTTCACCTATGCCGAGGTTATCTCCGGCTACACCTCCTTCTTCCTGGGC
>URTS01000100.1 GCA_900550685.1 uncultured Oscillibacter sp. | reverse complement strand
GGGGTGTTTTTGGGGTGTGTACGGCGTTTCAGCCCTGGATCTCCGGGGTGAAGCCCAGGTCCTCCAGTTCGCTGACAGCGGTGCTGACGCAGTTCTGGCAGCCGTCGATGGTGACCTTCTTCTCCGCCAGGTCCACCTGGAACTTCAGCTCTGCGGCGGTGAGGGCATTGGTGATGCGCTTGACACAGTTCTCGCACATCATGTCGGGTACTTTGATGGTAGTCATAATTATATCCTCCTTAAAATTTGCTCTTTCTTATTTCATCAGCTTCTGGATGGTGGCCACCAGGTCGTCCACCACCGTCAGGTCTCCCTTTTCGATATCCGTCACCACACAGGTGCGGATATGCCGGGCCAGCAGCTCCCGGTTGAAGGCATTCAGGGCCGACTGAATGGCGGACACCTGGGTCAGGATGTCCGTGCAGTAGGCGGAGTTCTCCACCATGCCCCGGACGCCCCGGACCTGGCCTTCAATGCGGCTGAGCCGCTGCAAAAGGGCTTCCTCCTCTGTCCGTTCCCGGACCTTCCGCTTTCCGGAGCAGCAGCATGCTTTCTTTTCCTCTGCCATAGCTTCCTCCTTATTATAATTTCACGGTGCCCAGGCGCAGGGCATTGCCCACCACGCACACAGAACTCAGGGACATGGCCGCCCCGGCAAACATGGGGGACAGCAGGGGCCCGCCGAAGGCATACAGCAGACCGGCGGCAATGGGGATACCGACGGTGTTGTAGCAGAAGGCCCAGAACAGGTTCTGCTTGATGTCCCGCAGAGTCAGGGCCGACAGCCGCAGGGCACGGGGCACGTCTTCCAGGTCGGAGCGCATCAGCACAATATCGGCAGATTCGATGGCGATGTCGCTGCCGCTGCCGATGGCGCAGCCCACGGTGGCCGCCGTCAGGGCCGGGGCATCGTTGATGCCGTCACCCACCATCATCACCTTGCGGCCCTCAGATTCCAGCTTCTGGACGTGAAGGGCCTTTTCCTCCGGCAAAACCTCGGGAATCACCTCGTCCACGCCTACCACAGAGCCAATGTGCTCCGCGGCGGCCTTGCTGTCGCCGGTGAGCATCACCACGCGGATGCCCTGCTGCTTCATCCGGGCAATGGCGGCGGCGCTGGTCTCCTTCACCGGGTCAGCCACGGAGATCAGGCCCAGCAGCTTGCCGCCGGCGGCAAAGTACATGGGCGTTTCGCCCTGGCCCGCCAGGGCCGCCGCCTTTTCGGCAAGAGGGGCAATATCCACGCCGTTCTCCTCCATGAGCCGCCGGTTGCCCGCCAGCACCGTCACGCCGGAGCGGGTTGCCCGGATGCCCCGGCCGGAGAGGTTTTCAAATTCGTCCGGCTTGCCGGAGATGTCCAGTCCCCTGTCCTTGGCCGCTTTTACGATGGCCGCCGCCAGGGGGTGCTGGGACACGGACTCCACCGCCGCCGCGATGGTCAGCAGGCCCTCCTCCGTGCCGCCTGCGGGGCAGATCTCCGTGACGGCAGGCTCGCCTTTTGTCACGGTGCCGGTCTTGTCCAGCACCACGGTATCGATGGAATGGGTCACTTCCAGAATTTCGCCGGAGCGGATCAGGATGCCATGCTTGGCGCCAAGGCCGGTGCCCACCATGATGGCGGTAGGAGTGGCCAGGCCCAAAGCGCAGGGGCAGGCGATGACCAGCACGGAGGTGAACACCCGCAGCACGAAGGAGAAGTCCTTCCCCGCCACGGCCCAGATCACCGCCGCCAGCACAGCCAGGCCGATGACCGTGGGGACGAAAATACCGGCCACCTTGTCCGCCGTCCGGGAAATGGGGGCCTTTTTGCCCTGGGCATCCTCCACAAAGCGGATGATCCGGGACAGGGTAGTGTCCTCGCCCACCCGGGTGACCTGCACATACAGCACGCCGTTTTCGTTGACGCTGCCGCCGATGACCTCGCTGCCCGCCGTCTTTTCCACAGGCAGGCTCTCGCCGGTGAGCATGGCCTCGTTGACGCTGCTTTCACCTTTCGTCACCACGCCGTCCAGGGGGATCCGGGCACCGGGCTTTACCAGCAGCACGTCCCCAGCCTTCACGGAAGAGGTAGGCACCTCTTTCCCGCTGTCCGCCAGAATGGCGGTGTCCGGCGCCAGCCGCATGAGAGCTGTGATGGCGCTCTTGGTTTTCTTCATGTTCCGGCTCTCCATGAACTTGCCCAGGGAAACCAGGGTCAGCACCACAGCGGCAGATTCATAATAGAGGTTATGGACATGGCCGTGGACATCGTCGGTAATGAGGAAGGTCATCACCACGCTGTAAATGAAAGAGCAGGCGGAGCCGATGGCCACCAGGGAATCCATGTTGGGGTTCCCGTGGAACAGGGCCTTGAAGCCGTTGATGAAGAAATTCCGGCCGCAGTACAGCACCGGGATGGCCAGCAGCAGCTGCAAAACCGCAAAGTTCATGGGATGGGTGTGCATGGAGAACAGGTCCGGCAGGGGCAGGCTGGGCAGTCCGAAGGGCAGCATCTGGCCCATGGACACATACAACAGCAGCGCCGAGAAAATGGCGGAAACGATCAGCTCGTACTTTTTCCGCCGCAGCTCCAGCTCCTCCGGGTCCTCGCCGGTCTGCACCGGAGCCGCCTCCGGCTTGTCCTGGTGAAGCTTGGCGCCGAAGCCCGCCTTTTCCACTTTAGCCACGATCTGCTCCGGCGTCACCTGGTTTTCGTCGTAGACGATGGTCATGCGCTCCGCTACCAGATTCACGTCGCTGCGCTCCACGCCCGGCAGCTTCCGGGTCACCCGCTCCACGGACGCGCTGCACGCGGCGCAGTGCATCCCGGAGATGTCATATACTTCTTCCCGCATCGGAGGTTCCTCCTTTGAGATCAAAAATTGCTTTCCTGATAGGTTTTCCAAAATCCAGCTTTCCTATTTCGTCCGTATCATATACCCCCTATGGGTATTTGTCAAGTGGGCGGGCGCATAATTTTTTTCACAGCTCCCCGGCGGAATACTCTGTTTTTCTAATAGTAGATATTTGCGCCGTTAAATTCAACAAATTGCATAAGTAATTTTACGCAAGTCTATGTAGGACGCTCCTAATTTATATAAGATGCCTGAAAAACCGTTGCAAACCGGGGCTTTTCAGGCGTATACTCAGAATGGAAGAGCAGAATGAAGTGCTTTGCCCGGCGGCGCCAAAACGGGACGGCCGCCCCCAGCACTTGCAAAATAAGGAGGAACAGCACATGAGCCAGGATTTCAAGAAAGTACTGGTAGCAAACCGCGGCGAGATCGCCATGCGTGTATTCCGGGCCTGCCATGACCTGGATCTGCAGACGATCGCCATCTATTCCAACGAGGACACCTACAGCATGTTCCGCACGGCGGCGGACGAATCCTACCTCATCGGCGAAAACCTGAGCCCCCTGGGCGCTTATCTGGACATTCCCCGGATCATCGAGCTTGCCAAGAAGCACGGCGCGGACGCCATTCATCCCGGCTACGGCTTCCTCAGCGAAAACGGCGATTTTGCCCGGGCCTGTGAGGAAAACGGCATCAAGTTCATCGGTCCCAGTTCCAAGGTCCTGGACATGATGGGCGATAAGCTGTCTGCCAAGCAGATTGCCCTGGCCTGCGACGTCCCCACCACCCCCGGCACCACCAAGCCCCTGGAAAGCCGCGAGGCCGCCCAGAAGCTGGCTATGGAGTTCGGCTTCCCGGTGATTTTGAAGGCTGCCGCAGGCGGCGGCGGCCGGGGCATGCGCCGGTGCGACACCGTGGAGGAGGTCGGCACCAACTTCGACATGGTGAAGGCCGAGGCCAAGAAGGCCTTCGGCAACGACGATATCTTCATGGAGAAGTTCCTGGTGGAGCCCAAGCACATTGAGGTCCAGGTCCTGGGCGACGAGCACGGCAATGTGGTCCACCTCTACGAACGTGACTGCTCCCTCCAGCGCCGCTACCAGAAGGTGGTGGAGTTCACCCCCGCCTTCTCCGTAGACCCCCAGGTCCGTGAGGAACTGTACCGGGACGCGGTGAAAATCGCCAAATACGTGGGCTATGTCAACGCAGGCACCCTGGAATTCCTGGTGGACAAGGAAGGCCACCACTACTTTATTGAAATGAATCCCCGCATTCAGGTGGAGCACACCGTCACCGAGATGGTCACCGGCCTGGACCTGGTCCGCTCCCAGATCCTGATTGCCGAGGGCTATCCCCTCAGCGACCCCCGCATCGGCATTTCCAGCCAGGCGGACGTGCACCAGAACGGCTACGCCATCCAGTGCCGCGTCACCACCGAGGACCCCGCCAACAACTTCGCCCCGGACACCGGCAAGATCACCTCTTACCGTTCCCCCGGCGGCTTCGGCGTCCGTCTGGATGCCGCTACCGCAGGCGTGGGCAGCGAGATCTCTCCCTATTATGATTCCCTGCTGCTGAAGGTCACCACCTGGGACACCACCTTCCAGGGCGTGTGCTACAAGGCGGCCCGGGCCATCCGCGAGATCCACATCCGGGGCGTCAAGACCAATATCGCCTTCATTCTCAATATTTTGAGCAATCCCACCTTCCTGGCGGGCAAGTGCCACACCAAGTTTATCGACGAATCCCCGGAGCTGTTCAATTTGAAGGACAGCCAGGACCGCGCCACCAAGATGCTGAAATACATCGGCAACATCGTTGTGAAGGAGCGGGACCAGAAGCTCTACGACACGCCCCGTTTCCCGCCTGTCACCGGAAACCGGCCCGACGGCCTCAAGCAGCTGCTGGACGCCCAGGGCCCCAAGGCCGTGGCCGACTGGGTCCTGGCCCAGAAGAAGCTGATGATCTGCGACACCACCTGCCGGGACGCCCACCAGTCCCTGCTGGCTACCCGGGTCCGCACCCGCGATATCATCAAGGGCATGGAGGGCACCAGCGAGATCCTGGCGGACGCCTTCTCCCTGGAGTGCTGGGGCGGCGCTACCTTCGACGTGGCCTACCGCTTCCTCCACGAGTCTCCCTGGGAGCGGCTGGACTTGATCCGGGAAAAGGCCCCCAACCTGCTGCTGCAAATGCTGCTGCGGGGTGCCAACGCCGTGGGCTATACCAACTATCCCGATAACGTTATCCGGGAATTCATCAAGGAGGCCGCCCGCTCCGGCATCGACGTGTTCCGGGTATTTGACTCCCTGAACTGGATTCCCGGCATGGAAGTGGCCATGGACGAGGTGCTGAACCAGGACAAGATCTGCCAGGCCACCATCTGCTATACCGGTGACATTCTGGACCCCAAGCGGGACAAATACACCCTGGATTACTATGTGAAAATGGCCAAGGAGCTGGAACGCCGGGGCGCCCATATGCTCTGCATCAAGGATATGTCCGGCATCCTGAAGCCCTACGCCGCCCAGAAGCTGGTCTCCACTTTGAAGCAGGAGATCGGCATCCCCATCCAGCTGCACACCCACGACACCTCCGGCAACCAGGTGGCCGCCTATCTGCTGGCCGCCGAGGCCGGTGTGGATGTGGTGGACTGCGCCATCTCCTCCATGGCCGGCATGACCAGCCAGCCCTCCCTCAACGCCGTGGTGGCGGCCCTCCAGAACACGGAGCGGGACACCGGGCTGGATCTGGACCGGCTCCAGTACCTCACCGACTACTGGGAGGACATCCGCAAGCGGTACGACTCCTTCGAGGGCGGCATCAAGTGCAACAACACGGATATTTACCGCTATGAGATCCCCGGCGGCCAGTACACCAACCTGAAGCCCCAGGTGATCTCCCTGGGCCTGGGCAGCCGCTTCAACGAGGTCAAGGAAAATTACCGGAAGGTCAACGAGATGCTGGGCGACATCGTAAAGGTGACCCCCTCCAGCAAAATGGTGGGCGACCTGGCCATCTTTATGACCCAGAATAACCTGACTCCGGAGACCATCGTGGAAAAGGGCGAGAGCCTGGCCTTCCCGGACAGCGCCGTCAGCTACTTCTCCGGCATGATGGGCCAGCCCGCCTGCGGCTTCCCTAAGGATCTGCAAAAGGTGGTCCTCAAGGGCAAGCAGCCCATCACCTGCCGTCCCGGCGAGCTGCTGCCGCCCGTGGACTTTGAGGAAAAGAAGAAGGAGATGCTGGCCTTCACGGACACCCCCACCTGGCGGGGTGTGCTGAGTTACTGCCTGTATCCCAAGGTGCTGGAGGATTACGTCCGCCAGCAGAAGGAATACGGCTACATCATGCGCCTGGGCAGCCACGTGTTCTTCCACGGCCTGGCCGTGGGCGAAACCAACAAGGTCAACATTGCCGACGGCAAGACTCTGGTCATCAAGTACCTGGGCCTGGGCGAAGTGGACAAGGACGGTATGCGCACCGTCAGCTTTGAGCTCAACGGCATCCGCCGTGACGTTCAGGTGCCGGACGAGGCCGCCCAGCAGCACATCGTCAAAGTGCCCATGGCCGACCCCGTGGACAAGAGCCAGGTAGGCTCCTCCATCCCCGGCGCCGTCAGCAAGATCTCCGTGAAGGTGGGCGACCGCGTGGAGGAAAACCAGGTGCTCATCACCATCGAGGCCATGAAGATGGAGACCGCCATCACCGCCCGCATGAGCGGCACGGTGGACAAGATTCTCATTTCCGAGGGCGACACCGTCAAGGGCGGCCAGTTGCTGCTGACCATCAAGTAAAGCCTGCCCCCCAACATACAAAAATCCCCCCGGCGTCCGAATGGACG
>URTS01000099.1 GCA_900550685.1 uncultured Oscillibacter sp. | reverse complement strand
TTAGAAGCAAGGATCTGCTTGCCCTGTAAGTCCTGTCGCTTTACCTGATAGAATAGAAACGCATCACAGCAGTATTTGATATAGTTCAGGATCGTTTCCGGGGCAACGGTACGCTGCTCATTTTTGAAAAATTTGGACAGCGATGTAGCAGAAAAGGTTGTCCCCACATTCGCCATCACATAGGCCAAAATCCGCCCCAACAAATCAACATCCCGTACCTTATTGCGCTGGACAATATCCTTGAGCTGCGCGGAATTGAACACATCTGTTAAATATTGACGGGACGGTTCCTCTGCATAGCGGAGATTTGCGAGATATGGCATTCCTCCAGAAAGCAGGTACTTTTGAAAGCACTGTTGGATTGATGCCTGCGGTGCGATTGGTTGATACAGTTCCAGAAATTCAGCAAAGGAAAATGGGTAGATTACGAACTCCACATACCGTCCACCCAAGTAAGTTGCCAGTTCACCGGATAGCAGTTTGGCATTGGAACCTGTGATATAAATGTCACAATCCAGCACAACACGCAGAGAGTTAATGCACTTTTCCCAGTCCTTAACCTCTTGGATTTCATCAAAGAACAAATAGACTTTGTCTTGAATTGTTTCGGCACGGTGCAATATTTCCTCATGCAGCACCTGAGCGTTGCACAGATACGCATAGCGCATATCTTCAAAATTGATCGAAATAAACTGCGCTGAATCAATTCCAGACTCTACCAATTCCTCTTTTATTAAATCCAGCATAACAGACTTTCCGCTGCGTCGGATACCAGTCATCACCTTAATCAATTCACCGCCAATAAATGGCCGGATACGGCTCATGTAGAGTTCTCGTTTGATCATTGGGTATACCTCCCTTCTGTATTGTCTTAATTTTAGCACAATACAAATGAAAATTCAATCGAATTATAGCTTTTTATAAGATATAACTTATAAATCAAAAAACGAGGTGTTTTATAAATTATACAGAGAGATTCTATGCTACTCAGTTATAATAGATAGGAATCTGGCAGGCAGCTTTGAATATGGTATTTCAAAGCTAAATATATAGAATTTTTCCGCAAAAGTCGCTCTCCTGTTGCAAAACTGACCGAATTGACAACAAAATGGATGTGCCAAAGTCCAGTTTTTCCGCAATGAATACCAAAGACAATCTGGTAATCATCAGCAAAGCAGCTGCAAACATCGTAAGCCAATGGCATCAACTCACCTGCACTTTTGATCCGCTCGGATTCCCAAGGACTGAATGCAAGGATGAAATGCAGGAGCTGGCTACCATTTTCCTTGTACCACAACTGCTTCACCAGTTTCATCTGCTCCGCTGCATGAGCAGGATCAACAGAGAGGCCCCCGATCGTATGGGATTTTGGATAAATGTACTTGTGTACCAGGCAATCAAGAGCATCAGAGTTCACATAGGACTCAGGGACGATTTTAAGGCAAGGCATAGTCCATTAGGCTCCTTTCTAATCTCATTTTTGGTAATCATATCGGTAATCAGTTCAAGTTCTGTTTGAATATTGCATATATGAGTCATCGCTGTTCTTAACTCGCCTATATTGGTTGTATTGCATCCAATAATTGCATTGTTTATAAATTCGCTTTTACTGATGCCTTTATTAACCGCATCAATCACTTTCTTATTTGCTTCATCATGGCCTGAAACTAAAGACACTCAAAGACCAGAAAATCTCTGATCCTGCCCCCTTTGATGTGCAGCGGACGCCTCCCCCATTAGCAGAAACCGCGTGTATTCGCGCCTTCTTCCAACTCTGCCAGAAGCAAAGTGACTGCTGTTGTGACACACACGAAGTTTATCAAAGCTACTGCCAGTTTCTTGCAGCCACGCAGAATGGCCGAAAAACTGAATTCAGCAAAATTCAGTTCAACAAAAAGTTCAGAGAAATTTCCAAGTCTAAGTTCATTTACAAACGCCCTCACCGCTCGCGCAAAGGGCCATCCCCATATTGTTACATAGGGTTGAAACTGCCGGAAATCTTCCCACAATCAGAGGCTGCACCATCAGCTCCGCAAGAGGATTGTCTTATGCGGTACTTAAAACATATTGAAAAGTACCAGCTTACCGGACAAATGAAAACCACTCTCGACATTCCTCCATCAAAAAAATAAAGGGCCGCAAAGCGGCCCTTTATTTTCTCTCTACAATCACGCTTTTCGCATGGTCATAAAGAGACTGTGAAATGATTCCCTTTCGGTACAGACACTCGTTGATATGTAACATAACGCTGTTTTCTTGTAATGTATCCATCCGATCCCTCCATATTTTCACGAAACCGCCCCACTATCTGAATATTCTGACCGCACCGGGATATGGTAGAGCACTCTCCCAATTGTCCCTCTTTCTCTGGGGCGATTCCGCCCTCTCATACCACAACTACAGCATCCACCAGAAACACTCTGCCATTCTGCCGACTGGTGATTTTGAAACTTCTGTTTGCTGTCTTGTATGTGAATACTGGGGGCACTGGCCTTCAGGCGGACGCCGTACCGTCCCCCCTGCTTCATGATCTCCGGCTCTTCCAGCTTCAATTCGTCGATGCTGGGGACCACGATGCCGTAGCCCGTCTCCCGGACGTCCTTCAAGGCCCCGGCCACCTTGTCATACTCCGCCTTGACCCCCGCCAGCTTGGTCAGCAGGCTCATCAGGTCGCCGTCGTCCCCCACCTGGAAGCCGGACTGCTCCGAAAGGGTCTGGTAGAACATCTCCCGGGGCAGGCTCACCCGGGCGGCGGCCACGCCGGTGCCCAGATCAATGGCGGTGATGACGGCCTCACTGACATTCTCGTTCTCTCCCAGCTGCTTTACCGCGCCGTCGATCTCCCGAATATGGTGCAGCTCCGCCGTGCTTTGGCGGATGGCATCGTAAATCCCCGTTTTCATGGGATGGTCCCCCGGCAGGGCATCCACCCAGGGCGGCAGGAAAATATCCAGCTCCCGCATGGGAAATTCGTAAAGCACCGCTTTCAGAATTTCTCCCACATCCTCCTCTTCCAATTGCAGGCAGTTCACCGGCACACACTTTACCTCGTACCGGCTGGCGATATCCCCGGCAATAGCTATGGCCCGGTCGGACTTGGGGTCCTGGGAGTTCAGCAGGACGATAAAGGGCTTCCCAATCTCCTGCAATTCCCGGATCACCCGCTCCTCCGGCTCCAGGTAATCCTCCCGGGGGATCTCGGAGATGCTGCCGTCGGTGGTGATGACGATGCCGATGGTGGAGTGCTCCGTGATGACCTTCCGGGTGCCGATCTCCGCCGCCTGCTCAAAGGGAATGTCGTAGTCGAACCATGGGGTGTGCACCATCCGGGACGCGCCGTCCTCCTCGGTGCCCAGCGCGCCCTCCACCAGATAGCCCACGCTGTCCACCATGCGCACCCGGACGGAAGACTGATCGTCCAGCGTGACGCTGACCGCCTCGCTGGGCACGAATTTGGGCTGGGTGGTCATGATGGTCTTGCCGCTGCCGCTCTGGGGCAGCTCGTCGGTGAGCCGCTCCCGCCGGGGGCCCGCCGCCATGCGGCTCAGAACCAGTTCCTCCATCATTCGGGAGATCAGGGTGCTTTTGCCCGTGCGCACCGGCCCGACCACGCCGATGTATACGTCGCCGTCGGTCCGTTTGGCAATATCGCGGTACAGATCAAAGTTCTGCTCACTCAAAGCGTTCATTCCTCCTTCGTCTGGCTGGTGCAAGGATATGCATGGCTGTTTGCGGGTATGTTACCGGCAGAAGGGGAAAATAGGGAATGAAATTTCCCTCAAGATGCGTTATACTAAGGGCGGGATTTTCTGGAAGAAAAGCACGGGGAGGCCGGTACCATGGACGAGAACCTGCGCCGGGCGGCGGATGAGCTGCTCAGTGCCCTGCACGAAACCGAAAGCTGGAAGCGCTACGCGGCCCTTCGGGAAAGCGTGATGGCCGACGAGGGCACGGCGGCGCTGCTGCGCCGGTTTGCCGCGGCCCAGAGCGCCCTGCAGATGGCGGCCCTTTCCGGCAGCGAGCCCAGAGAAGAGGATACCCGCGCCTTCGAGCAGCTCAGCGCCCTTTTGTACGAAAGCGAGGAGGCCAGCGAGTATCTGCTGGCCCAAATGAAGGTGCAGCAGCTGGTAGCCCAGCTGATGGAAAAAATCACACGGGAGGCCGGGCTGGATATTCCCCTCGGCTGAGCAAGGAGGAACCCCATTGAAACGCAGAAAGAATCCGCAAATCCCTGAAGAACAGGATTACGACTACGAATCCCTGCGGGAGGACCGAAAATACGGCCTGTACTGGTTCAGCGGCCTGTGGAAAATTCTCCGGCCCGTCCTGATCGGCCTGTGCGCGCTGCTGATCGTGTTCGGCGTGCTGTCCACCGTGTGGAGCCATGTGCAGGACAAGTATCTGAGCCCGGTGGACCCCGCCGACGATACGGAGATCGCCTTCTCCGTGGAGACGGGCAATAGCCTGAGCCGGGTATCCCGCAATCTGGAAAGCGCGGGACTGATTAAGAACAGCTCCGTGTTCAAGTATTACTGCGACTTCGCCGGCATGGGCCAGAAGATTCAGGCGGGCGATTACAAGGTGAAAAGGAGCATGGACCTGTTCCAGATCGCCCAGCTTCTGACCACCGGCGACGGACGGCCCACGGTGACGGATATTACGATCATCCCGGGCTACACCATCGAGAACATCGCCAATTATCTGAAGGAAAAGGGCATTTTGCAGGATACGGCGGAATTCCTGAGCCTGTGCAAAACCGGCGAGGGCGTGACGGACTATTACTTCCTTCAGGATGAACTGAAGACTCAGAACGTGAACAGCCGCAAGTATCTGCTGGAGGGCTATCTGGCCCCCAATACCTATGAGGTCTATCTCAACGCCACGCCCAAGGACATCGTGAAAAAACTGCTGGATCAGACGGACTATGTTTTCTCCAACGAGTGGCAGGAGCGGGCCGCCGAGCTGGGCATGACCATGGATCAGACCCTGACGCTGGCCTCCATGATCGAAAAAGAAGCCAAGAAGGCCGACTTTGCCAAGGTGTCCGCCGTCTTCCATAACCGGCTGAACAGCGGCATGAAGCTGCAGAGCGACCCCACTATTCACTATGTCACCGGCCAGCGCCGCATGGCGCTGCGTTCCAGCGATCTGCAGGTGGATTCGCCCTACAACACCTACATTGTCAGCGGTCTGCCGCTGGGCCCCATCTGCAATCCGTCCCCTGAGGCCATCTACGCGGCCCTGTACCCGGACGAGAGCTATGTGGCGGAGAAGTACCTCTACTTCTGCAGCAAGGATCCCAACACCGGCGAGCTGTATTTCTCCAAAACGCTGGAGGAGCATAATCAGGCGGTGTCCATCTACTCGCCCCTGTGGCAGGCTTACGATCAGGAACGGGGAATTTGATTTGAACAGAAGAATGGAACTGCTGGCCCCGGCCGGGGGCATGGAGCAGCTGAAGGCGGCCCTGCGCTTTGGGGCGGACGCGGTGTACGGCGGCATGAAGCAGTACGGCCTGCGGGCCTTTGCGGGCAATTTTGACGAACAGGCGCTGGCGGAAGCGGCGGAGCGATGCCACCAGCAGGGCGCGAAATTCTACGTCACCATGAACATCCTGCCCGCGGATCAGGAATTGGACGGCTTTGCGGAAGCGGGAAGGACGGCTCTGCGCTGCGGCGCGGACGCGGCCATCGTCAGCGATCTGGGGGCCTGCCTGACCCTGCATGAGCGGGTGCCGGAGCTGCCAATCCACATTTCCACGCAGGCCAATGTGATGAACGCGCCCACGGCGCTGCATCTGCACCGGGCCGTGGGGGCGGAACGAATCGTCCTGTCCCGGGAGCTGTCCCTGAAGGACATCCGGGCCATGCGGGCCGCCCTGCCGGACGAGCTGGAACTGGAAGCCTTTGTCCACGGGGCCATGTGCGTGGCCTACAGCGGGCGCTGCCTGTTGTCCAACGCGCTGGCGGGCCGCAGCGGCAACCGGGGCGCCTGCGCCCAGCCCTGCCGCTGGCAGTATCATCTGGTGGAGGAAAAGCGCCCGGGCGAGTACCTGCCCGTCTGCGAGGACGAGCGGGGAACCTATCTCTACTCGGCCTATGATCTGTGCATGCTGCCCTATCTGCCGGAGCTGCGGGACGCGGGCGTTATCAGCCTGAAAATCGAGGGCCGGATGAAGACGGCCTACTATGTAGCGTCGGTGGTATCGGTCTACCGCCGGGCGCTGGATCTACTGGAGCTGGAGGGCGAGGAAGCCTTCCGCCGGGCCGTCCCCGACCTGATGCGGGAGCTGGACAAGGCCAGCCACCGGAAGAGCAACACGGGCTTCTACTTTGGCGCGCCCCAGCCCGCCGCCGGGGCGGAGGGCTTTTCCCAGACCATGGAATACGTGGGCGACGTACTGGAAGCCGCCGTCCCGGACGAACCAGCTCTGATTCGTCTAAAGAACCGTTTTTACGTGGGCGACGAGCTGGAAGCCCTGACCCCCACAGGCAGTCATCCCTTCACGGTCGGCTCCATGGTTCTGGCCGAGACGGGCGAGTCAATCCAGACGGCCAGCGTAGCGGGCACCCTTCTCAAGCTCCGCTTCCCCTTTCCCATCGCCCCCGGAGACCTCCTCCGCGGTCCTAACCGCAACCACCAGCAGGGCTAAAGCCCTGCACCCATCTCTGCGCGCTATGCGCGCAGGGGCGTAGGG
>URTS01000098.1 GCA_900550685.1 uncultured Oscillibacter sp. | reverse complement strand
CGGCAGGTCATTGACCGTGAAATTCCGAATTCAGGCGGCGGAGGTCCCCCTCCCGGACGGTGATGCGGCGGCGGTCACAGGCTTCCAGAAACAGCAGGGCGTATTTCCGGGTGGTACCCAAGGCGTCCCGCAGCGCCGCCAGAGTGACCGTGCCTTCAGCGGCGCACAGGGCCTGCAAGGCTTCCAGCGCCGTCTGCCAAATATCCTTGTGCCAGCATAGCTCCGGGGACAGGCGCACCAGGTCCCCGCCGGTCAGCAGGCTTTCCAGCACCTGCCGGGCCTCCGGCTGATCCCGGAGGGGAAGGCCGGACAGCACGGTTTCCATAGGCTCCGGCTCCATGCCGCCCTGCCGGAACCGGTCCAGCAGATCTTCCCGGAGTGCGGCCTGACGCCGGGTGAGCCGGACGGAAAACTCCGCCAGGGCGTAGCGGCCCGCCGTATACCGGACGCGGCCCTCCCGCAGAAAGAGCCTCAGCAGGGCGTCCCCTTCGGCAGGGTCCATACCCCGGAACAGCTTCTGCCGCAGCTCCGCCGCAGGCATCCCGGCGTGGAGGGGGTGTTTGTTGTGGTAATTTGCCAAGGCGTCCCGGCAGCGGGGCCAGAGCTTTTCCAGGACCGGAGCGGACACATACCGCCCCAGCAAAGGCTCCGCCAGCTGGCCGCTGGACAGCAGCTCCGCCATGACCTGGGCCAGGGTGTCCGTGTCCAGACCGGAGGATTCCGCCAACTGGGCGGCGGTGGGCAGGGCGGTGCCGCAGCTGTCTGCCGCCTGCGTGAGCCGCTGAGCGGCGGAACCCTGCTCCCGGATGGCCAGGGCATCCAGAACCGCCGGATCGTACCGCTTATGACGGGGCGGACAGGGGTCCAGCACGATGCCGCCGCCGATGGTCTCCACCGGGGAGTAGAACCGGATGACGAACCGGTCGCCGGATTTGGCGGCGATGGGCTCCGTCAGCCGCAGCTGGGCATAGCAGTCCTGTCCGGGAGGCAGTTCGTCCCGGTCCAGCAGCACCGCCTTTGCCAGCTGCACGGAGGTGCCGTGATACAGGTGCACCTGGGAGCCGCTGAGAATGGCGCGGCGGGCATCCGCCAGGCACCGGAGCCGGACATCCAGCATCCGGGAGGGATGCACGCTGCCGGGCTTTACCGCCGCGTCCCCCCGCCGGATGTCCTCTTTTTTCAGCCCGGTGAGGTTCAGGGCTGCCCGCTGTCCGGCGCAGGCGGTGTCCACGGCTTTGCCATGGACCTGCACGGTCCGCACCCGGCCGGACAGGCCGGAGGGGACCAGCTCCACTGTGTCTCCTGGGCGGACGGCGCCTTCGATGAGGGTGCCGGTGACCACGGTGCCGAAGCCGTCCACGGAAAAGACCCGGTCGATGGGCAGGCGGAAGGGGGCCAGGGCGCTTTTCTCCCGGGTGTCCAGCACCAGGCGGTGCAGGGCTTCCTTCAGCTCCGGAAGTCCCGCCCCGGTGACGGCAGAAACAGGGAGAATGGGCTTCCCCTCCAGAAAGGTGCCCCGCACCAGGTCCGCCGCCTGGGCGCGGACCAGTTCCAGCCAGCCGTCATCCACCAGGTCCGCCTTGGTCAGCACCACCAGCCCGTCCCGGATGCCCAGCAGGGAGAGAATGTCCAGATGCTCCACGGTCTGGGGCATGACGCCCTCGTCCGCTCCGATGACCAGCAGGGCCAGGTCGATGCCCCCGGCCCCGGCCAGCATGTTTTTGATGAACTTTTCGTGGCCTGGCACATCCACGATGCCTGCCTGGGCGCCGTCAGGCCAGTCCAGGTGGGCAAAGCCCAGGTCGATGGTGATGCCCCGGCGCTTTTCCTCCGCCAGACGGTCGGTGTCGATGCCGGTAAGGGCCTTGATAAGCACGGTTTTGCCGTGGTCTACGTGTCCGGCGGTGCCGATGATGACGTGCTTCATGGGCGCAGCTCCTGAAAGGCCCGGAGGATCTCGTCAACGTCCCCCGGAAAGAGGGTGCGGACATCCAGCAGGCACCGGTCATGGGCAATGCGGACAATGATGGGCCGGGGGCGCTGCCGCAGCTGGGCTTCCAGCGCGGTGGCGCTGCCGGACGGTGTTACCGCCACAGCGAAGGAGGGCAGCGTCTGGGTGGGGACGGAGCCGCCCCCCACCGGGCTTTCCGCCGGAAGGACCTGGGCGGCGACGCCCAGGCTCCGCAGGCGGGCGCACAGGCTGTCCGCGCTTTGCCGCAGCTCCTCCGGCTGCCGGGCCAGCATGGAAAGAACGGGGATCTCCTGCATTTCCGTGCCGTCGGCGTAAGCCTGCAAAGTGGCCTCCAAAGCAGCCAGGGTCAGCTTGTCCACCCGCATGGCCCGGGCCAGGGGGTGGCGCTTCAAGATGTCCAGATATGGTTTCCGGCCCAGAATAATCCCGGCCTGGGGGCCGCCCAGCAGCTTGTCGCCGGAAAAGGACAGCACGTCCACCCCGGCCTTTATGGCCGCCTGGACGGTGGGTTCATCCCGAAGGCCCAGGGGGGCCAGGTCCACCAGACAGCCGCTGCCCAGGTCCTCAATGACCGGGATGTTCCGGGCGTGCCCCAGCTCCGCCAGGGCGGCGGGGGAGACGCTTTCCGTGAAGCCCACGATGCGGTAGTTGCTGGTGTGGACCTTCAGCAGGGCCTTCGTCCGGTCGCTGATGGCGGCGGCATAGTCGGCAAGGCGGGTCTTATTGGTGGTTCCTACCTCCCGCAGCACCGCGCCGCAGGCGGACATGATATCCGGCACCCGGAAGGACCCGCCGATCTCCACCAGCTCCCCCCGGGAGGTGATGACCTCCCCACCGGCGGTGAGGGCGGAGAGGATCAGCAGCACCGCTGCGGCGTTGTTGTTCACAACCAAGGCGGCCTCCGCTCCGGTGAGACGGCACAGCAAAGGCTCCACATGGGCATACCGCTGGCCCCGCTCCCCGGCGGCCAGGTCGTATTCCAGGGTGGAATAGCCCCGGGAGGCGTTTGCCGCCGCGGCCAGAGCCCGCCGGCTGAGACAGGCCCGGCCCAGGTTGGTGTGGAGCACCACGCCGGTGGCGTTGATGACGCCCCGGAGGGAGGGCAGCCGGGCGGTCCGGCAGACTTCGGCAATCTGAGCGCAGAGGGCGCTTTCCGACGGCAACTCCGTGACGGTCCCCGCCAGGATATCCGCCCGGAGAGCGTCCAGGGTCTGCCGGACGGCTTCTGTCACGGCGGACGCCGGGACCTCCGCCGCCAGCGGCTCCAGGGCGGGACAGCGCAGCAGATCATCCACCTTGGGGATCTGGCGCAGCAGTTGTTTTTCCATAGGGAACCTCCGTAAACGCGGCATTTTCCTTATCATAATGCATTTCCGGAGGGTTGTAAACCGGAAAATCCCTGGAGAAGGGCGGCGCCGTCGGATCGCGGCAGAAAAGACGCAGAGCCGGACTCTGATGGGGTCCGGCTCTGCACTTTGCTGGGGAAATATGTTGGAATGAAGAAGGCTGTTTTATGGGGTCACTGCATGCAGCGCCAGAGGAAAGTGACGATCTGGGCTCGGGTGCAGCCGCTGCCGGGGCTGAAGGTGGTATCGGTGGTGCCGTGGGTCACGCCCTTGGCCACCGCCCACAGCACTGCGTCCGCATAATAGTCGCCGGGCTTCACATCGGTAAAGGGGTTGGCGGTTCCGACTGCCGGGGACTTCTGGCTGCGCCAGAGGAAGGTGACAATCTGTCCCCGGGAGCAGGGGGCGTCCGGGCTGAAAGCGGTATCGGAGGTGCCCTTGGTGATGCCGTTTTCCACGGCCCAGGCCACCGCCTTTTCATAGTAGCTGCCGGGCTTCACGTCGGTAAAGGCGGTTTCGGCGGACTGGGGCTCCGGACTGCCGGCGGCCCGCCACAGGAAGGTGACGGCCTGGGCCCGGGTGCAGGCGGCGTTGGGGGCGAAGGTATCGGCGGAGATGCCGCCGGTGATGCCGTTCTCAACCGCCCAGGCCACGGCGTCCGCATAGTAGCTGCCGCTGGGCCCATCGGTGAAGGCATGGCCTGCGGCCTTGAAAGAAGCCGCTACGGTGACCTTGGACCCGGGCATGGTGAAGCTGTATCTGCCGCTGCCCAGATCCTTCACCGGGATCTCCTTGCCGTTCTTGTCGGTTACGTTGACCTGATCGACCTCATAGCCTGCGTCAGGGGTGACGGTGATGGTGACGGTATCGCCCTTGGCGGCTTCACTGGGATTGACGGAGACGGAGCCGCCGTCTGCTTTGACGGGAGTCACGGGAGAGGTGGACGGTGCGCTGCTTCCGCCGCCACCGCCGCCAGAGCTGCCACCGCTGCTGCCTCCTCCGCCGCCGGTGGACTCCTTGGTCCAGTGGGCGTAGAGGGTGGTGTTTTCGGTATAGACCTTGTCGGTGCTTACCGCATTGCCGCTTTCAGCCGCCGTGAACCAGCCGTCGAAGGTGTAACCGCTGCGGGACGGGGTGGGCAGAGACGCCAGCTTTCCGTTTTCGCCGGTCTGGGCGGTGCTGCCGCCGCTCAATGTGCCGCCGTTGGGGTTAAAGGTGATGGTGAAGGTTGTGCCGGGGGCGGGCGGGGTGACGGCCTCCTCCACGGTGACCGTGTAGGTCACGTCGCCGCTGAGCCGCTCGATCGTACCCGTCCAAACGCCGTTTTCGTCCTGGGTGAACTCCGCATCGCCGAAGGTCACTTCGGTGATCTGGTAGCCATCATCAGGCGTGACGGTGAGCGTCACAGAGGAACCTGCGGCATACTTGGCACTGACCTCGTAGGTACCGGTCAGGGTCACAGTGTAGTTCTCGGTGCTTTCTGTGGTGGTGTCTGTGACCGTGAAGAAGTCCAGCTTGCCGGTTTCGACCGAGATATCCAGATCCCCAGACAGGTTTTCGATGACCAGCTTCTCGGTCAGGCTGGGATACGCGGTCCCGTTGTTCTTCCATGCGGTCACGTAGGTGGTGCCGTCGGGGCTGTTGTAGGTAAATTCCACCTTGCTGCCCGCAGCGACGGAATCGCCGGAAGTAATGGGCTCCCCATCCGCAGTGGCAGAGATATCGTCCGCAAACTTTACGGTGAAGTACGTCACGGCCTTGAAGGTGACTGAGATCTCGTTCGCGTTCTCAAGCTCGCTGTACTTGAACTCCCTGGCCTTGTCGGTGATGTCGCTGTAAGCGCCGTTCACGGCCCAACCGGCGACCATCTTGCCGCCGTTGGGGGCGGCGGTCAGGACCAGGGTCTCGCCGGGATACAGGGTGATCTCGTCGTCGTATGTATCCTGGCTGACACCTTCGATCGCCCAGCTGATCGAGCCGTTGCTGTCCGCGGAGATCTTCACGGTCTTGCTGTCCTGTTCCTCAAAGACCGGTGTCAGGATCAGATCCTCACCGACGGTGACGGTGTAGGCGGCGTCGGTGCTGACATAACCGGTTTCGCCCTCCTTTTGCCAACCAACGAACGCATAGCCGCGCTCGGCCTCGGCGGTAAAGGTTACCTGTGTGCCGCCAAGGACTTCGCCGATTGTAGTAGCGCTTGCGGTGCCGCCAATCAAGCCTTCGGTGTTCAGCGCGATCTGGAAGGGCTGTGCAGACACGTTCGCGGTGACGGTGGTGTCCGAGACGATGGAGAAGGTCAGAGCGTCTGCCGTTTTGGTCGTGGCGTCCGCACCGGTGATGGTCCAGTCGTCCGCGCTCTCAAGCTGATACCCCGTCGCGGGCTTCACGGTGACCACGGTGTCGCCCGTGATGGCGTCAAGGTCCGTGATGATCTCGCCGTCCACATAAGCGGTCAGGTTTTCGCCCAGAGTCAGCTTGTAGGCGTCGCGCTCAAACTTGCCGTAGAGCTGAACACTGCTGTCGGGCATGACGACGGTGAAGGCGGCGTCTTTGCTGTACACCGGGGACTGTCCGTCCTCATGATACTCCCAGCCGGTGAAGTGCCAGCCCACAGCGGCCTTGGGGGTGAAGGTGACCTTATAGTCTGTGGCGTAGGAGTTGCCATTCTCAAAGTAGGAGTTTTCGTTGGGAACGATCTCGTTGACCACGGGCTCACCTTCGGTCGTAGGATCGGTGGGCAGCGCCGTGACGGTCAGCGTGTTTGCCTTTTCCTTGAAGGAGACGACAGCCTTGGCGCCTGCTTCGGTCTGGATGACCGTCAGGGTATTCTGGCCCGCGCTGCCCTTGACAGGTACATTGTTCAGAGTCCAACCGTCCACCTCGTAGCCGCTGTTGGGCTCGGCGCGGAAGATGATGGTCTGGCCGACGGCGGCAGACTCTGCGTCCTTTGGGCTGGCCACGGAGACGGAGCCGTAGGCGGTCTGACCGTTCGCCACTTCTGCGCTCACACCGTAGGCGGCACCCGTGAGAAACAGCTTTGCCGTGGGCAGGGTCAGGTCGTAGTTTTCGAGGAAGAGGGAATCTACCTTGTTGGGATCATAAGCGGATGCGAGACGAATGGTATAGAGGCCAGGTTGAATCTTGTCGGCGGTGAGCAGGCCCCCCGCTGTGTCGTAAATCATCGGAGTCACGATCTGATTCGGCTTTTTAGAAGCGTCCCAATCGACGAGACCCTCAACCTTCAGCATGCCATAGATTTCGTCGTAAAGGTCGGAGAGCTTGCTGTTTTCATTGACCTCATCGATCGTCCTGGTCACGTCCGTGAGACCGGTAATGGTCAAAGTCTTCGCGGTTCTACACCAAGGGCATCACCGGCAGCCAGACCTTCATCGACGCGAAGGA
>URTS01000097.1 GCA_900550685.1 uncultured Oscillibacter sp. | reverse complement strand
CCTTGCGGCGCTGTGGAAAATTGGATGGGGGAGCGGGCGGTTTTTCCACATAGGCCGCGTCCGGCACAGGTTCCTCCGGCGTTTCCGCCAGTTCCGCCAGGGAAACGCCGAATTCCCGGGCCAAGGCCAGCAGATTATTCATATCTGGGGCGGACAGGTCCGTTTCCCATTTGCTGACGGCCTGACGGCTGACCCCCAGCCGGGCCCCCAGTTCCTCCTGAGAGATGTGCAGTTCTTTTCGGTAGCGGCTAATGCGCTGGCCCAAAGTCATGGCGGCGTCCTCCTTTTGACGGGTGAAATTCTGGGTTCAGCATACCACAAAGTGCAGGCTTTGGCTACCACCCGGCTGTCAACTATCGGTTGCGGCCTGAAAAAGGACGGGATCTCAAGGAAAAACGCCTGCGGAATTTTCCTGTGAAAATCTTCCGTTACCCCCTTTCCAAACGACGCGAAATAGGGTAAAATAGATGCTGAAATTATGTGCCACAGGAGGGCGTTATGGAAAAACCGGTATTTCATCGTGTCTTGCTGAAAATCAGCGGTGAGGCTCTTGCGGGAGACAAGCACTCCGGCCTGGACTTTGAGGTCATTGGCCAGGTGTGCGACGTTATTAAGAAGTGCCTGGACATGGGCGTTCAGGTGGGCCTGGTCGTGGGCGGCGGCAACTTCTGGCGGGGCGCCAAAAACAGCGGCGGCGGCAAGATGGAGCGCAGCCGTGCCGACCACATCGGCATGCTGGCTACCGTTATGAACTGTCTGGCCGTGGCGGACGTCTGCGAGCAGAAGGGGATCCCCGTCCGGGTGCAGACCGCCATTGAGATGCGCTCTATCGCGGAGCCCTACATCCGTTCCAAGGCCATCCGGCACCTGGAAAAGGGCCGCGTGGTCATCTTCGGCGCCGGCACCGGCAACCCCTATTTCTCCACGGACACGGCGGCTGTGCTGCGGGCGGCGGAGATCGACGCCGACGTGATCCTGCTGGCCAAGAACGTGGACGGCGTGTACAGCGCCGACCCGGTGAAGGACCCCACCGCCGTGAAGTACGACAGCATTTCCTATGACGATGTGCTGGCCCAGCACCTGATGGTGATGGACACCACCGCCACGTCTCTTTCCATGGACAACCACATCCCCGTGCTGCTCTTTGCCCTGAAGGACCCGGAGAACATCATCCGGGCCATCTGCGGTGAAAAAGTGGGCACCATCGTCAAAGAATAAGAGGAACGAAAGGAAGGAACCAAGCTATGTTGAAGGACGATTACAAGATCTACGAAGAGAAGATGCACAAGAGCATCGACTCCGCCGCTGCGGATTTCGCCTCCGTCCGGGCTGGCCGGGCCAACGCCGCCGTTCTGGACCGCATCACCGTGGACTATTACGGAACTCCCACCCCCATTCAGCAGATCGCGGCCATTTCCACCCCGGACCCCCGGATCCTGCAGATCTCTCCCTGGGACAATTCTGCCCTGAAGTCCATTGAGAAGGCTATTCTGAACTCCGATCTGGGCATCAACCCCCAGAACGACGGCCGCAACATCCGCCTGAACTTCCCCCAGCTGACGGAGGAACGCCGGAAGGAGCTGGTCAAGCAGATCCGCAAGTACGCAGAAAACGGCAAGGTGGCAGTCCGCAACATCCGCCGGGATGCCATGGAGGCCATCAAGAAGCAGGAGAAGGCCGCCGAGATCACCGAGGATGACCGGAAGCAGGCGGAGAAGGACCTTCAGAAGATGACGGACGACAGCTGCAAGAAGATCGACGAGCTGATGGCCCGCAAGGAAAAGGAATTGATGGAGATCTGATGAGCGAAACGAAAAACACGCTGCATACGGCGGGGTGGGCTGGCAGCCCACCTCGCCATATTGCGATTATTATGGATGGCAACGGCCGCTGGGCCACAAAGCGTGGCCTGCCCCGCACCGCCGGGCACAAGGCGGGGGCGGAGACCTTCCGCCGGATCGCTACGTACTGCAAGGATATCGGCGTCAAGTACCTGACGGTCTACGCCTTCTCCACGGAGAACTGGAAGCGCTCGGAGACGGAGGTTTCTGCCATCATGGCGCTTTTGAAAAAGTATCTGCTGGAAGCGGTGGATACCATGGAGCGGGACCACATCCGGCTCCACTTCTTCGGGGACATGACCCCCATCGACCCGGAGCTGCGGGCCCTGGCCCGGGAGACGGACGAGATCACGGAGCACCTGTCCCGGGATGATTTCCAGGCCAACGTCTGCCTGAACTACGGCGGCCGGGACGAGATCCTCCGGGCGGTCCGGCGGTTCGCCGCGGAGTGCGCGGCAGGGGAGCGGAAGCCGGAGGAGCTGGACGAGGGACTGTTTTCCTCCTATCTGGACTCCGCCGGGATTCCGGACCCGGAACTGATCATCCGGCCCAGCGGGGAACAGCGGCTGAGCAACTTCCTGCTGTGGCAGTGTGCCTATTCCGAGTTCTATTACACGGACACCCTTTGGCCGGACTTTGACGAATCGGAACTGGACAAGGCGATCGCCGCCTACCAGAGCCGGGACCGCCGCTTCGGCGGTGTGAAGAAATAAGCCCTTACAGGCGTTGAAAGGACTGAGATTTTATGTTGCAAAGATGGCTGGTGGTCATCATTGGCCTGCCGCTGCTGCTGGCGGCGCTGCTGCTGTGCCCGGACTGGGCCACGGTGATCGTGGTGTGCGGCATCGCCGCGGCCGCGGCCTATGAGCTGCTGCATACGGCGGGGAAAAAGGTGCCAAAGTGCGTTTACGCGGCCACCATCCTGGCCGCCGTTGCTCTGGAATGGGTCATTTACGATGAACACACCTGGCAGTTTTACGACGGCTATCAGTCCGTGGGCATGATCCGGATCCTGTGCGTGCCGCTGGCGCTGGTGACATTCCTGTTTTTCATCGCGGTGACAAGTTATGGCAAGCCCAGCGCCATGCCCTTTGCCGATGTGGCCACAGCCATTGTGGGCGGCGTGGTGTTTCCCATGATGTACAGCACCATCTTCCTGCTGCGGATGGACCCGGAGTACGGCAGAATGTACGTGCTGCTGCCGTTCTGCGTAGCCTTCATTGGCGACAGCCTTTCCATGTACGGCGGGATGCTCTTCGGCAAACGGAAAATGGCCCCGGCCGTCAGCCCCCACAAAACCTGGGCAGGCGCCATTGCCGGACTGCTGGGCGGTGCACTGGGACTGGTGCTCTGGGGCGTGGTGGCCCACGCCTGGCTGGGCTACGAGGCAAACTATCTCTCCCTGGCGATGGCCGGTCTGGCAGCAAACGCCATCGGCCAGCTGGGAGACCTTTCCATGTCCCTCATCAAGCGGGAGGCCGGGGTCAAGGACTACAGCCATATTTTCCTGACCCACGGCGGCATGCTGGACCGGTTCGATTCCACGCTGTTCATCGCCCCGTGGCTCTACCTGTTTGTGTGCGTGGGACTGTAAACGAAAAGACATAGAGGACAAACCATGACGAATACGATTTCAATATTGGGCTCCACCGGCTCCATCGGCCGCCAGACCCTAGACGTGGCGGAGCAGCTGGGACTGCGGGTGGCGGCGCTGACCGCCAATTCCAACGTGGAGCGGATGGAGGCCCAGTGCCGGAAGTTCCGGCCCGCCTTGGCGGTGATGACGGACGAAACTGCAGCAAAGGAACTGGCAATCCGTTTGGCAGACACGCCTGTAAAGGTGTTGGCCGGTACAGCTGCACTGATAGATGCCGCCGTACTGCTGGAGGCGGATACGGTGGTTACCGCAGTGGTGGGCATGGTGGGCTTGCAGCCGACCCTGGCCGCCATCCGGGAAAAGAAGCGCATTGCCCTGGCCAATAAGGAGACACTGGTATGTGCGGGAACGCTGGTGATGGATGAGGCGGACCGCTGGGGCGCAGAGATCGTGCCGGTGGACAGTGAACACTCCGCTATCTTCCAGTGTTTGCAGGGCTGCGCCGACCGCCAGGAGATTCGGCGGCTGATCCTGACCTGCTCCGGCGGTCCCTTCCGGGGAATGTGCCGGGACGAAGTGGCCAAAAAGACCCGGGCCGATGCCCTGCGGCATCCCAACTGGACCATGGGCCCCAAGATCACCGTGGACTGCTCCACGCTGATGAACAAGGGTCTGGAGGTCATCGAGGCCATGCGGCTGTACCGACTGCCGCTGGCACAGGTGTCGGTGATGGTGCACCCCCAAAGCATCGTCCATTCCATGGTGGAGTTTAAGGACGGCGCCATTCTGGGCCAGCTGGGCACGCCGGATATGCGCCTGCCCATCCGCTACGCCATGACCTATCCGGAGCGTGGAGAGAACCCGGCCCCGCCCCTGGACCTGCTGAACAGCCCGCCCCTGACCTTCCTGGAGCCGGACCGGGAAACCTTCCCGTGCCTGCGCCTAGCGGAGGAGGCGGCAGAGGAGGGCGGCACCGCCTGTGCCGTTCTGAACGGCGCCAACGAGGAAGCCGTCCGGCTGTTTCTGGCGGAGAAGATCGGCTTCTATGATATTTCCGACCTGGTGGCAGGGGCGCGGGCTGCTGTGCCGGTCTGCCAATCTCCCTCTCTGGAGGACATTTTAGCAGCGGACCACGCAGCCAGAGAGGCTGTAAAATCCGCGTTTGCAAGGAGTTATGCATGAGTCTTGTCTATATCCTGGCGGCAGTCCTGATTTTCGGCGTGCTGATCGCCGTCCATGAGCTGGGCCATTTCCTTGCGGCGAAGCTCTGCGGCGTGCAGGTCAACGAGTTTTCCATTGGCATGGGCCCTGCCCTATGGCACCGGACCAAGGGGGAGACGGAGTACTCCCTCCGCATCCTGCCTATCGGCGGCTACTGCGCCATGGAAGGGGAAGACGAGGACACCGGGAACACCAGGTCCTTCACCCGGCAGAGCTTCTGGAAGAAGTTCGTCATTCTGGCGGCAGGGGCCTTCATGAATTTCCTGACGGGTCTGCTGATCGTGGCGATTCTGTTCAGCAGCGCCGGGGCGTTCTACGTGGACAGCATCCAGGGTCTGGCCCCGGAGGTGACCCAGGCCGGGGACAGCGGCCTGATGGCCGGAGATCAAATTTACAGGGTCAACGGCTGGCGCACCTATTTCCAGGGAGACGCCCAGATGTTCCTGGGCTATTCCGGGGATACCGCGGACATTGAGGTAGTCCGGGACGGGCGGCACATCGTGGTCAAGGATGTCCCCCGGCAGACCTGCACCGACCAGAAGGGGGAGCCCTATCAGGGCTTCGGACTGTACGTGGGAAAGCTGCCAGTGAAGGCCACGGCCTTGAACCGGATCCGGTACACCTGGTATCAGGGCATGGATTTTGTGCAGATGGTGTGGTTCAGTCTGGGTCAGCTGGTGTCCGGCCACGCTGGGATCGACGATCTCAGCGGCCCCGTGGGTATCGTGACCACCATCAAGGACGTGGGCACCGAGGCCCAGGAGACCGCGGAGAAAAACGACCAGAACGGCCTGCTGGCCGCAGTGGAGAGCATTGCCTACTTTGCGGCGCTGATCGCCGTGAACCTGGCGGTGATGAATCTGCTGCCCCTGCCGGCTCTGGACGGCGGCCGCATTTTCTTCCTGGCGGTGGACGCCATTGCCATGGCGCTGTTCAAGCGGAAGGTGCCGGAAAAGTATCAGGCGGCCATCAACACGGCGGGGTTTGTCCTGCTGATGGGCTTTATGCTGCTGGTGACCTTCCACGATGTATTCAAATTGGTAAAGTAAGGCGAACGATATGACAAAGAAATTGATGGTGGGCCGGGTAGCCGTGGGCGGCGGCGCCCCGGTGTCCATCCAGTCCATGTGCAATACAAAGACGGACGATGTGGCCGCCACGGTGGCCCAGATTCACGCGCTGGAGGATGCCGGATGCGAGATCATCCGGGTGGCGGTGCCGGACGAAGCCGCCGCCATGGCGGTGGACAAGATCAAGGAGCAGATCGCCATCCCCCTGATCGCCGACATTCACTTCAACTACAAGCTGGCGCTGATGTGCGCCCAGCGGGGCATTGATGCCCTGCGGATCAATCCCGGCAACATCGGCGGGGAGGAACGGGTCCGTGCGGTGGCGGAAGCCTGCCGCCAGCGGAACATCCCCATCCGCATTGGCGTCAACGGCGGCTCGCTGGAAAAGGACCTCCGGGCCAAATACGGCGGCGTCACGGCGGAAGCTCTGGTGGAGAGTGCCATGGGCCACGTAAAGCTGCTGAACCGCTATGATTTCGACGATATCTGCATTTCCGTGAAGTGCTCCGACGTGCCTCTGACCATGCGGGCCTATACGCTGCTGAGCCAGCAGACGGACTATCCCCTGCACCTGGGCGTCACCGAGGCCGGAACCCCCTCTATGGGCATGGTGAAGTCCGCCATGGGCATTGGCGGTCTGCTGTGCATGGGCATCGGCGACACCCTGCGGGTGACCCTGACGGCGGACCCGGTGGAGGAGATCTACGCCGCCAAAAAGATCCTGCGGGCGGCGGGGCTGCGGAAGGAGGGCGTGAACCTCATTGCCTGTCCCACCTGCGGCCGCACCCGCATCAATCTGATCCCCATGGCGGAGGAAGTGGAGCGCCGTCTGGCCAACTGCAAAAAGAATATCACGGTCGCGGTGATGGGCTGCGCCGTCAACGGCCCCGGGGAGGCCGCCGCCGCCGATGTGGGCATTGCGGGCGGCAACGGCGAGGGTCTGGTTTTCCGCAAAGGAGAGATCCTTTACAAGGTGCCTCAGGAGCGGCTTGTAGACGCATTGATGGAGGAAATCGAAAAGCTGTAAGCAGCTTTTACATAAGATAGGGGAAAGAAGGACGCA
>URTS01000096.1 GCA_900550685.1 uncultured Oscillibacter sp. | reverse complement strand
CTCCGGCACCTTTGTTACTCTCTCCCGCATCATAGTCTCAGAACATGCTTCATTAGGTGGAAAACAAATCTGCTCAATCTGCACAGCCTGATCTACCTCCTCCGGGAGAATATTCCTGAATTCAAATTTTTTATTCATTGTATCCATTTATTCCTCGCTTTTTTCTAACTCATGTCTATTTATTATAGCGCATTTCTCGTAAAACTACTATAATATCTTTATATCAAATTACAAAGGAGTGTCTTATGCCAAATATTATAGAAATTACGGATTTTCTTGCACCGGAACTGGATCCTTATGCAAGGCTTACGGAGCATCAGCTTCTAAACAGAGATGAACCAGAAAAAGGACTCTTCATTGCTGAGAGTCCAAAAGTAATCGAACGTGCCCTGAACAGTGGCTGTATTCCCGTCTCCCTTTTACTAGAACGCAGACACATCACCGGAGAGGCTAAATATATTATTGAGCGCTGTGGTGATATCCCTGTATACACCGCTGATTTTGCACTTCTGACAAAACTTACCGGATTTAAACTGACCCGGGGAGCACTCTGCCTGATGCACCGCCCGCACCTTCTTTCGGCAGAATCTGTCTGCGCCGGAGCGCATCGTATTGTCATTCTGGAAAATGTGATGAACCCCACCAACATCGGCGCCATCTTCCGCTCCGCTGCGGCGCTGGGCATGGACGCGGTCCTGCTGACCGCCGCCGGCAGCGATCCCCTGTACCGCCGGGCCAGCCGGGTCAGCATGGGCAACGTGTTTCTGGTGCCCTGGACCTACCTGCCGGAGGACACCGACTGGACGGAGACCCTCCGGACATGCGGCTTCAAGACCGCCGCCATGGCCCTCCGAGAGGACTCCATCCGGCTCAACGATCCCCGGCTGGCGGCGGAGCCCAAGCTGGCGGTGGTCATGGGCACCGAGGGGGACGGCCTGGCCGGCAGCACCATCGCCCACTGCGACTACACGGTGATGATCCCCATGAGCCACGGGGTGGACTCCCTGAACGTGGCGGCAGCCAGCGCCGTGGCCTTTTACCAGCTGGGGCTCATGAGCCAGCCGGACATGTGAATACGTCACATGAATATTCACTTTTCTGTGCATATCCCAGGCTTTGCCTGCCCCGGTATCCCTGAATTTCCGCCTAATTCCTGGAAAGTCCTCCTGAATGATCCAGAATATGCAGGCTGTACTTCCATAATTCTTTAGGCCGCTTGCCTTTGAGCGCTTCGTTTTTGTGCAAACTCTCCAAGCCGGACCCGGTATTTTTCGGCAAGTATGTTGCCTTATGTGGTTGACTTGCATATTTATTCGATGTATACTCATACCATCAAAAGCAAGCCGCCCTGCGGCGACACAACGAAGAAGATTGAGATGAAAAAGGAGTACCTGTTATGAAAAAGTTTCTTGCTATGGCTCTGAGCCTGGCTATGGTCCTGTCTCTGGCAGCCTGCGGCTCCAAGAACGAGACCCCTGCCGACAGCACCGACACCCCCGCTGAAAATACCGACACTGCGGACAACACCGAAAGCACCGAAGTTTCCCTGGTGAACCCCGGCAAGCTGACCGTGGCCACTTCCCCCGACTTCGCTCCCTATGAGTTCTACTCCATCGACGCCAACGGCGATCCTCAGCTGGCAGGCTTCGACGTGGCTCTGGCCGGTTACATTGCCGACTACATGGGCCTGGAGCTGGACATCATCCCCATGGACTTTGACGGCGTGCTGAACGAGCTGGCCGCCGGCAGCGTGGACCTGGGCATGGCCGGTCTGTCTCCCGATCCCGAGCGTGCCGACGCCATGGACTTCTCCGACATTTACTACATGGGCGGCCAGTCCTTTGTCTGCCTGCAGAGCAACAAGGACCAGTTCACCTCTCTGGAAGACACCAACAAGCCCGAGCTTTCCATCGGCGCTCAGAACGGCTCCATCCAGAAGGATCTGGCTGACCAGAACTCCCCCGATGCCGATATCGTGGTGCTGACCAAGGTCACTGATATCGTGGCCGAGCTGCTGGCCGGCAAGCTGGACGGCGCTTACATCGAGACCGCCGTGGCCGAGACCTATGCCAAGCAGTATCCCGACCTGTGCGTGGCTCTGGACGTTCCCTATGATTCCGAAGGCTCTGCCATCGGCGTCTCCAAGGGCAACGACAGCCTGATGGCAAAGGTCAACGAGGCCATTGCCGCCGCTCTGGCAGACGGTTCCATGGACAACTTCGTCGCTGAGGCCAACGACTTGGCTTCCGGTGACACCGCTTCTCTGGTGGACGGCGAGATCGTCGCTGACGAGAAGTAAATTTCTCCGAACTCTTTCTTTGAAAACATGCGCAGCGACCTCTCCGCAAGGAGAGGCCCTTGCGCGTTAAAAGGCCCCTGCCAGCAGCCGCTTATGGCAGTTCCGGTCCATCATTTCAAAGCGGCAGAATGGAGATCATCATATGCTCACTGCTGCCGGTTTTGAAAAGGCCCTGGCATACTGGCCCATGTTCCTGCAAGGCGTTGTCTGCACTGTATCCCTGTCCGCCCTCACCGTTATTTTCGGCTTTATCCTGGCACTGCTGCTGGCAGTCATGCGGCTTTCCAACATCTATCCCTTCCGGTCTCTGGGCCTGACCAAGGACGGCCGCCTGCGGGACGGCGGGTTCCTGCTGAAGCTCAGCCGGTTCAATCCCCTGCGATTCCTGGCCACGGTGTATGTGGAGCTGTTCCGGGCCACGCCTATGGTGGTCCAGATCTTCCTGATCTTCTATGTGGTCTTTGCAGACATCAAGATCCTGCCGGGCTACAAGCTGTTCGGCTTCATCCGCTTTGACCGGTTCTTCCCGGCCGTGGTGGCCCTGGCCCTGAACTCCGGTGCCTACCTCTCCGAGATCATCCGCTCCGGCATCCAGTCCATTGACGGCGGCCAGACGGAGGCCGCCCGGTCCCTGGGATTGAACCAGGTCCAGAGCATGCGCTTCGTGGTGCTGCCCCAGGCCATCAAGAATATCCTCCCCGCCATCGCCAACGAGTTCGTCACCATCATCAAGGAGTCCGCCATCTGCTACACCATTGGCGTGCAGGACATCATGTCCGTGGTGAACTCCGTGAAGGGCGCCACCTACCGCATGGGCGAGGCCCTGATCATCGCCACCGTGTTGTACTTCTGCCTGACCTATCCCACCAGCAAGGTCATTGAGCATTTCGAGAAAAAAATGAGCGTGGGCGATCGGCGCAATGGCGACGGCGGCAGCCGGAAAAAAGCAAAAGCCAAGCAAATTCTTACGGAACAGGAACGCAGCGCCAGCACGCTGGGCAAAGGAGGAAACGGACAATGAGCGAGCATCTCATCCAGGTCAAGGACCTGAAAAAGCATTACAACAAGGGCGCCATCAAGGCGCTGGACGGCGTCACCGTAGATATCGACAAGGGCGACGTCATGGTGGTCATCGGTCCCTCCGGCTCCGGCAAATCCACCTTCCTGCGCTCCCTGAACCTGCTGGAGGAGCCCACCGGCGGCTCCATCCTCTTTGACGGCGTGGACATCACCAAGAAGAAGGTCCCCGGTCCCGACGGCAAGCTGGTGAAGCTGGACATCGACAAGCACCGCCAGAAGATGGGCATGGTGTTCCAGCACTTCAACCTCTTCCCCCACATGACCATTCTGGACAACATGACCCTGGCCCCTGTTCAGGTCAAGCACATGGACAAGGCGGAAGCGGAGGCCAAGGCCCAGAAACTGCTGGAGCGGGTCGGCCTGGGCGACCGTGCCGACGCCTATCCCATTCAGCTCTCCGGCGGCCAGAAACAGCGGATCGCCATCGTCCGGGCATTGATGATGGAGCCGGAGGTCATGCTTTTTGACGAGCCCACCTCCGCCCTGGACCCCGAAATGGTGGGCGAGGTGCTGGAAGTTATGAAAGAACTGGCCCAGGAGGGCATGACCATGGTGGTGGTCACCCACGAGATGGGCTTTGCCCGGGAAGTGGGCAACCGGGTGCTGTTCATGGCCGACGGCCAGCTGCTGGAGCAGGGCACCCCGGCGGAGATCTTCGGCAATCCTCAGTGTGAACGGCTGAAGGATTTCCTGTCCAAGGTTCTGTAAATAATAAAAAGGGGCGTACAAATGTGCGCCCCTTTGGTTCTATACAAAGGAGAATGATTTTATGGACGCAAAAAAACAGGCGGCCATCGCCGCCATTGAAGCCAAGAAGGACGTGATCTGCCATGTGGCGGACACCATCTGGGCCAACCCGGAACTGTCCCTGCAGGAGGTGAAGTCCGCCGCGCTGTACTGCCAGGTGCTGGAGCAGGAGGGCTTCCAAGTGGAAAAGGGCGTGTGCAGTATCCCCACCGCCTTTGCCGCCAGCTTCGGCAGCGGACGGCCCCACATCGGTATCCTGGCGGAGTACGACGCCCTCTCCGGCCTTTCCCAGAAGGCTGGCAGCCTCACCCAGGAGGAGATCGTCCCCGGCGGGTGCGGCCACGGCTGCGGGCACAACCTGCTGGGGGCCGGCGCTCTGGCGGCGGCTCTGGGCGTCAAGGCCTATCTGGAGACCGCCGGAGTTTCCGGCACTGTCACCCTGTACGGCTGCCCCGGCGAGGAGGGCGGTGCGGCCAAGGCCTTTATGGCCCGGGACGGCCTGTGGCGGCAGCTGGACGCCGCCCTCACCTGGCACCCGGAGGACACCAACGAGGTCATCACCGGCTCCTCCAACTCCTGTATCCAGGTGCAGTACACCTTCCACGGAATTGCGTCTCACGCTGCAGGCGCTCCCGACCGGGGCCGCAGCGCCTTGGATGCCGTGGAACTGATGAACATCGGCGTGCAGTTTCTGCGGGAGCACATGAGCGACAAGGCCCGGATCCACTATGCCATCACCGACGCAGGCGGCCGCAGCCCCAACGTGGTCCAGCCCCGGTCCACGGTGCTGTATATGGTCCGCTCCAACCATGTCAGCGAAGCGGTGCAGCTGCAGAAGCGGGTGGATAAGATCGCCGACGGCGCGGCATTGATGACGGAGACCAGCTATGACCGGAAATTTATCGACGGTCTGGCGGACACGGTGCCCAACCATGTGCTGGAAGCCCTGCTGCACAAGAATTTCGAGGAACTGGGCGTCCCTGGCCACACGGCGGAGGAGCTGGCCTTTGCCGATGCTCTTTCCAAAACCTACGAGGGAGCCGGCGGCGTTCCCGGCATCGGCAGCAAATATGATCCCGCCTATGCCAAGGCGGCCAAGGCCCTCCAAAATGGGATCGGACACGCCATGAACGACTTCCTCCTGCCCCTGTACAGCGGCGACGCCTTCCGCCCCGGCTCCACGGACGTGGGCGACGTCAGCTGGGAGTGCCCCACGGCCCAGATCTCCGTGGCCTCCTGGCCCAACGGCTGCCCCGGCCACAGCTGGCAGAACGTCTCCTGCGACGGCACGGACATCGGCCGGAAGGCCGCCGTCCACGCCGGAAAGGTCATCGCCGCCGCGGCCATCGACCTGTTCGCAGACCCAACTATTTTGCAGGAAGCAAACGCGGAATTCGACGAAAAGACCGCTGAGGGCTATACCTGCCCCATCCCCGCCGACGCGGTCCCTACCATCGCGGACTGAATCAGTTCTTTTCCCCTTTTTTCGCCAGAAGCTGCACCAGCTTCGCCCCCAGCCAGCCTGCCAGCGTCCCAGCCAGAATGCCCCCCAGAATATCCGTGGGCCAGTGGGCATACAGGTACAGCCGTGAGAAGGCGATCACCGCCGCCAGCACCAGCGACGGCTTCCACAGCGGACTGCGAGCCGTCCGGAGGGCGGCCACCGCCGCAAAGGAAGCCGCCGTATGGCCGGAGGGGAAGGACGCGTCTGTGGGCGGCGCTATCAGAAGCTGGATACCGGGGTTCACCGCAAAGGGACGCACCCGGCCGATCCAGGGCTTCAGCCACAGGTTGCACAGCAGCAGGTCCAGCACCAGGCCACAGGCCAGGCAGGCTCCGGCTTTCCGGGTTTTCGGCATAGCCAGCAGCACCGCCGCCAGCAGGATCCAGACCTCTCCATGATTGCAGATCCAGCTGACAGCGGGCATCACCGCGTCCAGAACGCCGCAGCGCAGATGGGCCTGGATCCAGTTCAGAATTTCCAATTCAAAGCCTTGCATATCTCTTTCCCTTCCCATTGATCTGGTGCCCATCTTACCACACATAAACGCAAAAAGGAACACCCCAGGCCGGGGTGTTCCTTTTGTTTTGACCTAAAGTACAGGCAAAGCCCGCCCATTTCAAGAATTTGCTCCGCAAATTGCTTGTACGCGCTGCTGCGCGGTGTGGTGGGCGACCTCAGTCAAGCCTTATCCTCAGCTCCGCTGGTTGCCGTTGGTGGTGTCCTTCAGCAACACGTCATGTGCGCCGCCCTCCACGATGGAGGTGGCGGAAACCAGGGTCAGCTTGGCCTTTTCCCGCAACTCCGGGATGGTCAGGGCGCCGCAGTTGCACATGGTGGAGCGGACCTTGGCCAGGGTGGTAGCCATGCCGTCGGCCAGAGCGCCTGCATAGGGCACGTAGGAATCCACGCCCTCTTCAAAACTCAGCTTGGCCGCGCCGCCCAGGTCGTACCGCTGCCAGTTCCGGGCACGGGCGCTGCCCTCGCCCCAATACTCCTTCATATAGCTGCCGCCCACCAGAATCTTGCTGGTGGGGGACTCGTCAAACCGGGAGAAATACCGGCCCAGCATGCAGAAGTCGGCGCCCATGGCCAGGGCCAGGGTGATATGGTAATCCTGGACGATGCCGCCGTCGGCGCAGATGGGCACGTAGATGCCGGTCTCCTCAAAATACTTGTCCCGCTCGGCGGCCACGTCGATGACTGCGGTGGCCTGGCCCCGGCCGATGCCCTTGGTCTCCCGGGTGATGCAGATGGAACCGCCGCCGATGC
>URTS01000095.1 GCA_900550685.1 uncultured Oscillibacter sp. | reverse complement strand
CCCGTAAGGAAGAGGTGGAGCACGCCGAGGAAGAGGGCATCATCTTCAAGACCCTCAACAACCCCGTGGAGATCATGGCCGACGAGAACGACAACGTCAACAAGATCCGCTGCATCAAGATGGAACTGGGCGAGCCTGATGCTTCCGGCCGCCGCCGCCCCATCGAGGTTCCCGGCAGCGAGTTCGACCTGGACGTGGACTGCGTCATCATGGCTCTGGGCACCAGCCCCAACCCCCTCATCAAGTCCACTACCAAGGGCCTGGAGATCAACAAGAAGGGCGGCATCGTGGTCAACGAGGACGGCCTGACCTCTCGTGAGCACGTCTACGCCGGCGGCGACGCCGTCACCGGTGCGGCTACCGTCATTCTGGCCATGGGCGCAGGCAAGGCTGCCGCCAAGGCCATCGACGAAGCCCTCAGCAAGTAAAAACTGCAAGTATGCAGTTAAAAATGCCTGCCGCATCGCGGCAGGCATTTTTGCATTTGATGATCAGGCCATACGTAAAAGCCCTTAGTTCCTCATAGAGAACGCTGTCACGGTATTCCCACACATAGGTAGTGCCGGAAAGGGAAAACAGCAGTTCCTCCCGGCCGTCGTTGTCAATGTCATAAACGGCATAGCTGTCGCCGGGGGCACACTCCGAGTAGGTGTAGGTCGGCCAGCTAGTCTCGCCGGGAAGGAGACCGTATTGGAAGATGTACCACAGCACTTTGCTGTAAGCCTCCGTTGGGGAATCCGCTTCCAGCGCATAACTGCTTGGGAAAGCCTCTGGGGCCTCCCCGGATTCTTTCGGCAGGATTTTGGAGGGATTTTTCGGCGTGATGGATTCCGATGTCTGTGCCATTTGCTCGACCTCTTCCTGTATAGCGGCCACGGCATCGTCTATTGCGGCAACGCTGGGGGGCGTTTCCGGCTCTGCTGGCGTATCTGCTTGGGAGCCGCCGCAGGCGGTGAGGGAGATGGCCAGTGCCGTGGCCAGCAAAAGCAAGCGCGTATGCTTCATAAAAAATCCACCCCATGCCTGTTTTTGAGAACAGTATATGGGGTGGATAATTTTATGTCAACTACAATTCGGTTACAAAGAACGGACTATCCGGCAAGAGTTTCGTCCAGCTGGGCCTGCATGGCGTCCGGGTCAAAAACAAACTGATAGGATACGGCGGAATCCATACCGCCTGCGTAGTCAGGAGCTACATAGAGCAATTGATAGAAAGTGTCTTTCCAAAGCTGCTGATATGCTCCGGCCCAGAGTACACCCCGGAGACTGCCGCTGGATGCAGCCCGGTCAGCCTGAGGGACCGTCAGGTCTGCAATGGAGTAGATTGCCATGATGTTCATGCGGCTGACCTGCTCCTCGGCGGAGGAGATGTACGCATCCACCAGGTCCTGATCCTCCTGCCGGGGCAGCTGCTTTTTCAGCCACTCCGCCACATTCCGGCACTCGGCCTCCCAGGCGTTGGCCCAGCTGCCGGCAACAAAATCCATCTCCGCGGTGGAGGAGCCGATGTCCAGCCCGTCAAAGAAGCGGTCAATGGGGTTGGCTTCCTCGTCCCCAGATTCCGGGGCGGTGTCATCCAGCGCGGCGTTTTCCGCTTTCAGGTTCTCGTTTTCAGCTTCCAGGGCGGCAACCTGCTGCCGGAGCGTCTCATTTTCCTGCTGTAAGGCATCCGCGTTGGAGTTGCCGCAGGCAGTGAGGATCAGGAGGGAAAGCAGAGCCAGAACGGCCAGTATTTTTTTCATAAAGTCTCCTTATTCGTCAGGCAGGTCCACCACGGTGACTTCGTGGCCGGTGTGGGGCAGAAGCTTGGTGAGCACATCGGGCATGCGCAGCTTCAGGCTACTGGTGCAGATGCAGGGGTGGCAGGAGAGATATGCCGCATCGTAAATATTCCGATCCATCAGCAGGCGGACCTGATGGTCCGTGTCATTGGCCAGACCCAGAATGGTGGCGGAGCCGGGGGTGCAGTGCAGCAGTTCCCACAGTTTTTCCTCCGGTGCGAAGGACAGCCGGGCGGAACCGATCTGGGCGCTGAGGTCCTTGGTGTGGAAGGGCTTGTCCGGCCCCATGCAGAGGAGGTAGAACTGGGTCTTCTGCCGGTTGCAGAGGAAGAGGTTCTTGCAGATGGGCATACCCAGCACGGCGCTGACGGCGGCGCACTTTTCCATGGTGTCGGCCGGTTCACTGGAGACCCGGTCGTAGTCGATGTCCAGCTGTTCCAGCAGATCAAAGGCAGCGGCCTCCTGGGGGAGAAGCTCCCCCTCGGGACGGGTGTTGTGATACAGGGCAGAGATTTCCATGTCAGTTTTTGCCCTCTTTCAGCAGCTTTTCTCCGGCGCGGTAGATATCGCCCGCGCCCACGGTGAGGATCAGGTCGCCGGGCTTGGCCAGTTCCCGCAGCTGGGCCGTGACCTTGTCCAGGGTGGAACAGTAGACGCTACCGGGGATGTTCCGGGCCAAATCGGCGGAGGAGATGCCCATGGTGTTCTGTTCCCGGGCGGCGTAGATCTCCGCCAAAATGGCTACATCCGCCAGCTTCAGCTCCTCCACAAAACGGTCGAAAAGCTTGGCGGTGCGGGAGTAGGTGTGAGGCTGGAAGGCCACGATCAGCCGCTGGTAGCCCAGCTGGCGGGCCATGGTCAAAAGGGCATGGAGCTCGTCGGGATGGTGGGCATAATCGTCATAGACCTTGGCACCGCGGTACTCACCCTTGTATTCGAAGCGGCGTCCGGCACCGGTGAACCCGGCCAGACCGGTCTCCACAGCGCTGCCGGGCAGCCCCAGTACGTAGGCGGCGGAGGCGGCGGCCAGGGCGTTGCAGATATTATGTTCACCGCCGACTTTCAATTCCGCGTGGGCGTAGACCTCGCCGCGGATCACAATGTCGAAGCTGGGCAGGCCGTCGGTCCAGGTGATACGCTCAGCGTGGCAGTCGGCCTCCGTGCTGTGCAGGCTGAACCAGAACAGGGGGCGCTTCAGGCCATTCAGGGCCACGTGGGTGCTTTCATTGTCGTAGTTGGCCACCACATAGCCGGTCTCCTGGGGCACCAGCTCCGCGAAGGTGCGGAAGGAATGCTGGATGTCGCCCAGGTCCTTGAAGAAGTCCAGATGGTCGGCTTCCACGTTCAGCACCACCGCCACGGTGGGGTAGAAGCTGAGAAAGCTGTTGCAGTATTCGCAGGATTCCAGGATGATGGTGTCGCCGTGGCCCACCCGGTAGCCGGAGTGGAGCAGGGGCAGGGTGCCGCCGATCATAACGGTGGGGTCCTGCTCCGCCGCCATGAAAATATGGGTGCACATGGAGGTGGTTGTGGTTTTGCCGTGGGTGCCGGAGACGCACAGGGCGTTTTTGTACCGGCGCATCAGGGCGCCCCAGGCCTGGGCCCGCTCATAGACGGGGATGCCCCGGGCGATGGCTCCGGCGATCTCCGGGTTGCCGTCGTGGACGGCGGCGGTGCGGACCACGAAGTCGCAGTCCCCCAGGTTTTCGGCGTTGTGGCCGATGGCCACGGGGATGCCTTTGGACCGCAGACGCTTCACGGAGTCGCTGTCCGTCATATCGGAGCCTTGGACCAGCAGGCCCTTGCCGGCCAGCACCTCCGCCAGGGGGCACATGGACACGCCGCCGATGCCTACCAGATGGGCGCGCTTGCCGGGGACCAGAAACTCGGAAATAGGCTTGGGATTGTTCATCATAAAAAGGATCTTCCTTTCAAAACGCCGTGATTGCGAAACGGCAGAAAATAGTATATACTGATTTTTAATTCTGAGAAATTTGACAGGTGAAATTTAAATCAATTTATTATAATATGTGCATGGAGAAATTGCAACTGAAAGGGGCGGGAAATATGCGGAAGGACAAGATGATATTTGCGATTCCCGCCTATGTGGAAAAGACCCTGGCGGCGCTGGAGGCGGCAGGGCACCAGGCGTACTGCGTGGGGGGCTGCGTCCGGGACAGTCTGCTGGGACAGGAACCGGGAGATTGGGATGTGACCACCTCCGCCCTGCCGGAGGAGACTATGGCGGTGTTTGGAGAGAAGGCCGTCCCCACGGGGCTGAAGCATGGGACGGTCACCGTCTGCTGGCCGGAGGGAAAGGTGGAAACCACCACTTTCCGCCGGGACGGCGCCTACGTGGACCACCGCCATCCGGAGCAGGTCACCTTTACCGACTCCCTGACGGAGGACCTGGCCCGGCGGGATTTCACCGTCAATGCCGTGGCCCTGGATCTGCGGGGGACGCTATATGATCCCTTTGGCGGTCAGACGGATCTGCGAAAGGGGATCCTGCGCTGCGTGGGGGACCCGGAGCGGCGGTTTTCGGAGGATGCCCTTCGAATCCTGCGGTGTCTGCGGTTTGCGTCCCGGCTGGGATTTGCCATTGATCCGGAGACGGCTGCGGCGCTGGTGGTCTGCCGGGAACTGCTGCGGGAGATCGCCACGGAGCGGATCCATGAGGAACTGACCAAGCTGCTGTGCGGCCCTCACGCGGCGGAAGTCCTTCGGGCATATCCGGAGGTGGTGGGGGTCGTATTGCCGGAGATTTTGCCCATGGTGGGCTTTGACCAGCGGAATCCCCACCACTGTTACGACGTGTGGGAGCATACCCTCCACGCCCTGGATGCCATTGCAGGGGAGCCGGTTTTACGGTGGACCATGCTGTTTCACGATATGGGGAAGCCGGAGTGCTTTGCTCTGGACCGTCATGGCGTGGGCCACTTCATGGGCCACGGGGTGGTGTCCCGCCGGATCGCCGATGGGGTGATGGACCGGCTGCGGTTCGACAATGAGACGAAAGCGCGCATCGGCGAGCTGGTGGAATGGCACGACCACCGGGTGGAGACGGAAAAAGGCGTCCGGCGGATGCTGAACCAGTTCGGGGAGGCGGATTTCCGGAACCTGTTGGCCATTCAGCGGGCAGACAATATGGGACAGGCGGAGAAGTACCGTTACCGGCAGAAGGACATCGGCCGCATTGAAGAAATGCTGGACCATGAAATCGAGAAAGGCAGCTGCTTTTCCCTGAAACGGCTGGCTGCCAACGGAAACGACCTGCTGACCATGGGGCTTTCCGGCCCGGAGATCGGCCGGGTGTTGCAGCTTTTGCTGAACAAGGTCATAGACGGTGTTCTGCCCAATGACCGGGATGTCCTGCTGAAAGCGGCAGCGTCTCTCCGGCAAAATTAAAGAGAAACCACGCACCACTTTGCTCCAGCGTCATACGCTGAGGCGAGGAGGTGCGTGGATTTTGCTGTTTGGAATCATTGGCGGCGACCGGCGGCAGGAAGTCCTGCTGGAACTGCTGCGAAAGGACGGATATCCGGCGGCGGCCTACGGCGTGGCCGGGGAGAAGGATTGGGAGATGGCTGTCTCGGCGGAAGTGGTGCTCCTGCCGCTGCCCCTTTGCCGGGAGGGGGATACCCTGAATATCCCGGAAGAGCACCGGGGCGCAGGGGCCCTGTTTCATCAGCTGCGCCGGGATCAGTTGATCCTGGCGGGGCAGGTGCAGCCTGCCCAGGCGGCGGAGGCATCGGACCTGGGCTTACATCTGATTGATTACTTCAAGCGGGAAGAACTGACGGTGGCCAACGCTGCCGCCACGGCGGAGGGGACGGTCCAGGTGATCCTGGAACGGATGGACCGCTCTTTGCTGGGGAGCCGGTGTCTGGTGCTGGGCTTTGGCCGGATCGGAAAGCTGCTGAGCCGCCGGTTGGCAGCCATGGGGGCGCAGGTGACGGCGGCGGCCCGCCGTCCGGAAAGCCGGGCCTGGGCGGAAGCCTGCGGTTATGAGGCGGTAGATATCGGAAAGCTGGAAGGAAAACTGGCGGAATTTGACGTGGTGGTGAATACCGCACCGGCGCCGGTATTTGGAAGAGAGCGTCTGCGGGAACTGAAGCTGGGGTGCCTCTGCGTGGATGTGGCATCCGTGCAGGGCATCGATCTGGCTGCGGCGGAGGAACTGGGACTGCCCAACATCTGGGCCCGGATGCTGCCGGGGAAGCTGATGCCCCGCACTGCCGGGAGGATCATCCGGGATACAGTCTATACCATTATAAAAGAACAGGGGGTCATGCTATGAGAACGGAACGAATAGGTTTTGCTATGTGCGGCTCCTTCTGCACCCATGAAAAGGCTTTGACCGCCCTGAAACGGCTGACGGAGGAATATGAGACGGTGATCCCTATCGTGTCCGAGAATGTGGCCTTTACGGATACGCGGTTCGGAACGTCAGACGCCCTGCTGGAAGCAGTGGAAGAACTGACGGGACGGGATGTACTTTATGACATTCCCTCCGTAGAGCCCATCGGGCCGAAAAAGCTTTTGGATGTGCTGGTGATCGCGCCGGCCACCGGCAACACCATCGGGAAGTTGGCCAACGGTATTGCGGACACAGCAGTGACCATGGCGGCGAAATCCCATTTGCGGAATGGCCGGCCGGTGGTGCTGGCAGTTTCTACCAACGACGGCCTTGCGGGCAGTGCAAGGAACATCGGAGAACTGCTGGCGCGGAAAAATTATTATTTTGTACCGTTCCGGCAGGATGATCCTGAGAAGAAACCCACGTCGTTGGTTGCAGATTTTGGACTGGTCAATGAAACGGTTGCGGCGGCGCTGGAAGGGAAGCAGCTGCAGCCGATGGTGAGATAGGGGAAAATTGAGGGGCCGGGAGGGCGTTTCTGCCCTCCCGGCCTTTACCTGGATTTGACGGGGTTCTTACAGGACATGGCAAAATGACGAAAGGGGGCGAAAAATAAATAAGCACAGCTGATGACAGGGATAATCTGAATTAGTGACAGACTGGTTAAAAAGGGATTATGTAAACGATTTATCTGGGCACGAAAAAAAGTGCCCAAAGCGTCGAAAGACGTGTTGACATTTCCTTGCGCGTCTGGTATTCTAACTAAGCTGTTTGACGGCGATGAA
>URTS01000094.1 GCA_900550685.1 uncultured Oscillibacter sp. | reverse complement strand
CCTGTGCAAATCGAAAGGTCAGTGCCATGTCAACCCCCTCATTTCAGTGTTGCCGGGCTCGCCGCCCCCATGGGGAGCACCCCACAGGAATCCCGCATTTAATTGGGGCGGTCAGGCAGAGCCCTCACACTCCAAGGTCCCGCCGCGCAGGACGCCTGATGCCGCACCGCGGCGACAGGCTCCGGCTCACTTCAGCGTCACCACGGTGACGCCGTTTTCCCCTTCGCCGTAGACCCCCAGGCGGAAGGATTTCACATTTTTGTTCCGCCGCAGAATATCGTGGACCGCTTTCCGCAAGGCGCCGGTGCCCTTGCCGTGGATGATGGTCACGGTTTCCAGATGGCCCATGACGGCGCTGGAAAGGAAGGTCTCCACCACGCTTTCCGCTTCCAGAGTCTCCATGCCCCGGATATCCAGTTCCCGGCTGGCGGCGGTATGGAGGCCGGTGACAGTGGTCCGCATGGGCTTGGGTGCCTTTTTCTTCATGGCGGCCCGCTCGTCGTCCTCAATGAGCCGGACCTCCTTGGCCTTGGCCTTCATTTTCAGGATGCCGGCCTTCAGCTGCAAGGTGTCGTCGCTGCCCACGCTCACCACCTCCGCCGGAGTACCGACGCCGGGGATCTCCACCAGATCCCCCTTCTGGATGGGGCGGCTGGGCTTGGGAATGGGCACGGACCGGGCGTCCCGCTTGTCGATGGCGTCCTCCGCCTCGTTCAGCTGGCGGCGCAGCTCCGCCCGGGCCTCGTTGGCGTTGAGGGTCCGCTCTGCCTTGGCCTGCTCCTTCCGCATTTTTTCCAGTTCAGCAAACACGGCGTCGGAAGCGGACCGGGCATCCCGCAGAATGCGCTTGGCCTCCGCCTCGCCCCGGCCGCGGGCATTCTCCTTGGCCCGCTGCATCTGCTCCCGGAATTCCCGGGCCTTGCGGGCGTCCTCCTCCCGCTGGCGGTAGAGCCGGTCCGCCTCCTGTTCCCGCTTTTCCAGGGCCTGCCGCTTCTCCTCCAGCTGGGTCAGCACATCCTCAAACCGCACGCTGTCCCGGCTCATCTGGGACTGGGCGTCCGCGATTACCTCGTCCGGCAGACCCAGCCGCCGGGAGATGGCAAAGGCATTGGACTTGCCGGGAATGCCGATCAGCAGCCGGTAGGTGGGGCTGAGGGTCTCCACGTTAAACTCGCAGGAGGCGTTTTCCACCCCCACCGTAGTCATGGCAAAGGTCTTCAGCTCTGCGTAGTGGGTAGTGGCGGCGGATTTGGCCCCCAGGGCCCGGACATGCTGGATGATGGCAATGGCCAGGGCCGCGCCCTCAATGGGGTCGGTGCCGGCGCCCAGTTCGTCGAAGAGGATCAGGCTGTCCCGGTCCGCCTCTTGCAAAATGGCGACAATGGTCTTCATGTGGGCGGAGAACGTGGACAGGCTCTGCTCAATGCTCTGCTCGTCGCCGATGTCCGCCAGCACCCGCTCGTACACGGACACCTCGCTGCGATCCCCCACAGGGATATGCAGGCCGCACTGGGTCATCAGAGTCAGCAGGCCCAGGGTTTTCAGGGAGACCGTCTTGCCGCCGGTGTTAGGGCCGGTGATGACCAGGGTATCAAAAGCGCCCCCCAGTTCGATATCGATGGGCACCGCCGTTTTTTTGTCCAGCAGCGGATGGCGGGCCTTCCGCAGGCGGATCAGGCCGTCTCGCCGCACCTGAGGTCGGACAGCGTCCATTTTGTAGCTCAGTTCGCCCCGGGCAAAGATCAGGTCCAGCTGCACCAAGGCGTCGTGGTCCCACTGGATGTCCCCCCGGTGGGCGGCGGCATCGGCAGACAGCTCCGCCAGGATGCGGTCGATCTCCGCCTGCTCCTTGGCCTGAAGCTCGGCGTACTCGTTGTTAGCCTGCACCACCCCCATGGGCTCCACAAACACCGTGGCGCCGGTGGAGGACACATCGTGGACCAGGCCCGGCAGATTCCCCTTCTGTTCCGCCTTTACCGGCACCACGAAGCGACCGTCCCGCTGGGTGATGATGTTGTCCTGCAAAACCTTGGAGTAGCTGGGGGAGGAGATGATCTTCTGCAAGATCTGACGGCTCTTGGCCAGAGCTGCCCGCATGTGGCGGCGGATGTCCGCCAGTTCCGGGCTGGCGGCATCAGCCACCGTGTTCTCGTCGGCAATGCACCGCCGGATCTTGTCCTCCAAAAAGCGATTGCCGTGGATAGACAGGAAGATCTGGTCCAGGGCGGTGGGCTCCATGTTGTCCGCGTTGAAATATTCCTTTGCCCGGCGGGCGGTGTAAAGGAGATCCCCTACACGGATCAATTCTGAAATACCGAGGCTGCCGCCCCGGTCCGCCCGGTCCAGCAGTTCCCGCATAGGCTTCACACCGGAGAATCCGGGGGCGCCGTGGAGGGTCATCATGGCCCGTGCGCCGTCGGTCTGGTCTAACAGCCGCAGCACATCCTCATAGTCGGTTTCCGGCCGGACCGCCAGAGCCAGCTCCTTGGCCTCCTGGCTGACGGCCTGCTCCGCCAACAGCTGAAGCACCCTGGGCAGCTCCAATGTCCGGATGGATTTGTCAAATAATTCGCTCATATTCGCTCCTAAATGTATTGATAATAGTGAATACTACAGTTTGTATTTTATTTCGACGGCATCGCGCACACGCTCTTGTAAAAATCCAGGGTCCGGAACCCCCGCTCCAGCTGGGCGGAGACAAAGGCCTCCGCCGCCGCGGACAGCCGCTTCTGGGCATCCGGCCCCAGGGTGAAGGAGTACAGCCGCTTGGGATCGCCGTAGACAATGCGGCGCAGGGCCGTCAGGGAATCCCGGCACAGGGGCATGGACTTCCCGCCCCGCTCTCCGCAGGCCCGGCAGTGGAGCACCCCCTGTAAAACATCGAAGCAGGGCTGCTCCGGGTCCGGCCGTCCGCAATAGGCGCAGGCATCCGCCAGGGGTTCATACCCCGCCAGGCACAGCAGCCGCAGCTCAAAGGCCGCCTTTACCAGCGGCAGGGGCTTGTGTAAAGTGGAAATGGCATACAGGCCGTTCAGCAGATGGCTCAGCAGTTCCTGCTGGGGGGACTCCTCGGTGATGACTCCCTCCGTCAGCTCCGAGAGGTAGAATCCCAAAGCCATGGCGTCCAGCTCGGACCGCAGGCCGTTGAACAGTTCCAGCGTTGCCCCCTCGTTGGCGTAGTACCACTGGCCTTTTTTGTAAAGGGTCCACTCGGAGTAGGCCAGCGGCTGGGCGCAGGCCGCAAATTTGCAGCCCTTGCGGCGGGCACCCCGGGCAATGACCGCAATTTTCCCCTGCTCCGCCGTCAGCAGGGTCAGGATCTTGTCGGCGTCCCGGGTGTCGGTATCCCGCAGAACGATCCCCCGGGTCACAATGTAAGGTCCCCCGGCCATGGTCTCACCACCTATGTACGGAGGCACCGCCTCCGGAAATTACGCTCTGTCCGCCCCGGAGCGGAACAGCAGATAGACCACCGGGTCACCGGTGTCCAGAAACAGATCCCAGAACACAGGTTCTTCCATGCCGCAGCCCTCCCTCATGGATAGTCTGCGCCGGGCGGCCGGGTTTATGGCTGGAAAGTTCCGGGCAAATCATAGTCAGTATAGCATACCGGCAGATTTTTGCAAGGGCGGCAGGCAGATCCCGGCAGACAGTTGACCTGCCGCCCTTTTTCCCCTATACTGGACAGCGAAAGGAGCGTGGTCCCATGTCCACCCTGCTGCTGAAAAATCTGAATACCCTCGTCACCTGCGACGATGCCGACAGCGTTCTCCGCAGCGTTGACGTTTACTGCGAAGACGGCTTCATCCGCGCCATCGGCCCCCATCTGCCCCAGACCGCCGATGCGGTCATCGACGGCACCCATTACTGGTGCTACCCCGGTCTGGTGAACACCCACCATCATCTTTATCAGGTCTTTTCCCGGAATCTGCCCCAGGTCCAGAATATGGAACTGTTCGACTGGCTCACCACCCTGTATGAAATCTGGAAAAATCTGGATGCCGACGTGATCCGCCTTTCCTCCCTCACTGGCATGGGGGAACTGATGAAGCACGGCTGCACCACCTGCTTTGACCACCACTATGTCTTTCCCGCCGGAGCCGGGGACCTGTTGGGGGCCCAGTTTGCCGCCGCGGAGGAGTTGGGCATCCGGATGTTTGCCTCCCGGGGCAGCATGGACCTCTCCAAAAAGGACGGCGGCCTGCCGCCGGACAGCGTGGTCCAGACGGTGGACGAGATCATGCAGGACTCCGTCCGGGTCATTGAGGCCTACCACGATCCCCGGCCCGGCTCCATGCGGCAGGTGGCCCTGGCCCCCTGCTCCCCCTTCTCCGTCAGCCCGGAGCTGCTGCGGCAGAGCGCCATCCTGGCCCGGCAGTACGGCGTCCGGCTCCACACCCATCTGTGCGAAACCAAGGACGAGGAGCAGTATATGCTGACCCACCACGGCGTCCGGCCCCTGGAATTCATGGCGTCCTTAGGCTGGACCGGCCCCGACGTCTGGTTTGCCCACGGCATCCATTTCAATGACGAGGAACTGCGGGAGCTGGCCCGCACCGGCACCGGCGTGGCCCACTGCCCCATCAGCAATATGAAGCTTTCCTCCGGCGTGGCCCGGGTGCCGGAAATGCTGACTCTGGGGGTGCCGGTGGGCCTGGCGGTGGACGGCTCCGCCAGCAACGACGGTTCTTCCCTCATGGAGGAACTGCGGGTGGCCTATCTGCTCCACCGGCTGCACAGCAGCAAGGCGGCCCCTTCCGGCTACCAGGTGCTGAAAATGGCCACCCGGGGCAGCGCCCGGCTGCTGGGCCGGGCAGACATCGGCCAGCTGGCTGTGGGCAAGTGCGCTGACCTGTTCCTGGTGGACAGCCGCCGCCTGGAGCTGGTGGGCAGCGAGTTCAGCCCCGCCGATGTGCTGGCCACAGTGGGCCTCCGGGGCCCGGTAGACTATACCGTGGTCCAGGGTCGGGTCGTGGTCAAAGAAGGGCACCTGGTCACCATCGACGAAGCCACCGTGGCCGAGGATGCCCGCCGCTGCTGCCGGGACTATCTCTCCCGCTGATTTGAGCGAAAAAACGCCAAGAAAGACGGCTTGCCAGGCAAGCCGTCTTTCTTTTTGATTCTATTGACGAAAAAGCTGGATTTCCTATTGCCTGCAAGGAAGGGAATGTTTGCAAGGGGAAACCTTGGCCGGGTTTCCCCTGCTTTTCAAAAAAACCCGCCACAGGCGGGCGATTTGCAAAGCAAATCGAAGGGGCACCAATCAAAAGAGGACATCCAAATGGATGTCCTCTTTTGATTGGTGCCGGTGGTGGGACTCGAACCCACACGGTGTCGCCACCAACGGATTTTGAGTCCGTCACGTCTACCATTCCATCACACCGGCACTTAACGTTGCCTATTATATCGGATACCGGGCGGAAATTCAAGTCCAATTTGCTGTTTTGCCGTAAAAATCCCATGGATTTACCGGGAGAACACCGGTTCCCTCTTGTAAAAGGCGGAAAAAGGGAGTAAAATACTCCATTATTGCACCGATACATGCAAAGGACGGATCGAACTATGAGTTATACAAAGATCGCAAAAATTTTTGCTGACAGCGAGGCCCTGTCCGGCCAGACCGTCACGGTGGGCGGCTGGGTCCGCACCATTCGTGACCTGAAGGGCTTCGGCTTCATCGAACTGAACGACGGCTCCTGCTTCCGCAATCTCCAGGTAGTCATGGAGTCCGGCGCGCTGAACAATTACAAGGACATCGCGGCCCAGAACGTGGGCGCGGCCCTGATCGTCACCGGCATGGTGACCCTGACCCCCGATGCCAAGCAGCCCCTGGAGCTGAAGGCCACGGAGATCGCCGTGGAGGGCACCTCCTCCCCTGACTACCCCCTGCAGAAAAAGCGCCACAGCGTGGAGTTCCTGCGGACCATTCAGCATCTGCGCCCCCGGACCAACCTGTTCTCCGCCACCTTCCGGGTGCGGAGCGTGGCGGCTTATGCTATCCACAAGTTCTTCCAGGAGCGGGGCTTCGTCTACGCCCAGACCCCCATCATCACCGCCAGCGACTGCGAGGGCGCCGGTGAGATGTTCCAGGTGACCACCCTGGACCTGAACAACGTACCCAAGACCGAGGATGGCCAGGTGGACTACAGCCAGGACTTCTTCGGCAAAAAAACCAGCCTGACCGTGTCCGGCCAGCTGAACGCCGAAAACTTCGCCATGGCCTTCGGCAATGTCTACACCTTCGGCCCCACTTTCCGGGCCGAGAACTCCAACACCCAGCGCCACGCCGCCGAGTTCTGGATGGTGGAGCCGGAGATGGCCTTTGCCGATCTGAACGGCTATATGGACACCGCCGAGGACATGATCAAGTATATCATCCGCTATGTCATGGAGCAGTGCCCACAGGAGATGGATTTCTTCAACCAGTTTGTGGACAAGGGCCTGAAGGAGCGGCTGGAGCATGTGGCCTCCTCCGACTTCGGCCGGGTGAGCTACACCGAGGCCGTGGACCTGCTGCAAAAGAGCGGCCAGAAGTTCGACTACCCCGTGGAGTGGGGCATTGACCTTCAGACTGAGCACGAGCGCTATCTCACCGAGCACATCTACAAGCGGCCCGTGTTCGTCACCGACTATCCCAAGGAGATCAAGGCTTTCTACATGCGCCTCAACGACGACGGCAAGACCGTGGCCGCGGCGGACTGCCTGGTGCCCGGTATCGGCGAGATCATCGGCGGCAGCCAGCGTGAAGAGCGGCTGGACGTGCTGGAAGGGCGCATCAAGGAATTGGGCATGAACCCCGAGGATTACAAATACTACTGTGATCTGCGGCGCTACGGCTCCTGCCGCCACGCAGGCTACGGCCTGGGCTTCGAGCGGATGGTGATGTACCTCACAGGCGTGAACAACATCCGCGACGTGGAACTGCATCCCCGCACCGTCGGCAACGCAGACTTCTAAACAGAGAATTAACGCCCCGGTGCGGAACCGCTTATGCA
>URTS01000093.1 GCA_900550685.1 uncultured Oscillibacter sp. | reverse complement strand
GAGATTCCGGGATCGTCATTGCCAGCTGTCCGGATTGCAGCAGCGGCTGAACATAATGCCCCATCGCATAGAATACCGTTTTGACACCGAGGTAGTTTGCGATCTCCTGCCGGGAACGGGGTGTTCTGCAAAAGGCCAGCAAGTCTGGTTTCGTGTTTTTTTCGCTCCGCTGCGTGGTAACTTCCGCCACAGCAGGGGACTGGTTGTATAGGATCACAACAAATTCATTCCGGCGGTTTTCAAAAACGGGCGCAGGAAGTCCATATTCTGCCATGGCCCGGCGAATGGTGGGGATTCCGGAATAACGGTTTTCTGCGCTGGTCAGTTCTTCCGCCATAACGGCAAGGGCGGGATTGCGGAGGTCCGGTTTGGCAACACCCAGCTGCTCTACGGTCATACGGCCATACAGACTGCCGGGGCTGTGGATCTCCAATCGGTCGGTAAAAAAGTCGATCTGCACAGGCGTCCCCTCTGTATAAATGCTGTAATCCCTGTGGATGACCGCATTCAAAACAGCTTCGCGGATAGCCTCGATCGGATATTCCGTCCGGTCATTCCGTGCGCCAGTCACCGGATCAATGATCGTGCGAACCTTCATATTCCGGCGGCAGAAGGCCACAGCATCCTCCACCATGGTATCAATGGTGCCTTCAATACGCTTATTATCGGTAAACCGGGCAGAATCTGTGTCCGTATCACCGATCTGTGTTCCCGGAACGACGATCGCAGTAATGCCGAGCTGTGGAAAATACCCCTGCGGGTAAAGGCAGAAATTCATGACAGCAGCTAACGTAACTTCTCCGTCATGGGTAATGTTCAGCATTTCCAGCGTCTGTTCTCTGGAAAGTTGAGCAAAGCCAGGACGGTCTGCACGGCGCTGTAGGATATACCGCTCCAACTTGTCCGCATCCAGCATGGAAAGCGTAGCCCGCTTCACCGGACGTTCATCATCGTGCAAGCGGCGGCAAAAAGCCTCATAGCTGTACAGCTCATAATCTGTCATGGGCAAATCAGCATCGCCCACCCGAATATAAGAACCCTTACTGCGCCCAGCTCCCCGATAATAGCAAGGGCGCTCAGACAGATCGATGGCGGGAATCTCAGCCGAGCAAATCCATCGGCCATCCAGTTCCGCAATCGTAAAAACTGCCCGCACTGGCGGTTCCATTTGGTTGCATTGCTCTGTCACCTTTTTCTGGAGGTCCTGCGCATCGTAGACACCGACCACTTGAAAGCCCGTCTTTTCATCGATGCCGAACAGCAGTATGCCGCCGCTGTCCTGGTTGGAGAAGCTGGACAGCGTGTCATACAGCCGCTTGGGCAATCATTGTGGGCGGCTTTGCATTCAATCGTTTGTGTCTCTGCCCGCTGTTCGCAAACAGATTTAGCTAAATCTATCAAGTCGTTCGATAAAATAGCAAACACCTCCATTCGGTAAGCTAAGAATATCACATTGGTTTTGCTAAATCAATCGAAATTTGCAAAAAAATCAGCATCTGAAGCAAGCCGCTGCCTGAATTTCTCCCATAAACAAAGGCCTCCCGCAGTGCGGGAGGCGCTTTTATTTCCTTTGGTATATCCCGCTTGCAAGCAGTTCCATCCAGAAAGCCGGCCTGGCGCATAGACAGAACTTATAATTTTTTCTTTTCTCTCTATAATTTTGTTCTATTTTTAAATTTTTACATTTCCCGCTTGACAAGCCGCTGCTTTTTCCGGTATAGTAACGACATCACAATGCACATGACCCAAATGCCATGACGGGGGAAAATGTTTTCCACAGACGCTTCAGAGAGCTGCCGGATGCTGCGAGGCAGCGCAGAGTGGAAAGCTGTCACTGGCCCCTGAGCAGCTTCGCTGAGACCTCGGTTTAGGCGGAGCCGGATCTCCTCACCGTTACCAAAGAGGCGGATTCGTTCGGCCCGACCGGACTGATACCGAAAGTGGGCAGCAATGCCAATGAGAGTGGTACCGCGGAAGTTTTCAAAGCTTTCGTCTCTTCGACAGGAAGAGACGAAAGCTTTTTTGTTTTTTCCTGAACTTTACAAAAACAGGAGGAACGCAACATGAAGCGCATCAAAATTTTTGACACTACCCTGCGGGACGGTGAGCAGTCTCCCGGATGCAGCATGAACCTGGCAGAGAAGATCGAGATGGCCAAGCAGCTGGAAAAGCTGGGCGTGGACATCATCGAGGCCGGATTTGCCATCGCCTCTCCCATGGACCACAAGAGCGTTCAGGCCATTGCCGCCGCTGTGGAGCACTGCACGGTAGCCTCTTTGGCCCGCTGCACCAAGGGGGACATTGACGCCGCCTGGGATGCCGTGAAAGAGGCCAAGCATCCCCGCATCCACGTATTTCTGGCCACCAGCGACATTCACATGGAGTACAAGCTGCGGATGACCCGGGAGCAGGTGCTCCAGCGCATCAGCGACATGGTGACCTATGCCAAGAGTTTCTGCGATGACATCGAGTTCTCCGCCGAGGACGCCTCCCGCTCCGACTGGGCCTTCCTGGCCCAGTGCTACTCCAACGCCGTAGCCGCCGGAGCTACCACATTGAACGTGCCCGACACCGTAGGCTACTCCACGCCCCAGGAGATGGCGGACCTCATTACCTACCTGAAAGCCCATGTCGTTGGCGTGGAAAATACGGACATCTCCGTCCACTGCCACAACGACCTGGGCATGGCGGTGGCCAATTCCCTGGCCTGCGTAAAGGCGGGTGCCACCCAGGTCGAGTGCACTGTCAACGGCATCGGCGAGCGGGCGGGCAACGCCAGCCTGGAAGAGCTGGCCATGGCCATTCGCACCCGGGCGGATTTCTACGACGCCGAGACCGGCATCAACACCAAGCAGATCTACCGCTCCAGCAAGCTCCTCAGCAACATCACCGGTGTGCCCATTCCCCCCAGCAAGGCCATTGTGGGCGCCAACGCCTTTGCCCACGAGTCCGGCATCCACCAGCACGGCGTCATTGCCAACGCCCAGACCTATGAGATCATGAAGTCCACCGATGTAGGCATCCCCCAGAACACCATGGTTCTGGGCAAGCACTCCGGCAAGCACGCCCTCCGGGAAAAGCTGGAATCCATGGGCTATGAGCTTACCGACGAGGAGCTGGAAGGCGTGTTCGTCCGGTTCAAGGACCTGGCGGACAAGAAAAAGAACATCACCGGCAGCGACATTGAGGCCCTGGTCCTCAACCGTCGTGGCGTGTCCCAGGGGGACTGCCGTCTGGTAAGCCATGTAGTCAACACCGGCCACGGCGTGCCCAACATCTCCTGCATCAAGCTGCAGCGGGGCAATGAAGAGCTGGAGGATGTGGCCATCGGCTCCGGCCCCCTGGATGCTTCCTTCAAGGCCATCAACCGGATGCTGCACATGGACGTTCAGCTGGACAGCTTTAGCCTGAACGCCGTCACCGACGGCGAGGACGCCGTGGGCGAAGCCGTGGTGAAGGTCTCTCTGCCGGACGGCCGGTCCTACACCGGCACGGGCCTTTCCACCGATATTATCGAATCCTCTATCCGGGCCTATGTGAACGGTATCAACAAAATTATAGAATCCGCCAACTGAAAGGGGAACCACACAATGGGAATGACTATGACGCAGAAAATTCTGGCTAGGCACGCGGGATTGGACAGCGTACGGGCCGGACAGCTGATCCAGGCCCGGCTGGACCTGGCGCTGGGCAACGACATCACAACTCCTGTGGCCATCAACGAATTTGAAGCCGCGGGATTCGGCAAGGTCTTTGACAAGAGCCGCATCGCCATGGTGATGGACCACTTCGCCCCCAACAAGGACATCAAATCCGCCACCCAGTGCAAGCAGTGCCGCACCTTTGCCCGCCGCTTCGACATCGACCACTTCTACGATGTGGGCACCATGGGCATTGAACATGCCCTGCTGCCGGAGCAGGGACTGGTCGCCCCCGGCGAAGCCGTCATCGGCGCGGACTCCCACACCTGCACCTACGGCGCCCTGGGCGCTTTCTCCACCGGCGTGGGCTCCACGGACATGGGCGCCGCCATGGCGGCGGGAGAAACCTGGTTCAAGGTGCCCTCCGCCATCCAAGTAAACCTCACCGGCAAGCTCCGGCCCTATGTTTCCGGCAAGGATGTGATCCTGACCCTCATCGGCATGATCGGCGTGGACGGTGCCCGGTACCAGTCCATTGAGTTCACCGGCCCCGGCGTGGCCAACCTGACCATCTATGACCGGCTGACCATCTGCAACATGGCCATTGAGGCCGGCGGCAAAAACGGCATCTTCCCGGTAGACGATGTGACCCGGGTCTATGTGGAGGGCCGGGTAAACCGCCCCTGGACCGCCTTTGAGGCAGACCCCGACGCCGAGTACACGCGCACCATCGATATAGACCTCTCCCAGGTGGACTGCACCGTGGCCTGGCCCCACCTGCCGGAGAATGCCCACAGCGCCCGGGAGGGTAAAGACATCGCCATCGACCAGATCGTTATCGGCTCCTGCACCAACGGCCAGCTGCCGGATATGGCTGCCGCTGCCGCCATTTTGAAGGGACACCATCTGGCCAAAGGCGTCCGGGGCATTATCATCCCTGCCACTCAGAGCGTTTACCGGGCCTGTATGCACGAAGGCTATACTGACATTTTCCTGGATGCAGGCTGCATCGTTTCCACCCCTACCTGCGGGCCGTGTCTCGGCGGCTACATGGGTATTCTGGCGGCCGGAGAGCGGTGCGTTTCCACCACCAACCGCAACTTTGTAGGCCGCATGGGCCATGTGGACAGCGAGGTCTATCTGGCCTCGCCCGCCGTAGCCGCCGCATCCGGCATCGCAGGTCATATTGCATACCCTGAGGAGGTCATGAATAAATGAACGCACACGGAACCGTCCATAAATACGGGGATCACGTGGATACAGACGTCATCATCCCCGCCCGCTACCTGAACACCCAGAGCCACAAGGAACTGGCCGCCCACTGCATGGAGGACATCGACAAGGACTTCATCCACAAGGTCAAAGAGGGGGACATCATGGTAGCTGGTGTCAACTTCGGCTGCGGCTCCTCCCGGGAGCATGCCCCGGTGGCCATCAAAGCCAGCGGCATCAGCTGCGTGATCGCCGCCAACTTCGCCCGGATCTTCTACCGCAACGCCATCAACATCGGTCTGGCCATTCTGGAGTGTCCAGCCGCCAGCGCCGGGATCGACAACGGCGATGAGGTGACGGTGGACTTCGACACTGGTGTCATCACCGACGTTACCAAGGGCACCACCTATCAGGCGGAACCCTTCCCGCCGTTTATCAAGGACATGATTGCCAAGGGCGGCCTGATGGCCTCTCTGAAGGACAAGGAGGCAGCGAAATGAACAAGACCATTGCCATCATCAAGGGCGACGGCATCGGCCCCGAGATCGTAGGGGAGACCATGGGCATCCTGGATGCCGTGGCCGCCAAATTCGGCCATACCTTCACCTATGTGGACGCCCCCATGGGCGGCTGCGCCATTGACGCCTTCGGCGTCCCCCTGCCGGATTCCAGCCTGGAGACCTGCCTGAAAGCGGACAGCGTCCTGCTGGGCGCCGTAGGCGGCCCCAAGTGGGACGATCAGCCCTCCGCCAACCGGCCCGAACGGGGGCTTCTGAAGCTGCGGGGCGCCATGAAGCTCTACACCAATGTCCGCCCTGCCCGGATGTTTTCCGAGCTGTCCGACGCCTGCCCCCTCCGCTCAGACATCGCCGCCCGGGGGATCGACTTCGTGGTGGTCCGGGAGCTGATCGGCGGCGTCTACTTCGGTGAACACCGCACGGAAGAAGCAGACGGCGAGCAGAAGGCCACGGATATCATGGCCTACTCCGAGCATGAGATCCGCCGGGTGGCCCATGTGGCCTTCCAGATGGCCCAGAAGCGCCGGAAACGCGTTACCTCCATCGACAAGGCCAACGTGCTGGACACCTCCCGCCTGTGGCGCAGGATCGTCACGGAGGTAGCAAAGGAATACCCGGATGTAGAGCTGCTTCACATGTATGTGGACAACGCCGCCATGCAGATCGTCCGGGACCCCAGCCAGTTTGACGTCATCGTCACCGAAAACCTCTTCGGCGACATCCTCTCCGACGAAGCCAGCCAGATCACCGGCTCCATCGGCATGATCCCATCTTCCAGTATGGGGGAGGGCACCCGGGGCCTGTACGAGCCCATCCACGGCTCCGCCCCGGACATTGCGGGCCAGGACAAGGCCAACCCCATTGGCACCGTTCTGGCCGCCGCCATGATGCTGCGCTACAGCTTCGACATGGCCGCAGAGGCGGACGCCATCGAGCGCGCCGTGGACGAGACACTGAAGGCCGGCATCCGCTGCGGTGACATCATGCGTCAGGGCTGCAAGCTGGTAGGCTGCCGGGAGATGGGCGCGGAGATCCGCAGCCGCATCTGACCGTCTGACTGCTGGGCATCTGGGCGGGGCTCATCACCGTCATGCTGATCTGCGGTTTCGGCTGCGCCGCCCTGGGAGAGTTGGTCCCTCAGATCGTCCCGGTGGCGAAATACATCGGCGCGGCCTATGTGCTGTATCTGGCCTACAAGACCTTCACCCGGAAAACCGGCAGCGGCACGGCGGACGCCTCCCGGCCCCTGACCTGCGGAAACGGCTTCCTGCTCCAGTTTTTGAATGTCAAGATTCTGATGCTTGGGGTTGCTTTCTATTCCGGCTATATTCTGCCCTATGGCTTCCATCCCGGCCGCATCGTAGCCTTTGCCGTCATCATGACGCTCTGCGCCGGTACCGGTAACCTGATCTGGGCCACTTTGGGCTCTCTGCTCTTTCCCCTGTACAGTAAGTACGCCAGGGCCATCAACACTGTCATGGCCCTGCTGCTGGTCTGGTGCGCCTGGAAGATCATAAAAACCTGACGCCGTAAACGCCGCTCCGGAGACAATTGTCTCCGGAGCGGCATTCTTACTGACCAGGCAGTATTCCGCAATCCAGCCATCCTCTGTCAAGCAGGCAGAAGATGGCCGGCCCATAAATTCCGGTTTGTATATGCTTTTTTCCAGTTCTGCAACCCCCCGGGTAAACACAAGCGCCCGGCCAATGGCCGGGCGCTTGCTGTTATGCAGAAAACTTCACGGTATGCTGTTGTTACTGTGCGTCCTTAATAGCAGCCTGCGCAGCGGCGAGGCGGGCGATGGGGACGCGGAAGGGGG
>URTS01000092.1 GCA_900550685.1 uncultured Oscillibacter sp. | reverse complement strand
CTCTCCCATGAACACCGCTGCCACCCGGATGCCCTGCTGCCGCAGGGCCCGGACCTCCGCCGCCGTGTCATCCACTCCCGCCTGGCCGTCGTAATCCCGGCTGAGGGGCACCTTGCCGCTGGGCAGGATCTTGTGGCTGTCGTCGGGGCTGGCATCCGTCAGCAGGATCAGCAGATGCTTGTCCGCCGGGGCGGATTTCATCAGCTCCCCCATGGCCCGGAGGGCCAGGCCGTCCCGGTTCCACCCGGCAGCAAAGTAGTCGAACACCTTCCGCTCGCCGTTTTTATCGCCGAAGTCCTTCAAAATCCGCAGCACCGTATATCCCCGCAAACTGCAAAAGCTGGTGATCCGCACGGGGATTCCGCAGGCGGCAAGACTCTTGGCCAGGATGTACCCCTGAGCGGCAATGTCCTCCTGGCAGTGGAGCCGGGAGGCGGAGCCATCCAGCATCAGATCCACGGTAAAACCGGGATGGCTCTCCTCATCGCTGCGGAGGAATACCCGGTCATCCCCCAGCACCGGCTCCCGCCAGACCCGGCGGCCATCCAGCCAGCCCTGCCGGGCGGTGACGGCCTCCGGCTGCTGGTGGATCAGCATGCAGTTGCGGATCTGCTCCGTCAGCCGCAAGAGGGCATTTTGGTACAGGTCATGATTGTGGGTAAAGGCGGCCCGGTTCCGCTGGGCCTGTTCCTCCGCCTGCTCAAAAAGCCGCTGGGTGTCGGCACTGACAGGCTTGTCCGGCGCCGGGTCCCCCTTGGTGAACCAAAGGCGGCAGCCCAGGTGATTGCCGGTGCAGTCCCGCTGCTCCATCAGTGCCAGTTCCCGGGGCGGAAACAGGCTGCGGCCGAAGCAGCGCTCCACATAGTCCCGGTCCTCCGCCTCCCGCTCGTTGGCGCTGAGACGGGCACGCAGGGCGTTGGAGGCCCGCACGATGCCGTTCTCCCCCGGTACGCCGGAGCGGCCGATAGCCAGATCGTCGGTGCGGACCATCTCCGTGGTAAACAATTTGGTCAGCAAAGGGGCCCACTTATCCCCGAAATGCAGGGTAAAGGGCGTTTTTGTGTGGGCGGTGCCGTCGAATTGCAGGTACTTCCGGAACGCCGCCAGGACAGCATCTTCCAGTGCTTCTCCATCCATGGTGCCCGGACAAGCCAGAGCCTCCGAAAGCCCCTTTTCCCAAGGTGCCAGCAGCGGGGCCTTCTGCCCCAGCACAGATTTCCACCGGGCGGACTGAATGGCGTACACCAACTGGTTCTTCTCCATCCACTCCTGCCGGGAAAGCTGGTATTCCGCGTCGAAAAAGGCGGCGGCATGGGCGCGGCGCAGCCCCTCCAGGGCCGGACGCTCCGGCAGCTCCTTTTCATACGCGGCGTTTTCCAGGGCCAGCCAAGCCAGGTCGTCGTAAACGCTCTGGCGGACATCCCCGGTCCAGGCGGCAAACAGCCGCTGGGGCATTTCGTCTCCGAACCACTTGTGGACCAGGCCGATGACGCAGTTCATGTAGAAATCCGGTTTCCCGTCGGACCGCATGGCCAGGAACCGGGGCTCAAATTTGTAGTCCCCGCAGGCGGTCCACACCAGGTTGATGGCCCGGCGCTGCTGGGCGCTGTAGCTTCCCGTCTCCATATCAGTCGGTAAACAGGCGGCTGCGGTCCAGCTTGGCGGGGATCCGGGCGGTAATGACATCCCGGATCAACCCCTGCTCGTAGCTGTCGAAGGCCTTGTTGGTGATGCCCATGTCCAGGGCCATCCCGGCCCCCACTCCCCGGCGGATCAGCCGCAGGGCGTCCAGCAAGCCCCGGAGGTCCAGGGCCTTGGAGGAGATCTCCGCGCTTTCGCACTTTTTCTGCAAGTCCAGAAACAGCTGGACAAACTGCCCTCGGTACTTCTTTTCCAGGGTGGGGAACTCGTCTCCCAGCAGACGCTCCAGGCCATCGGCGTCAATGGCGGGCATCTGGATCACCACGAACCGGCTGGTAAGGGCTTCGTTCAGTTCCCGGGTACCGGCGTAGCCGTAGTTCATGGTGCCAATGAAGCGGGCGGCAGGGTCCACCTCTACCCGGTCGTAGCCGGGCACGTCGATGGTCCTGCGGAAGTCCAAGGTGGCGTGCAGCACCGCCAGGGCCTCGTTTTTCGCCATGTTGATCTCGTCCAGAATCCCGAAGCCGCCGTTTTTCGCACAGAGGTACACCGGACCGGGCCGGAAGGTCACCTGTCCGTTTTCAAAGGTGTCCATGCCGATGAGGCTGGCGGCATCCATATTCACGTGGAAGGACACATCCCAGCAGGGACGGCCGAACACCATGGCCAGATTCTCCGCCAGCACATTTTTGCCGGTGGCCTTGCTGCCGGCCAGCAGCAGGTTCTCTCCGCACAGGACAGCGGCGATGGCCGCCTCCCACACCTCTTTTCCGTAATAGCGGTACCGGGGCTTTGGCACCCGGCTCTGCATGGCCGGGGCGGCGGGGTACTGGGCCCGGTAGGCCCGGACGCCATCCAGCAGCTCCCGGCTGATCTGTTCCTGTTCCAAAAATTCCAACACGATGATTCCCGCTTTCTGCAATGTGCATGATTCTCTGTTTTCCGGCCCCATCATAGCACACAGCAGGGAGTTTGCAAGCTTTTTTTGTGAATTTTCCGGATGGCAGACTTTCTTAGAAAAAGCTTGGCAAATGCCGCGCGCCGTATATAATTATCGCTGATAATTATCAAAGGTAACTACAGGAAGGATTTCTATGACCATTGAAAAAATCAAGCGGATGCTGGACGCTTGCTACCAGGCCAAACGCATCCGGGACATGCTGCCGCCCCTGCCTGAAGGGGTCACTCCCTCTTATCTCCACTATCTGGATGTGATGGAAAACCGGGAGCGGCAGGGCCTGCCGGTGAAGGTGTCCGACATCAGCGACACCCTCCACCTTCCCCGTCCCGGCGTGACCCGGACAGTGAAGGAAATGGAGGCCAAGGGCTATCTCCAAAAGCAGGCCTCTGCCGAGGACGGCCGGGTGACCTACCTCACCATCACCGGCGCGGGCCGGGCTCTTTCCGCCCGGTACAACACCAAATATTTCCGGGCCCTGGTCCCCTATCTGGACACCATTTCCGACCAGGACGCGGACACCATGATCCGCACCATTGAGACCTTTTACCAGGTCATGTGCGAAAGGAGGGGGCATCTTGACGACTGATCAGACCGATTTTACCCAGGGCAGCATCCTGAAAAAGCTGTGCTGGTTTATGCTCCCCGTTCTGGGGGCCCTGGTGCTCCAGGCAGCCTACGGCGCGGTGGACCTGCTGGTGGTGGGCCGCTTCGGCTCCACCTCCGGCCTTTCCGCCGTCTCCACCGGCAGCCAGGTGCTGAATCTGGTCACCTTCGTGGTGACTCAGCTGGCTATGGGCGTCACCGTCCTCATTGCCCGGTATCTGGGGGAAAAGCGTCCGGAGCAGATCGGCTCCGTCATCGGCGGCGCCGCCGTCATCTTCACCCTGCTCTCCGCCATCCTCCTTGTGGGACTGGTGGGCTTCGCCCGGCCCATCTCCGTGCTAATGCAGGCCCCGGCCGAGGCGGTGGACCTGACAGCCAGCTACGTGCGCATCTGCGGCGGCGGCATTTTCTTCATCGTGGCCTATAACCTGTTTTCCGCCATCTTCAGGGGGCTGGGCGATAGCAAATCCCCCCTGCTGTTCGTGCTGGTGGCCTGTGTTGTGAATATCGTGGGCGACCTTGCCCTGGTGGCCGGGTTGGGGATGGACGCGGCAGGCGCGGCTATTGCAACGGTGCTGGCCCAGGCGGTCAGCGTGGTGCTGGCCGTGGTGCTGCTGCTGAAAAAGCACCTGCCCTTCACCCTCCGGCGGACAGATTTCCGGCTCACCCCCCATTGCCGGAAGGTGCTGGACGTGGGCCTGCCCCTGGCCTTGCAGGAGGGTTTGACCCAGGTCTCCTTCCTGGCCCTGTGCGCCTTTGTAAACCGGCTGGGGCTGGAGGCCTCCTCCGGCTACGGCGTGGGTCTTGCGTGCGGCTGTCTGGTGTTCATCTTGGTGCTGCTGAAGGGGGATGTGCTGGCCGGGTGCTTCTCCCCCGACGCCGCCGTGGTCCAGAAGGGCTTCGACTACCTCAAGGGCTTTGCCCCGGAGACCATCGCCACCGCCGTGCTGTTCAGCATGATCGGCTATTTCAACGGCACCAATCACACCCTCTGGGTCATGGTTCAGGGCATCGTCCAGACCTTACTGGTCCGCCTGCCCCTGGCCTACGTCATGAGCATCCAGCCCAACGCCAGCCTGACGAAGATCGGCATGGCGGCCCCGGTATCCACGGCGGTGGGCATTCTTCTGAACGTTGGCTTCTACCTCTATCTGAGTAAAAAAGCCCTGCGCATTTCCGGAAAATAAGCCCCAAACGCCTGCGGTGGACTTCTTTCCCAACACGCCAAGGCGGGGCCTGCTGCAGCAGGTCCCGCCTTTCTTTGCGTCCATTTTTTACTCCGCCGTGATGCGCCAGCCCTCAGCCTGCCGGCGGATGGCCAGAAAGCGGCGGTAAAGGCCCTCCTCCCCGGCCAGCTGAGCGTGGGTGCCCTGCTGGACGATGCGGCCATCCTCCACCACCAGGATCTGGCCGGCGTTCTGGATAGTGGCCAGCCGGTGGGCAATGGTGATGATGGTTTTGCCCCGGGTCAGTTCCGAAATGGCCTGCTGGATCAGGTGCTCGTTTCCCGGGTCCACGCTGGCGGTGGCCTCGTCCAGGATGATGATGGGGCGTCCTTCAAAATGGCCTGGGCAATGGAAATGCGCTGCTTTTCGCCGCCGGAAAGGCTTCCGCCGCCCTCCCCCACCACGGTGTCGTACCCGTTGGGCAGGGCTATGATGAAATCGTGACACCGGGCCTTTTTCGCCGCGGCGATCATCTCCGCCTGCTGGCGTCCGGCTTGCCGAAGCAGATGTTGGCCCGGATGGTGTCGTGGAACAGGTACACGTTCTGGAACACCATGGAGATGTCGGCAAGCAGGCTGTCGCAGGTGAATTCCCTGAGGTCATGGCCCCCCAGGGTGATGGAGCCGCCCTGGGGATCGTAAAACCGGGCCAGCAGGCTGCAGATGGTGGTCTTGCCGCTGCCAGAGGGGCCCACGATGGCGGTGGAGGTCCCCTCCGGAATGGTGAAGCTCACGTCCTTCAAAGCCTGGCGGCTATCATAGCCGAAGTCCACATGGTCGAACCGGATGTCATAGCGGTCCAGCCGGATGTCTTTTCCGTCGACGTCGATGAAATGCTCCGCCTTCAGGGCGTCCAGCTGGTCCATGGCGTCATCAATGCCACCCAGGGTGTGGGCGCTGTCACTGATGGGTTCCAGGCTGGAAAAAATGCTGAAGGAGAAAAAGACGAACATCAGCATCATGGACAGGTCCATCTCTCCCCGGAGGCATTGGACAGCATCACCGCCAGGGCCGCCTGAGGCCCGGTGATGACACCGCTGCCGGCCAGGGCTAGGGCCGTGGGCAGGGTGCCGATCAGGGTGGAGGGGAACAGGGCAAAGCTCAGCTTCATGGTGACAAAGGTGCTGGTCAGCCACCTGACCACAAAGGTCCGGAAGCCGGTAATGGCCCCGGCATATTTTTCGTAACTCACCCCTGCCCGACCAAAGGCCTTGATGACCTCGATGCCCTCGATATACTCCACAATGGCGCTGTTCATCTCGTTGCCGGACCGGTCATACTGGGCGAAACTGTCCCCGCTGATGGCAAAGGTCAGCCCCATGCCCAAAAAAGACAGGGGGAACGTCACCAGGGATACCAGGGCCAGCCGCCAGTCAATGCACAGCAGGGCTGCAATGCTGACGATGGGCAGTACGATGTGCCCCGCCCCCTCCGGGATCATATAGGCCAGAGGCGGCTCCAGATTTTCGATCTTATCCACCATCATGTTCTTGATCTCGCCGATGGAGTGGTTTTCCACGTCTCCCAGCGGGGCGTGAAGGAAGCGGTCCGCCAGCCGCAGGCGCAGTCCCTCCAAAATGGTGTAGGCCATGGCGTAGGACGTGCCGGTGGATAGGCTGAACAGCAGGATCTTCACAAGATAGGCTGCCAGAGCCAGCAGGCACCACTGCACAGCCGCCGTCTCCGTGGCGGTCCCCGCCGCAAAGCGGCAGATCAGGGCGTACATGCAGTAAAAGGGCACAAGCCCCGCCAGCACGCTCAGCACCGGCAGCACCACCGACCATGCCATCCGCTTTTTCTCTCCCCCGGCGTAGGCAAAAACCGTCTGCATCCAGCTTTTCTTTTCAGGCTTCATGGTTCATCCCTCTTTCTCTGCGGTATTCCGACGACGTCAGCTTCATCACCTTTTTGAACGCCACCGTAAATTTCCCGGCGCTGTCATAGCCCACCCGGCCTCCGATCTGGGCGATGCTGGCAGGCTCCTGGACCAGCAGCACCGCCCCCTGCTTTTCAAATAATGTCTCTGTTCCCATCCGCTGTCACACTCCTGTGTCCGGTCCCGGCAGCTTCCCACCGGGTGGTTAGTTTCCTCTAACTACTTGGTATAATAACACATCCGAACGCCTTTGTCTTTACCAAACGGACTTTGTTTGCCCCATCCGTCAGATTTTCTGTCCCCAAAAGGGCAGAACAGCGCCGGTCCCTCACCGGGACCGGCATTGCATCCCCGCCCCCGCCTTTCCGCAGGCCGGGCAAAGTCATTGGTGCAGAATCCGTGTCAAGAGGAAAAACAGAGAACCGGCGGGGATGCTCCGGCAGATCATTCAAATTATGTAAAATAAAAATCGAATTTTGCAACGTTGAAAAATAGGGTTTGCGGGTGTGGAAAGTTTTGTGGATAAGTGGAAAAAGTATTGCTGTATATCGTGCAACCGGATGTGTAAAACTCTGTGGAGAATGTGAATAACTGTTTGTAAAGTAAAATTATTAAAAACTTTATGTAAACAAAAAGAAACTGCGGAGTTGAACGAAAAAACACGGATTTCGTAAATTGCCGGGCTGGTCCTCCGGAGCACTCAGGAAAAAAGTGTAAAAAATGGTCTGTAAAGATGGTAAAACGCCAAATTTTCACGAACCGCCCTGCGGCCAGCTATACGATGCGTATTATCCTGCTATTCCGCCGGAAAATCGCAGGTTCCGGCGGAAAATAGGTTGACGCTGGCAGAAAAGTGTGCTATCATAGCTACTGCTGAAACCAAGGTCTCCGGACTGTTCCAATTGCATATGCTGGTGTAGCTCAGTCGGTAGAGCAGCTGATTCGTAAGAATCAGGTCTGCGACCCCAAAAGTGAATATGCTAATGTAGCTCAGTCGGTAGAGCAGCTGATTCGTAA
>URTS01000091.1 GCA_900550685.1 uncultured Oscillibacter sp. | reverse complement strand
GACACCGTCCACCCGTTCGCCCCGCATCAGCAGGTAGAAGGGGGGGCACCAGGAACATGGCCAACACCGTGGAGGCGATCAGGCCGCCAATGACGATGTAGCTCATCTCCTTCATCATCACCATGATGGACATTTTCACGGAGTTGAACTGGGCGGCCATCACCAGGAACACCAGAAACAAACTTGCCAGCAGGGCGGACACCATGGTGGAAAGCTCATCGTTCTGCATGGAGGTCCGGGGGTCCTCGCCCACACGGACGCCCGCCGGGAAGTCCAGGGCCTCCGCGGCGGCAGAGATGGCGTTGGCGGCGGAGTACTTGGTCTCATCGGTGGTGGCGGTGAGGGTTACGGAATACTGGCCGTCCTGCCGGGTCAGCACCGGGAGGGTGGCGTCATAGGTCACGTCCGCCACATCGTGGAGCGTGACCATTTTCCGGTCTGGGTGCGGATGGGGTAATCCATGACGGACACCACGTCCTCGTATTTACCCTTGGGGTATTCCAGAACGATGTCATACTCCTGATCGCCATCATCCACCGTGGCGGCGGTGAGACCGTTGAGGAGATACCGGACCTGCATGGAAATGGCGGCGGGGGTGGTCCCGGCGTTCAGCGCCCGCGGGGGATCGATCTCCAGATGGCCTTTCACCCGGCTCTGGTCAAAGGGATTTTCCACCCGGATGACGCCGGGGGTCTGGGCCATCATGTCCCGGACCTGCTCGGCCCCCGCCCGGAGGGCGTCCATATCGTCGCCCAGCAGCATCACCGTGGTGGTGTTGCCGGTGCTTCCCATGGCGCTCATGCCGGAGGTGGCAGAGGTGGGTGACACGGATACGTCCATGCCCGGATAATTGGAAAATTCGGTGGTGTAAAGCTCCGCGGCCTTTTCACTGCTGCGCTTGCAGTGGTCCACGGCATAGGCGGTAAAGGAGGCGGAATCGTCGGAAATGCTCAGCGTGACGTTTTCAAAGTTCTCGTCCGCCAACAGGACGGATTCCAGCTGCTGGACCCGCTCGTCCATGACCGCCAGCTTCGTACCGGCCCGGAAGGAGACGTCCACGGTGATGCTGCCATCGTAGTTATTGGGGATGAGCACAAATTCCATCTGCGTTGCCAGCAAAATCGCCGCAAGGAAGCTGCCAACGCCAATCAGCATCACCTTGCCGGGCTTGCGGAGCAGCTTGGGCATAACACGGCGATAGAAATTCTGGAACTTACGGAGCAGGCGGTTCACAGGGATGTCCTCCTTGGCCTTGGGGGTCAGAAGGGTGAAGGCCAGGGGCACCACCACAATGGCGCAGAGGAAGGAGGCCAGCAGGGTCAGGATGATGGTCCACAGTAGGGGACCGAACATCATGCCCGCCATGCCCTGGCTGATGGACAGGGGCACGTATACCACCACGGTGGTGAGGGTGCCTGCCAGAATGGACATAAGCATGGTGCTGGTGCCCTGGGCGGCGGCCTCCTGGAAGGAAAGGCCCTGCTCCCGGAAGCGGAAGCAGCTTTCCAGAATGACGATGGAGTTATCCACGATCATGCCGATGGCCAGGATCAGGCCCGTGCCGGTGAGGACGTTCATGTCAAATCCGGCAAAGTTCAGCACGATGATAGCCAGCAGCACGGAAAGGGGCATACTGATTCCCACCACCAGGCTGCCCTTCCAGTCGCCGAAGAACAGGAACAGGACGGCCATGGCCAGCAACACGCCGACCAGCAGGGTCTGGAGGATGCTTTGCAGGGTGACGGTGATGTTATCGGCCTCGTTGTTGATGACCTCGTAGCTGATGCCCTGGCCCGCATAGCCGTCCAGGGTGTCGAGAACCTTGCCGCACACGCCCACGGCGGCCGGACCATGGAGCTGCCGAAAAAGGAATTTGAACTTCTCTATAAGCTGCTGTCCTACCCCGGACAGATCTTCACCCGCAGCCAGCTGCTGGATGACGTGTGGGGGTATGTATCAGAGAGCGGGGAGGACACGGTCAAGACCCATATCAGCCGCCTGCGGAACCGGCTGAAGGACGTGGAGGACTTCCAGATCGTCACCGTCAAGGGCCTGGGGTATAAGGCAGAGCTTGTGAAGGAGAAAGAGCCGTGAAAAAGAAGCATTCCAAATATCGGAAAATATGGTTGCTGTGGGTGGCGTTGGAAGGGCTAGCCACCTTCGCCATTATGAATTCATTCCTGCTGCTGCGTTATCTCTATCTTTCCCGCGGCACCGCCACCGGAGGCGTCTGTCAGTGCTGCCGGATCTGTGCTCTCCGCTGTGTACCTGCCGCTTTGGATCACACTGATCCTGACAACCGGGTTTCTGGAGCATAAGCTCAGCGCCAATGTGACAAACTTGATGGACGGACTTCGCGCCGTGGCGGGAGGAGACTATTCCGTCCGTCTGAAAACAGATAAGCATTAGCTGCTGGACGATCTGTGTGAGGATTTCAACCGCATGACGGAGGAATTGCAAAGCGTCCGCACCCTGCGGGAGGACTTCGTCAACAGCTATTCCCATGAATTCAAAACGCCGATCACCGCCATCAAGGGCTTTGCGGAGCTGCTTTCCGAGCCGGATCTCACCGAGGAGGAGCGGCAGCAGTATCTGCGGATCATCCAGGACGAGTCCGCCCGTCTGGCGGAACTGACCAACCGGACCCTGCTTTTGACCAAGCTGGAATCCCAGCGGTTCGTGCCGGACCAGACCACCTTCTCCCTGTATGAACAGATCCGCCGGTGCGCCATCCTGCTCTCCCACAACTGGGGGGAGAAGAACCTCACCTTCTCCGCGGAGCTGGAAACCGTAGACTGCACCGGCAGTGAGGAACTGCTGCGGCAAGTGTGGCTCAACCTTTTGAACAACGCCATCCGCTATACCCCGGCGGGGGGCGAGATCGGCGTGGAACTGAAGCGGACGGGAAGGGACGCCGCCGTCCGGGTGTGGGACACTGGCGCGGGTATGACGGCGGAGGTCCAGGCCCACATTTTTGAAAAGTACTACCAGGGAGACCCCAGCGAAAAGAAGCAGGGACTGGGCCTGGGACTTTCCATCGTCCACCGGATCGTGGAACTGTCCGGGGGACGCATTGAGGTGGCCAGCCAGCCCCGGCAGGGCAGCAGCTTTACCGTGTACCTGCCCTTGATCGGAGAGGAAGCATGACCCGGCCCAGGGCGGGGCTGTACCGATAAAAAGTCCGTGAGATGCAATCTCACGGACTTTTTTATGGCTTGTCAAGGGCCGTCATCGGAAAAAGGGGCCTGGTTTTCTGGAAAATCGTCCTTGATGGCATCCTCCTCGGCGCGGAGCAGGGCGGATTGCAGCAGCTTGCGGGTGTCCCACACATTTCCATGCTCCAACAGGTCAATGGAATCCGACGCGGCGGCCAATAAAATGTGATAGGCTTTTTCAATATTGGGCATATGCGACCACCTCCTATACTTATTTTAAGGGAATAACCCTTAAAAATCAATAAGGAATATTCCCTTATAGCATACTGGAGCCGAGAGGTGATCGTATGTACGAGCATTTGCGCGCTCTGCGTGAGGACAGGGATTTATCACAAAAACAGCTTGCTAAACTGCTGCAAGTCCATCAAACAACATATTCCGATTATGAACGCGGGAATATCAATATTCCGGTGGATGCACTCATCCAGCTGGCTGACTTTTACAAAACAAGCATTGACTATCTGGTTGATTACACGGATGATCCCAGACCATACCACCAAAAGGGTAAATGATCTCAGCGTATGAAGTGAGGTTAGTAAAATGCAGGATAATAAAGCGCGGTATACACTGCGGATTGACCCGGATCTATTGGAAAAGCTGGGATACATCGCCGAATATGAAGGACGCACAAAGAACAAGGAATTGGAGCGCCTCGTAAACCTGCATATTGCAAAATTTGAGCAGGAGCATGGCAAAATTGAGTTATGATGCCCGGTCCGTCTGCCGGGAAAGCGGCCCCGCAGGGGGATTTCTGTTGAAAGTTGCCTGACCGGATATGGAAAAACCCGTCGAATCACTATGAATTTACACTTGTGGTGCGGGGCGGAACGCTGTAAAATAAAAGATGATTTTTAAGCAGCAAGGAGTGCAGACTATGCAGCAAGGCGCCAAATTCATTCGGAAGTTGCCCATCCCCATGGACATTAAAAAAGAATTCCCCGTTTCGGAACGGGTTTCCGCGGTCAGAGAGGCCCGGGTCGGAGAGATGAAGGCCATCCTGGACGGACGGGATCACCGGCTGATGCTCATTATCGGCCCCTGCTCTGCCGACCGGGAGGACAGCGTGATGGATTACATCCAGCGCCTGGCCCCCATGCAGGAGCAGGTGAAGGATAAGATCCTGATCGTCCCCCGCATTTATACCAACAAGCCCCGCACCAACGGCGCCGGCTACAAGGGCATGCTCCACCAGCCGGACCCCAGCAAGAAGCCGGATATGCTGGAGGGCATCATCGCCATCCGCCGTCTCCACACCCGTGCCGTGGAGGAGACCGGCTTTGCCTGCGCCGACGAGATGCTCTATCCCGAAAACTACCGCTATCTCTCTGACGTTCTGGGCTACGTGGCCGTGGGTGCCCGGTCTGTGGAAAACCAGCAGCACCGCCTGGTGGCCAGCGGCATCGACGTGCCCGTGGGCATGAAGAACCCCACCGGCGGCGACCTGAGCGTGATGATGAACTCCATCTATGCCGCCATGGGCGACCACACCTTCCTGTACCGGGGCTGGGAAGTGGAGACCTACGGCAATCCCTATGCCCACGCCATCATGCGGGGCTATGTCAATGAAAAGGGAGACAGCCGCCCCAACTACCACTATGAGGACCTGGTGCAGCTCCACAAGCTGTACGCGGAAAAGGGCATCAAGAATCCCGCCTGCATCGTGGACTGCAATCACGCCAACTCCGGCAAGCAGTATCTGGAGCAGATCCGCATTGCCAAGGAGGTCCTCCACTCCAAGCGCCACTCCAAGGACATTGACGGCCTGGTGAAGGGCCTGATGATCGAAAGCTACATCGAGGACGGCAACCAGAAGATCACGGAGGGCACCTACGGCAAGTCCATCACCGATGCCTGCCTGGGCTGGGAAAAGACGGAGCGCCTGATCCTGGAACTGGCGGACCTGCTGTAAGAGCGCACTTTTTTGATCGGAGCCCCCACAGAAAACCACAGGAGCGGCAAGGCCGCTCCTGTATTTTTATCATTGAAGGCCGGGAATGTCCGTGCGCGGATGGCTCCGCCGCGGCCCTGCGGCCCGGAAAGTTCATGGAAAATTCACATCTTTTTAGGCCGCTATGCTAAGATGAAGCCACCAAAAAGAGAAAGAGGTGGATCTTCCGCATGAAAAGAATCACAGCGTATGTGCTGGCACTGGTGCTGGCCTGTTCCTGTGCGGTTTCCATGGCCGGAGCCTACACAGACGTTCCCGGCGGCAGCGCGCTGGCGGGCGAGGTGGAAAAGGCTGTAAGCTACGGCCTGATGAATGGGTACAGCCAGGACCGGTTCGGCTACTCGGACGCAATGACCCGGGCGCAGTTTGTTGTTGTGCTGACCCGGATGATGGGATGGCAGACCCCATCAGACGAAGAGACCGCCGCTTCCATCACAGCGGCCATGGCGCTGCCGAAAAATCTCTCTTCACAGTACCGCAGCGCCATCGCCTGTGCGGCAGCCCATGATGTGATCGGGCAGTCGGAGGCATTTCACCCCAACAGTCCGGCCACCCGCGCCGAGATGGCGGAAATGCTGGTACGGGCACTGGGCCTGAAATCCTGCGCCGCCGATGCGGAAAAGGAAAACAGCCTGCCGTTTACGGATGTGTCCGACAAAAAGGGATACATTGCGGTGGCGTATGAGATCGGCATGACCAAGGGACTGACCGACACCACCTTTGCCCCGGACCGCACGGCGACCCGGGCCCAGGCGGCGGCCATGTTGGTGCGCATTTATGAAAAACTCCATCAGCAATCCCCGTTCGTTCACGGGTTTTATGCCATCTCCTCCTACAGCCAGCTGTCCCTGGCCAAGAGCATGGACGCCGTCAGTGCCGGGTGGAGCCGGATGACCTGGGACGGCACGGCCGCTGTGCTCAACACCACGGAGCAGGGGGGCAACGAATACCGGATCCCCTCCGGCTATGAAGAAGTGGCCGCGGGGATTGCTCATTTGAACCTGAGCGTATTCATGGACGGGCAGGAACTGAAGGAACTGCTGGCCTCTGAAAACGGCCGCGCACAAGCCGTGCAGCAGATCGTCCAGGAGTTGTCCAGGGTTTACGACAAAACCGGCGGAAATCCCTACGAGGGCGTCACCATTGACTTTGAGGGCCTGCGGGCATCCCAGAAGGAAGCATTTTCCGATTTCCTGCGGCAATTGCAGGCAGCCCTGCAAAAGCTGGACAAGCAGCTGTTTGTATGTGTGCCGCCGGTGCTGACCTCTTCCGCGTATTACGACGGATATGACTGCCAGGTCATCGGCGAACTGGCAGACAAGGTGATTTTGATGGCCTATGGGTATGGCCCCCAGAACATGAACGGCTTTATCGGCACAGAGTACTATAAAACCGCCGCCACCGCGCCCATCGCCTCCGTGTACACAGCGCTGCGGCAGGCCGCCTCTGAGATCCCGCCCTCCAAGCTGCTGCTGGGATTCAGCGTCATCAACACGGCGTGGAAGATCGATGAGAATGGCAAGCTGCTTTCCGAAACGCCGGTATATCCCTCCACTGAGACGGTCATCAAGCGGCTGTCTCAGAGCGACACGGAGCGCGGCTGGTCCCAGACGTATCAGCAGTCCTACGCGATCTACCGGACCGAGGACGGCGGCCGCTATTTCCTGTGGTATCAGGACGATGCCAGCGTACAGCAGGCCCTGAGCGCCGCCCGGCTTCTGGGAGTGAACGGCGTTTCCATCTGGCGGCTGGGAACCATTCCGACCGCGAATACCGCCTGGACCTGGAATGGGCTGCTGGCGTAAAAATGGGATGCCCTGCCAGAGAGAAGCTGTTCCGAATGTGGCACGAACGAAATCGGACACACGCCTTATGGCGTGTGTCCGATTTTCCCATGAACTCCTGGCGTGTTGATTTTGCGTCAACTCCGGCGGTTGCGCAGAGATAAACCTCTAGCCTGCTTCTTCGTTCATAACTCCGAAAAATGTCTAATCGTTGCTAATATATGGTTTACCATGTTCGAACTGCTTTTTTAGAACCAGGTTTTTGAGGTAGTCATCCGACGCTGTGCTGCCCAGAAACACTCCGAGTTCAGTTGACAGCTTCCGTGAAATATCTATAGGTTGTTCTTTTCCGAGAGCTGAAAACAGGACTGAATTGTTGGGAAGCAAGTTGCCAAGCTTCGTTTTTAGTACATCAAGCCCTTCTTCATATACTGTAATGGTGTTTCCATCACTTATCGTTTCAATGCTTGAAATACACTCCCCATCAAATCCCCAGTACAGTCTAAGAGCCTGAGATTCTGTCACTCCATACCCGGCCATTCGACCAACAATGCTCACAAGGACAGGGGCATGGCGTCTCTTGGAATATATCTGTGCAATATAGTCATAGGCCAACCCTAAATGGCAAAAATATGATACAGCGTGTGGGTATTGAATTACTGTCG
>URTS01000090.1 GCA_900550685.1 uncultured Oscillibacter sp. | reverse complement strand
TCAGGGAGTCAGCGGTCAGCTGATCGAAGATCTTGTTGTTCTTGGGCTGCTGCCATTCGAACTCCATGTTGTAGCTGGAGTCGATGGACTGAAGGTACTCGATGAAGAGGGGCAGCGCGCTCTTGCCGCGGCTGGAGTTGCCGACGCCGTAGAACATTTTGCCGTTGGACTCTTCAATGGCCTTCTTGGCAAGCTCCTCAAGGGTCATGCCTTCGGCTTCCTTGATGATCTTCTGGGTCTCGGTGAGATTTTCCTCCTCAACCGGAGCAGCAGCTTCGGTCTCGGCGGGAGCCTCCGTCGCGGTATTTTCCGTGGCGGTAGTCTCTTCGGTCTTTGCAGGCTCCGTGGTGGTCTGGGCAGGGGCTGCCGCGCAGGCGGCCATCGCCAGAATCATGGACACTGCAAGCAGAAATGCAAGAATCTTTTTCACGATATGTTTCCTCCTATCAAATTTTACCGGGAACAGTGCTGGCACTGTTTGGATGCTTTCATTTTACCGGTCATTTGCACAAAAGAACAGGGGACAAACCTGCGCTTTTTTGTGTTTGACTGATATGTTTGTGAGAAATGGATGAAAAGATCATAGAGGGTGTGGTATAATTAGGGCAAAAATACGCAAGCGTTATGCTCCGGCTGTAGGGGGCGATGCTCACATCGCCCCTTTGGGAACGACGAATTCGCCGATGGGTTTCGGGTTTTGCTTGCGGCAACTGCGAGGGCCGATGCGGGCATCAGCCCCTACGAGGTGTAAAGAATGGGAAAATGGCGGATATTGACTGTAGCTCTGCTGCTCTTTTTGCTGGCGGGGTGCTCGGGAAAAGCGAAAGAGCTGGACTACGCGCCGGAGGACGGCGAGCGGCTGGTTCTGTATACGTCGCACAAAAAAGAGGTCTGGTGGCCGATCGTGAAGGAATTTGAAACGCGGACGGGCGTGTGGGTCGAGGTGGTCGAGGGCGGAACGAACGAGCTTCTCGAGCGGCTGGACAAGGAGAAGGATGCGCCGCAGGCAGATGTGATGTTTGGCGGCGGCGTGGAGAGCCTGACGGCCTACGAGCGCTACTTTCAGCCCTACGCCTGCGCCGAGGCGGACCTGATCCGCCCGGGCCTGCGCCCGGCGGACGACCTGTGGACGCCCTTTTCCTCCCTCCCCGTGGTGCTGATCTACAACACCAAGCTGGTCTCCCCCGGCGAGCTGACCGGGTGGGAGAGCCTGCTAAGCGGCCGGTGGTCCGGCTCCATCGCGCTGGCGGACCCCACTGTGTCCGGCTCCAGCTACACGGCGGCGGCCACCATGCTCTGCGCCCTCCCCGGCGACGACTGGGACCAGCTGGACCGCCTTGCCGTCCAGCTGGAGGGCCGGGTCCTGCCGGACTCCGGCGACGTGGTGGCCGCGGTGGCCGGCGGAAGCTGCCGCGTGGGCGTGACGCTGGAGGAGACCGCCCTGAAGCGTCAGGCTCAGGGAGCGGATATCGCCATCGTCTACCCCGAGGAGGGGACCAGCGCCGTGCCGGACGGCAGCGCCCTGATCGCGGGCGCACCCCATCCGGACAACGCCCGGGCCTTCCTGGACTTTGCCCAGAGCCGGGACGTGCAGGAGCTGGTGGTCAGCCAGTTCTCCCGCCGCAGCGTCCGCACGGACGTGTCCGACGGCGACGCGCTGCCCCCTGCGGACGAGCTGGCGCTCATCGACTATCCCGTCCGCTGGGCGGCGGAGCTGAAGGACGCCTTCTCCGCCCGCTGGCCGGAGCTTCTGCGGGAGGACGCGCCGTCATGAAAAACGCCTCCTTCCGCCAGAAGCTGCTCACCAGCTTTCTGGCCATCGGCATCCTGCCCCTGCTGATCTGCACGCTGCTGATGCTCAACATCTTCCGCCTTTCGCTGACCCGCAGCGCGGCGGACGCCGCCGAGACGCAGCTTGACGCCATGTCCGGCGAGTTGAGCGGGCTGTTGTCCGACTGCGAGACCGTCATGGAAAAGCTCTGCGCCGAGCCGGCGGTGGCGGCGGCGCTGGACCGCTCGGAACTGGACGAGCAGCGCGTCTACTCCGTTTTGTACCGCGCGGCCGCGCCGGTCCTCGGCGGGGCCAGTCTCTCCGTTTACGGCGCGGACGGCCGCCAGCTCTACTCCACCTCCAGCCAGCCCGCCTCCGGCTCCCTCTCCCCCCGCTGGGGGCTGCTGGCCGCGGCGGCGGACGGCGGCGTGGTCTACCGCGGCGCATCGTCCAAAAGCTCCGCCTGCATTCAGGCGGCCTGCGCCGTCCGGCGGGGCAGCGTTCCGCTGGGATACGTGGTGGCGGACGTCACCGCCGCCCAGCTCACCGCGCTTTTCGACGGGCAGTACACCGCCACCAGCCGCCTTCTGCTGCTGGACCCCTTCTGGGATCAGGTGTACGCCTCGTCCGACCTCCCCGCCAAGACGCTGGCCGCCCGCCTGCGCAGCCAGCTTCTGGCCGGACAGGCCCTCTCCGACAGCCACGGCGCTTATGATTACTTCGTCCGGCAGGAGCCGCGCTCCGGCTTCTGTCTGGTGCTCCAGCAGCCCAAGCCCATGACCGAGGGCACCGCCGAACTGATGTATCTGGTGGCGGGGCTTTCCCTGCTGCTGTGCCTGGGGCTGTGCGTGCTGGCGTCCATGCGCTTCAGCCGCCAGCTCTTTGAGCCGATCCGCGCCCTCAACAGCGCCATGCGCGAGGTGGAGGAGGGCAACCTGAACGTCCAGCTGGACAACCGCCGCATCGACGAGATGGGCCAGCTCTCCGGTCGGTTCAACCGGATGGCCCAGCGCCTGCGGCAGAATCTGAAGGACTCCCTGCGCCAGCAGCGGGAGCTGAACGAGGCTCAGATCCGCATGATGCAGGCCCAGCTCAACCCCCACTTCCTGTACAACACGCTGGACACCATCAAGTGGATGGGCAAGATCCATCAGGCCCCGGAGATCGCCACCATCTCCGCCGACCTTGCCGACATCCTGCGCAGCAGCATCTCCGCCGATGAGCTGGTCCCTCTGCGGCAGGAGCTGCGCCTTGTGGAGCGGTACGTGGAGATCCAGAACATCCGCTTTTCCGGCGCGTTCGCCCTGACGGTGGAGGTGGACGAGCCGCTGCGGGACGTGCCGGTGCCGAAGCTGATGCTCCAGCCGCTGGTGGAAAACGCCATTCTGCACGGCTTCCGGGACCGCTCCGGCGGCGAGATCCGCATCAGCGCCTACCGCGCGGAGGAGGACCTGATCCTCACCGTCCGGGACAACGGCTGCGGCGTGCCGGAGGAGGTCCTGGCCCAGTACCGGGACGGCGCGCCTCGGCCCGGCGGGCACTTCGGCCTGCACAATGTGGACGCCATCCTGCGCATCCGGTACGGACCGGACCGGGGCGTCCGCTTCGTCCCCGTGCAGGGCGAGGGCGCGTGCATCCGCATCACACTTCCGGTTTTCAGGAAAGGAGAGAAACCGCCATGCTGAAGGTCGTCGTCGTGGAGGACGAGGAGCTGGTCCGCAAGGGCATCGTGCTGACGGTGGACTGGGCCGGGGCGGGCTGCGCCGTGGTGGGCGAGGCCGCCAACGGCGAGGAGGGGCTGGAGGTCATCCGCCGCTACCGCCCGGACCTGATCGTCACCGACATCCGCATGCCCAAGCTGGACGGCATCGAGATGCTCCGCCGCCTGCGGGAGGAGGGGAACCGGGCCCACGTGGTCTTTCTCACCGCGTACAGCGACTTTTCCTACGCCCAGTCGGCGCTGAAGCTGGGCGCTGCGGACTACCTGCTCAAGCCCTTTCACGACGGGGAGCTGGAGGAGACCATCGCCCGCATCCGCAGCCGCGCCCAGGCCGCAGCCCTGGCGGCTCCCGCCGCCCCGGTCCTGCCGGAGGGGCAGGGGCCGGAAAAGAGCAAATACGTCCGGGAGGCGCTGGCCTATCTTTCCGAGCATTACAACGACCCGGATATCAGCGTCTCGTCCGTGGCCCGCAGTCTGGGCGTCAGCGACGGGCATCTGAGCCATGTTTTCAAGAAGGAGACGTCCTACACGCTCTCGGCCTATCTCACCAACTACCGGATGCACAAGGCCACGGAGCTTCTGCGGGACTGCCGCGTAAAGGTCTACGAGGTGGCAGAGTCCGTGGGCTACCGGGACATCACCTATTTCAGCAGCGCGTTCAAAAAAAGCGTGGGGATGTCCCCATCGGAGTATCAGAAGCGCTGCCAGTGACCGGCGGAGCGCCGCCGGGCCGACGCAAAGGAGTGTTTTTCATGGAGAGCACCATTCGGAAGGCCGATGCCGCAGATCTGAACGCCGTGGTCCGGGTCTATGAGCACGTCCACGACGCAGAGGAGGCTGGCCCCGCGCAGGTGGGCTGGGTGCGGGGCGTGTACCCCGTGCGCTCCACCGCTGAGGCGGCGCTGGAGCGGGGCGACCTGTTCGTGGAGGAGGCGGACGGCGCCGTGGTGGGCACCGGCATCTTCAACCGGCTTCAGGCGGACGTTTACGCGGGCGCTCCGTGGCAGTACGACGCGCCGGATGAACAGATCATGGTCCTACACACGCTGGCCGTCGATCCGCAGGCCGGAAAACGGGGCCTTGGCCGTGCCTTCGCCGCATTTTACGAGCAGTACGCCCGGGAGCATTGCTGCCGGTATCTGCGCATCGACACCAACGAGAGAACTGAAGCATTACACGCTTCAAATGATCATCGCTGTTGGATTTAAGGTCAATAATCCCCGTGCGGTGTAGTTTCGCAAATGGGCGGGGCAGATCGTGAAAGACCATATCATCCAAGGCTGGACCATGGATAAGGAACGCCTGAAAAAAGGACCTATGTTCACAGATGAATACTTTGAGCGTCAGCTCCAGTACATCCGTGAAATCCGGCTGTCTGAGCGGAAATTCGATCAAAAGGTCACGGACCTCTACGCTACAGCTTTCGACTACGACAAGGATGCAAGGACCACTCGTCTGTTTTTCCAGACCGTGCAGAACAAGCTGCATTATGCCGTTCATCGCCACACAGCGGCAGAGTTGATCGTGGAGCGGGCTGATGCGGCGAAAGAACACATGGGGCTGGCAACCTGGGAAAATGCACCAGACGGAAAAATCGTAAAGGCTGATGTGACCGTAGCCAAGAACTATTTGAGCGAAAAAGAAATGTCATATCTGGAGCGGATCGTGTCTCTCTATTTGGACTATGCCGAGCTTCAGGCTGAACGCAAAATTCCTATGAGTATGGAGGATTGGGCGAAGCGTCTGGACGGGTTCTTGGAGTTTAACGGAAACGAACTGCTGACGGGACCCGGTAAAATCAGCGCGGAGCAGGCAAAGCTTCATGCCGAAACAGAGTTTGAGAAATATCGAATTATTCAGGATCGACTCTACGAGAGCGACTTTGATCGTTTCCTCATGTTGGAGCAGTCGGCGGAGAATTCTGTGATGGAGAACTAACTCTTATTGACTACAGCGGCCCAAAATATGAATGGGCCATTACGCCTGTTTTGGCAAAGAGGTTGGTATCAAATTATGATACCAACCTCCTGATGACTATATCGACTTTCGAAGAAACTGCGGTGTTATCTGTGGCGCTGAGTCGATGCGATTTGCGCAGGACTGTCTACACAAATCGCTGGTTGACCACAGTTTCACCACAGACAAGCGTGGAAACAACGGAGACTGCACTTCGCGAAAGTTCTGGAAACGATGTTGTTCGGAATAGAAACGACTAAAAATAAACGGAAATGATTATAAAAAACACCAAAAATCTCTTGGTAAGGATGAGGTCACCAGTTCGAATCTGCCCAGCAGCTCCAACATTAACCGCTTAAATCGAAAGATTTAAGCGGTTTTTGCTATGTTTTGCTAACTTTTTGAGATATTTACAAGCATGGTAAAATGACCTCGTTGACGGCCAGCGGGTGATTTTGCAAATTTTTTGCAATAAATCATTCCCGCAAGGCCAGTCAAACGCTTGTGCCGCAAGCCTTTCAGAGTTTAGAGCCCTGCAATTTTTTTGCAAATTCCTGATTTTTGGGAGTATACGGGGAGTTATGCGGAGTAAACGGCATCTACCGCCGCCGCTGCGGCTACAGAGCCTTTATTTCTGCCTTTCACATAGTGCTTCAGAAGCATAGCGGGTGTAGTATGTCCGGCTGCTGACTGGGCCAGCTTAATATCTTTTGTACGGTCATATAAGTCAGTCAGCACGGTTGTGCGAAAGCGGCGGGGGGTGATGCTCCGTCAAATTCAAGCTGTCTGCCGATACGGTCATTCATTCGCCGCACCTGTGTATAAGACAGCGGATTACTACCGCCGCATACAAATTCATCCGGGTTGCCGGGAACCAGCTGCGGCAAGGCAATAGCAGAAAGCCCAAGATCTCGCACATTGGCAGCAGTCTTGAGGTCTTTGACTTCCAACCTGTTCCGGTCTGGGTGAGTGACTGCACGGCGTACACGAATAATTCCGGCTTCTATGTCAATATCAGCCCATTTCAGCCCTAAGACTTCTTCAAGGCGGAGCGGATGGAAAGCCAGCAGCGCAAAATACATACGGTCGGAACTGTCCACAATCTTGGTGAGGTTATGGGCCATATAACGCATTTCCTCTTGTGTGTACGGCTCCGTGACTTTACTTGCCCCGCCTGTGATTTTCAACCGCTTTGATTTTAGCGGTGGCCTTTGTGCTGGATATGAAACCATTTTCACTTATCCGGGATGGAAACAATATATTAGATTCAATGATGGTATTACTGAACTTAGCAGCAATATGGAATGGATGAATTTATTCAAAAAAGCAAAATCGGAGCCGTTTCGGCTCCGGTTTTGCTTTTTTATGTTTCCCAGGGGCTTTGGATTTACAGCGTTTCCGTCAGGAATACCTGCTTGCAGGTATCCCAAGAGTCAACGATGTCGTGCTGCTTGGCGTAGGCCTCCGGCAGGATGTGGGAGAGGTTGGTGTACTCATTCAGACAGTGATGGGACAGGCCCCGGCCGATCTGCTCCAGAGCGGCATTGGGGATGTCCTCCGCCATGGTGCGGAGAGGACCGCCCTCAGACTTGGCCAGCTTGTAGCCCACGAAGAACCAGCTGCGGACTTCACAGCCGCCCTCGACGGGACGGGCGTAGTGCATGAAGCTGCTGACGAAATCGCCGTCCTTGGGGCCGCTCATAGCGGTCACCAGGCGGCCGCCGGCGGCCTCCATGTCATCCAGTTGCTGCTGGGTGAAGCCGAACTCTGTGGGATGGAAGAACTTCAGCTTTTTGTAGCTGAACCGGTCGGATTCATAGCCGGTGCCGTTGTCCTCCACCGCGTAGAGAATGTTGCCGTAAATGCGCTCTTTGACGGACAGGGTGGGATCGGTGAGCCGCCAGAGGGTGGACTCGTCCACGATCATGCCCAGGTGCTCCTCCGGGTCCCAGAGACGGCCGCGAATGGGGTCGGCGGGCATCCAGGCAAACCACCACTGGAACATCTCCGGAGTGACGTCCTTCATAAAGACGTTGCCGCAGACAAAGGTGGTGCGGTCCGGCATTGCCTGCCAGCCCCGCTCCCGGGGCAGACGGCCCGGGGTCAGGATCTTGGCCCGGTCCTGGACGGCGCAGGCATTCTCCGGACCCATGGGGCTGTCGTCGCCCAATTCTGCCACCGCTTCGGGGGCGGGCTGATAGCGTTCATAGAAAAATTTGGAATACCAACGGGCGTTTTCGGCGTCGGTCAGA
>URTS01000089.1 GCA_900550685.1 uncultured Oscillibacter sp. | reverse complement strand
CAGGACGGCGTGGTGCTCCACGGCGGTCGTGATGATGTGCTTGCCGGCGTGGCGGTTCTGGTGCAGGGCAAGGCGGACGGCCCAGTTGTCGCTCTCCGACCCGCAGGAGGTGAAGACGAACTGTTCACTCTTGCAGCCGAGCGCGGCGGCAATCGTCTCGCGCGCCGCGGCGACAGCGTCGCGCGCCTGCTTTCCGATGGGGTATTGCGAGCTGGGGTTGCCCCAGCCAGAAACCAGCGTATCGTAAACGGCGTGCGCCACCTCTTCGGGAACGGGGGTGGTGGCCGCGTGATCGAGATAGATCATATCGGGAAAATCCTTTCTTTGGACTTGTCAGAATGCTCAAATGATTATACAATATAAAAATAAAAAAGCAAGGGCGGCGGACGCTTTGCGTCGGAAACGGCAGAAAAAAGCGGGACTTTACCGCCCAAATCGCGGAAAAGGATACAAACATACATGAAAGTTGCGATCTGCACCCTCGGGTGCAAGGTGAACCAATATGAAACGCAGGCACTCGAGCAGGAGCTTTTGCACCGCGGACATACACTGGTGGATTTTGAGGAGACGGCGGACGCCTACGTCGTCAACACCTGCTCTGTCACGGCGGTGAGCGACAAAAAGTCGCGCCAGATGCTCCGTCAGGCGCAGCGCCGCAACCCGAGCGCGGTCATCGCCGCCTGCGGCTGCTACGCCCAGACGCATCCCGAGGACGTCAAAAAGCTCGGGCTCGACGTCATCGCCGGCACGAATGACCGCGCGAAGTTCATCGACCTTCTGGAGCGCGCGGCGCAGGACAAAACGCCTATTGTCGATGTCGACGACGTCTGGGAGCGGCGCGATTTTGAGGTGCTGCCCGCGGGCGGTATGGTGAATCGCACACGCGCGATGCTCAAGGTCGAGGACGGGTGCGTGAACTTCTGCACCTACTGCCTCATTCCTTACGCGCGCGGGCGCGTGCGCTCGCTGCCGATGGACGAAGCTGCAAAGCAGGTGAAAGCGCTGCGTGAGGAGGGCTACCGTGAGATCGTGGTCACGGGCATCGAAATTTCGTCCTACGGCTCGGACTTCAAGGACGGGACCTCACTCATCGACCTTTTGGAGCTCATCGCGCGCGAGGGCGGCGACATGCGCATCCGCCTCGGCTCGCTCGAACCGCGGACCATCACGGAGGAATTCTGCAAGCGGGCGTCGAAGCTTCCTTACCTCTGCCCACATTTCCACCTCTCGATGCAGTCGGGCTGCGACGCGACCTTAAAGCGTATGAACCGCAAATATGATACGGCGCGCTATATGGAATCCTGCGACCTGCTGCGTCAGTATTTTGACGACCCTGCCATCACGACGGACCTCATCACGGGCTTTCCCGAGGAGACGGAGGAGGAATTCAGCCAGACCCTGGCCTTCATCCGCAAGTGCGGCTTTGCCCAGATGCACATTTTCCCCTACTCCATCCGCCCCGGTACCCCGGCGGCCAAGATGAAGCAGAATCCCAAGGCCGTGAAGGAGGAGCGGGCCCACCGGGCTGCCGCGGCGGCGGAGGAGATGCACCGGGCCTATCTGGCGGGCTGCGTGGGCAAGACCTATCCCGTGCTGTTTGAGCAGCCGAAGAACGGCAAGTTTTTCGGCCATGCGCCTAACTATATGGAGGTGCTGGCGGAGGGGGAAAACCTTCACAACCAGCTGCGGAACGTGAAGATCACCGCCGTGGAGGGGGACACCCTGCTGGGCGAGATCCAGGAGGATTGAGATGAAGAGCCACTTTTTTGCGTATATCTCCCGGATGCGGTTTATCCAGCGGTGGGCGCTGATGCGGAACACCGCCCCGGAAAACGTCCAGGAGCACAGCCACCAGGTGGCGGTGCTGGCCCATGCCCTGGCCGTCATCCGCAATGAGAAGTTCGGCGGCCATGCGGACCCCGGCGCTGTGGCGGCGGCGGCACTGTATCACGACGCCAGCGAGATCCTCACCGGGGACATGCCTACCCCCATCAAGTACGACAACCCCGCCATCCGCAGGGCCTATAAGGATGTGGAGGCCGTGGCGGAGGAGAAGCTGCTCCATATGCTGCCGGAGGAGTTCCGGACGGTGTATGCCCCGATCCTCCGTCCGGACGGGGAGACGGAGCAGCTGGTGAAGGCGGCGGACAAGCTTTCTGCCTACATCAAGTGCGTGGAGGAGCTGAAGGCCGGGAACAACGAGTTCCGGGAGGCCGCCGCCCAGACCCGGGCCGCCCTGGAGGGGTACGGCCTGCCGGAGGTGGTCTATTTTCTGGAGACCTTCCTGCCCAGCTTTTCTCTGACGCTGGATGAACTGAAATGAAAGAAAACAGATATAAGAAAATCCGTCCTGCCATCAAGCAGGACGGATTTTTTCATTGTTGAGGGAGATCGGTTGGGGCGGAAGCTTTCGCCGTGTCGGTGACCAGCCGCTTTTCCTTCCACTTGCCCCGGCGGAACCGGATGGTGAACAGCAGGCCCCGGAGACATTCGTCGCAGGCCATGGCGATCCAGATACCGATGAGGCCGCCGCCCAGGGCACTGCCGAAGAGCCAGCTGCCGCCTACGGACACCAGCCACATACTGAAAATGCCGACGCCCACCGGATACCAGACGTCCCCGGCGGTGGTGAGGCAGCGGACCATGACGATGTTGATGGACCGGCCTACCTCCAGGGCAAACTCCACATAGAGAATCTGGCGGCCCAGAGCGTGGATCACAGGATCGGCGGTGAAAATGTTGTAGATGGGGTCGCAGAAGATAAGGATGGTCAGGGTCAGCAGCTCGGAGACCACCAGGGCGATGCGGATGGTGGACCAGACGCGGCCGTTGACCTCGTCCAGCTTCCGGGCGCCGATCATGTAGCCCAGCAGGATCTGGGTGGCCTCTGCTACGGCGATGGAGTACACATAGGCCACGTTGGCCAGCATGCTGCCGTAGACCTTGGCGCTGACTACCGACGCACCCATCAGGTTGATGAAGCGGAGGATGAAGGTCTGGGACACGTTGTAGGACAGGGATTCCGCGCCGGAGGGCAGGGCGATGCCCAGCAGGGTGCGGAAGGTCTCTGCTGGGAAGGGGCGCAGGTATTTCAGGGAGAGATGGACCGTGCACCGCCGCTTCAGGGTGATGCAGGCCAGGGTCAGGCCCACGGCCTTGGAAAATACGGTGGACACGGCGGCGCCTGCCACGCCCATCTGGGGAAAGCCGAAAAAGCCGTTGATAAGGATGGCATTGCCCACCACGTTCAGAAGGTTCATGACAACAGAGAGGGTCACCACTTCTTTCAGCAGGGTGTAGCTCCGCAGCACCGCGCACAGCTGAATGTACAGCCCCTGGAGCAGCACTGTGCCGCCCACGATGCGGGTGTAGAGGCAGGCCCCGGCAAAGGCGTCCTCCGGCGTCCGCAGCAACTGGAACACCAGCTCCGGCTTCAGCAGCAGGAACAGTCCCACCAGAAAGCTGAACACGGCGCTGAAGGAAATGGCCGCCGTGGCGATCACGTCGCAGTCCTTTCCGTCCCGTCCGGCGCCGATGTACTGGGTCAGCAGGATGGTGGCGGCGGTGCTCATGGTGGTCAGCACGATGATGACCACGTTCATGATCTGGTTGCCGTTGCCGATGGCGGCCACGGCGGCGGAGCCGAAGCGGGAGATCATGAACTGGTCCATGTTGCCCACCAGCAGCTGCAAGAGAAGCTCCGCGAAAATGGGCAGGGACAGATGAAAGACCCGGCGGGTCTGGGGCGAAAAACGCAGCGTCATATACAACTCCTTGTTGGATAAGAATCGATGTAAACGTCTAAGTAAACGTTTGGCTTTCAATGCCTGAGCAAGTATATCCGGACTGCGGCTTCGCTGCAAGCGGTAAAGCGCCGAAAGAATCCCCAATTTCCGGGGATTCTTTCGGCGTTTTTCCTATTTAGTTCTCCTTGTAGCTCTCGGCCAGGTGGCAGTAGCCCCGGGCGGATTCCCGGTTGCCCTCGATCTCGGCCTCCGTCAGGGGCCGGACCACCTTGGCGGGGCAGCCCAGGATCATGGAGCCTGCGGGGGCGTCCATCTTGCCGGTGACCAGGGCCCCGGCACCCACGATGCAGTTGTCGCCGATCTTCGCGCCGTTGAGGACGGTGGCACCCATGCCGATGAGCACGTTGTCCCCCACGGTGCAGCCGTGGACAATGGCACCGTGGCCGATGGTGCAGCCGGAGCCAACGGTGGTCTCCTCGTGCATGACGGCGCAGTCCTGAATGTTGGTGTTGTCGCCTACCTTGATGGCCCCCTCGTCCCCCCGGAGGACGGCGTTGTACCATACGCTGACGTGCTTACCCAAGGTCACGTCGCCTACGATGGCGGCGCCGGGGCAGAGCAGGACGCTCTCGTCAATTTTCGGCTTGGTAATCATATGCAGTTCCTTCTTTCTCTGTTGGTAGTTGGTATCAGATGGCAAAGTTGCCGTTTACAAAGACGGGGATCTCTCGGCCGTCATGGGTGGTGCCCACGATGGAGAGGTCGGCGGTGCCCACCATGAAGTCCACATGGGTCAGGGAGTAGTTCAGGCCGTGGGCCTGGACCTCCTCCCGGGTCATGGACTCGCCGCCCTCAATGCACTCGGGGTAGGCCTCGCCGAAGGCCAGGTGGCAGGAGGCGTTCTCGTCGAACAGGGTGTTGTAGTAGAGAATCTTCTGGTTGGAGATGGGGCTGTCATAAGGCACCAGGGCCACTTCACCGAAGTAGCTGGCCCCCTCGTCCACGCTGATGGCGGCTTTCAGGAATTCTTCTCCCTTTTCCGCGTGGGCCTCCACAATCTTGCCCTCCCGGATGACGAAATGGAATTTGTCGATGATGTTGCCGTCGTTCACCAGGGGCAGGGCAGAGTAGACCACGCCGTTGATGCCGGTTTTCAAAGGGGCGGTGAAGATCTCCTCCGTGGGCATGTTGGCCACGAATTCCACCCCGTTTTTCATCACGGAGTTGCCTGCCGCCCAGAGATGGTCCTCCGGCAGCTGGATGGTGAGGTCGGTGCCCAGGGAATTGGTGTAGTGCAGGTATTTGAAGTGGTACTCGTTCAGCAGCTTTTTCCGGCGGCCCAAGGTGTCCAGATGCTGGTGCCAGGCGGCCACGGCGGTGTTGTCCCCCTTGATGCGGACCGTTTCAAAAATAGCGTCCCACAGCTTGGCCATGGCCTCGTCCTCCGGCAGGTCCGGGAACACGGTTTTGGCCCAGCTGGGAATGGGCACGGAGGCGATGCACCAGGGGAACCCGTTGCTCATCTGGAGCCGATCAAAGACCTTCCGGAGAATGGAGCCGGATTTCTGGGCTCGCACCAGCCGGTCCGGGTCCACGCCCTTCAGGGTCTCCGGGTCGCTGGCGGCAATGGCCAGGTAGCCCGCGCCCATTTCGGCGTAGTGGGTGAAGAATTTCTCCCGCCACTCCGGCGCGTCGTCAAACACGCTGCTCTCCGCCCGGAGGTATTTCATGCGGGCCAGCTCATCGTCGCTCCAGTTCATGATGACCTCCCGGCAGCCTGCGTCGTAGGCCGCTCCGGCGCACAGCCGGGCGAAGTGGGCGCACTCCACCGGGGAGGAGATGATGAGGGTCTGGCCCTTCTGGATATTCAATCCGACTTCGATGACCAGTTTCGCGTATTCACGCAGTTTTTCTTCCATATGCAGCTTCCTTTCATAGGAGAATTGATATTTCAAAGCTTCAGGGCGTCCTCATCCTTCCGCATGCTGATGAGGACACCGTTCACCTCCGCCCCCAAAATCAGCGTTACGGCGGTGAGGTTCAGCCAGATCAGCACCACGATGACGGCGCCGATGGAGCCGTAGAGCACGGAGTAGTGGGAAAAGTGGTTGGCATAGTAGGAATAGAGCCAGCTGAGGGCCATCCAGGCCGCCAGGGAAAAGAGGGTCCCCGGCCAGATGTTTTTCAGGGGCTGAAGGCTGTCCTGGGACAGAGCGTACAGCAGAAACAGGGCCAGAAAGCTCATAAAGCCCGCCACAGGGAACCGCAGCGTTACCCACAGCTCCGCCAGAAATTCCGGCAGGTGGAAATGCACCACCGCGTACCACAGGGCCCGCTCGCCGAAGGTCATCAGGGCCAGGGTCAGGGCGATGGTGACGATCAGCGTCACCGTGTAGATCAGCACCTTGACCCATTGGGTGACGGCCCCCCTGGGCGGCCCCAGGTGGTAGGCCGTCCGCACGGCCCTCATCAGGGAGTTGACGGCCCGCATGGGGAAGTAGATGGAAAACACCAGGCCGAACACCATCAGCTGGGGGCTGGGGTTGTCGCTGACGTAGGTGAGGTACATCTCCGCCAGCTCCACCACCTCCTCCGGCAGAAAATCCGCCAGAAAGGCCATGACCCCGGAGATGTTCAGGTCCAGCAGGCCCAGCAGGGCGCTGATGAAAATGAGAAACGGGAAGATCATAAACAGCAGGTAAAAGGCCAGGGCCGCGCTCTGGACGGCCACGTTGTGCTTGCTATAGCGGTGGACCATCAGTACGCAGAAGCGCAGAAACCGGTTTTTCGGCAGGGTGTTGCCCCACATAGCAGTGTCTCCCTCTGAGAAAAATTTACTCCCACTTGGCCCAGACGTCCGGGCAGTAGCCAACGGTGGCCTCTTTGCCGTTGCGGACGATGGGGGTGTTGAACAGCTCCGGATATTCCAGCAGCTTTTCCTCCCGGGCGTCCGGGGTGATATAGGTCATGTACAGCTCCTCGTAGGCCCGGCATTTGGTGTTCACCAGGGCATCGAAGCCAACTTTCTGCTTGACGGATTGGTATTCCCGGGGGGATAATCCCTTTGAGGGCACATCGATGTACTGGTACTTGATGCGGCGCTCCTTGAACCAGCGCTCCGCCTTTTTCGTGTCGAAGGACTTGGAGGAGCCAAAAATCTGAATATTCATAGATAACTTCCTTATTATACAGACTGGAGGGTGACTTTTATGACGGATGAAGTCAAAAAGCTGAAAGAATGGACCGACAAGGCCCAGCGGATCGTCTTTTTCGGCGGTGCCGGGGTGTCCACGGAGTCCGGCATCCCGGATTTCCGCAGCACCGGGGGACTGTACCACCAGGAATGGAAGTACCCGCCGGAGACTATTTTAAGCCATACCTTCTATAAAAGCAATCCCGAAGAATTTTTTCGCTTTTACCGGGCGAAAATGCTCTGCCCTGACGCAAAGCCCAACGCAGCCCACCGAAAGCTGGCGGAATGGGAGAAGCAGGGGAAGCTGCTGGCGGTGGTGACCCAGAATATCGACGGGCTCCACCAGGCCGCCGGGAGCCGGACCGTCTACGAGCTCCACGGCAGCGTCCTCCGGAACCACTGTGAAAAATGCGGGAAATTCTACGGCCTGGACCATATCTTAAACACCACCGGCGTGCCCCGGTGCGGCTGCGGCGGCATCATCAAGCCGGACGTGGTCCTCTATGAGGAGGCCCTGGATGACAAGGTGGTGGACGGTGCGGTGAATGCCATTGCCCAGGCGGACCTGCTGATCGTGGGGGGTACGTCCCTGAATGTGTGGCCTGCCGCCGGACTCATCAACTACTTTCAGGGGGACCGGCTGGTGCTCATCAACAAGTCCGCCGTGGCCCGGGACCTGGCGGCGGGGCTGGTCATCACGGACCCCATCGGGGAGGTCCTCGCCCAGTTGTGAGGACGGCCTGTATCCGGCGGATTCCGCAGTGCCGGAGGGAGAAAAAATAAATTTTTCGGTGGAAAGGGGCCGGGTAAAAAACTTTTTTGCCCGGTCCTCTTTTCAAAAGTTCG
>URTS01000088.1 GCA_900550685.1 uncultured Oscillibacter sp. | reverse complement strand
TCCCACTTGTCCTGCCATTTTTTCTCAATGGCTGCGAAATCGTACTTCATGGATCTTCTCCTTTATGTGAAATAGTATTTTGATGCGAAAAAAGTCCCTGACCGTTTTTCAAACGGTCAGGGACGTAACGAACACATTACGCGATACCACCCTGATTCAGCGCACGGTTTCCCGTGAGCCCTCAGCGGCTTCATAGCCTTGCCCGTAACGGGGGCGACCGTTCCGCCCTTTCAGGCGGACTGCTCGGGAGTGAGTCATCCACGCGCATTTTCCCACCGGCTCGCACCGACCGCCGGCTCTCTTCAGGTGAAAATCACGCGTCTTTTTGCTCCGTCATCGCGTTTTGCATAAATTCAGCATAACTATTTTAGGCGTTTTGTCCCGCCTTGTCAAGCGTTATTTTTCCTCGGCGTGGGGCAGGATGGCGCTCAGGTCGACTTCCTCGCCGTCGGCCCACAGGTGCTCGAGGGAATAGAACTTGCGCGCCTCGTCGTTGAAGACATGGACGACGACGCAGCCGTAGTCGAGCAGAACCCACGTGCCGCCGCGGTAGCCCTCGCGGTGCAGCGGCTCCTCGCCCTTTTCGGTCAGTTCCTTTTCCACCGCGTCGCACAGGGCGTTGATCTGCGTGTTGGACGTACCGGTGCAGATGACAAAGTACTCCGCAAGCGTCGTGATCTTGTCGATGCGAATGAGTTTGATCTCCTTACCCTTTTTGCCGTCGAGTGCTTTCACGGCGATCTCGGCCATTTCTCTGGAAGGTAACATAGGGTTCTCCTTTTCTTATTTCAGTCTGATATTGTTTCGTGTTGTTTCCCGTTACGGGCGCAGCCAATCGGGCATTTCATCAACGACGGTATCGCTGCTGCCGGTATCGCCCGTATTGCCGCCCTCTCCCGTGCCGGGGTCGGTCGGGGTCACGGGATCGACAGGCGTGGTGGGCTCGCTTGGCGTGGTCGTGCCGCTGTTATCGCCCGTGTTGCCCGGATCAACGGTCGTACCGCCGCTGTTGTCACCGGTATTGCCGGGGTCGACCGTCGTGCCGCTGTTGTCGCCGGTATTGCCGGGATCGGTGGCCGTACCTGGGTCGGTCGTCGTGCCGCTGTCCCCTGTGCCGGTCTGTGAGCCAGAGGAGGAATGGTGGTTCTGCGGCTTGGCAGCCTTACTGTCCTCCACATGGCCCGTGGACGAGGACACCGAGCCATCCGAGTTGACGGACATGATGTCAAGGTCGCGCATTGTGAATGTCTCGACAAACGGGCTGAGCTCGTTGTTGACGAGATCCAAAAGCTCCTGCGCGTTCGGCACCACGTAGGAAAGCATTCCTCCGATCGAACGGCTGTAAACCATCTTGCCGGTGTTCGGCATCGTGACAAAGTTCACCGAGTCGATCGTCAGTCCGCCCATGACGGCCTGCGAGCCGAACCACAGCATTTCCTCGAACGTAAGGTCCGAGGTAACATTATTTTTCACCGCGCGGGCAAAGTCGCCGATCTTCGTCACGTTCTTGAGCTGCAAAAGCTGCTCGATCATCGCCTTTAAAAGCGTCTGCTGCGTCTTGATGCGGCCAAGGTCGCCGTCCGGATAGCCATAGCGCATATCGTTGTCGTGGCGGTAGCGCAGCACCTGCATCACATCGCTGCCGCTGAGTTTGCGGTAGCCCTTGGTCTGGTGGATGGAGAGGTTCTGGTAGGGGTCATCGTAGTTCATGTCCCGGGGCACGTCGAAATACACGCCGCCCATGGCGTCCACGATCTTGCCCACGGCTTCCCACTCCACGATGACCTGGTAATCCGGCGCAAAGCCCACCAGCTGGGAGATCTCCTTGTAAAGGGCCCGGATGCCCTTTTCCCCGCCGCCGCCATAGTTATAGACAGCGTTGATCCGCTTGATATCGTAGGGAATATTCACCATCGTATCCCGGGGGATGGACATGACGGTGGCCTTTTGGTTGGTCACATCGTAGCTGGCCAGCAGCATAGTGTCCGTGTTGCCGCCGCCGCCTGTGTCCCGGCCCAGGATCAGTACCGTGTAGTAATCCTGGCTCTTCCGCTCCCCGCTGACACGGGGCTGGATGCCGTCGCCGTAGTCGATGCCGTTTTCCGTCGGGGTCCCGTCAGGCTGGGTGCCGTTTCCCGGCAGGTCCGGCTTGACGAACAATGCGTCCCACGCCACCACACCCAGCAGTACTACCGCCAGGATAATAGCCACCGCCAGCAGCCACTTCTGCCCTTTGGTCAGGCGGCTGGGCTTTTTTGCTTTTTTCTGTTTGGGTTCTTGTTTCTCCAAACGCTTTCCAATATGCTCTGCCATGGGTCTATCTCTTTCCTTTCAGCCAGTCACGCGCTTCAATAGTGGCGTGATGGACGGGATTTCCCATTTCCGTCATCTCGTCGATGGTCATTTGCAGGCCCATCAACAGCCCCTTGTCCAGGTCCTCATACACACAGTTCCGCAGCTCGTCCACGCCGGGGAAATCCCGAGATGGCTCAATGTAGTCCGCCAAATAGATGATTTTTTCCAGCAAAGTCATGTCCGGGTGCCCGGTGGTATGCCACCAGATGGCCCGGTAAATTTCATCGTCCACGCCGTACACGTCCCGGGCGATAGCCGCGCCGGTCTTGGCGTGGAGCAGCTTCAATGCCTTCTGCTCCAGTTCGTCCAGTTGGATGCCGTACTGCCGGCAGAGGGCCAGCTGATCCGGCATATCCAGCTTCTTTGTGCAGTCGTGGAGCAGGGCCGCCACCCGGGCCTTTTCCACGTCCCCGCCGTACCGCTCCGCCAGGCGGATGGCCTCCTGCTCCGTGCCCAGCACATGGGGGATCCGCTTGTGCTTCAGGTAGCTGAGGGCCACGGGCCGCAGCTGGGAAAGGGACAAGGCTTTCAGGTTGACATCCGTTCCGTACAAACGGTTCCGCAGGATGTAGCCGTATACCGCCGGAGGCAGAAGGTTCCCGCCCTTCCCTGCCGCCAACTCCTCCCGCAGCTCCGTGGAGGACACGTCGATGACGCCGGGAATGGTCAGGGTAAACAGCCTCGCATTGGGGTACGTGCGGTACAGATTGTCCCGCTGGGCAGAAAACAGGGGTTCGATGTCCTCCTCCGTCCGGCCGAAGGCGGCGATCCCGGCCAAATCCAGGATCTTTTCCGGCTCATGCCAGGTGTGAAGGCTGAGGAACATGTCGGTGCCCATCAGCAGCCACAGTTCGTCGTCTGGATACCGGGCCTTCAGCTCCGCCAGGGTGTCGGAAGAGTAGCTCTTGCCCTGCCGGTGAAGCTCCATATCCAGAGTCTCCACCTTGTCCCCCAGGCCCAGTTGTTCCCCGGCCAGGCGGGTCATTTCCAGCCGCTGCTCCGCCGTGGGGCTGCCGGCAGGCAGGGCCTTGTGGGGCGGAATGCTGGCGGGGATCAGCAGCAGCTTGTCCAGCTTCAGCATGGAAAAGACCGCGGCGGCCGCCGTCAGGTGCCCCAGATGTGGCGGGTTGAAGGTCCCGCCGTAAATTCCGATCTTCAAGAAAGTTCCATCTCCTGTGCGTTTAGTCGATTTTTCCGGCTCTCCGGAGCTGCAAAATTTCATCCAGTTGTTCATAAAGCGGGCCGCAGTCCAGCTCATAGACCTTGGTGGATGTCCCCGCCCCTGATGTGCGCATTGCATCCGGCGCGATTTCAAGGTGGCAAATGTATCCACGATTCCCCGCTACAAAAACGTTCCAGTCCACTTCCATCATGTCCAGCGGTCTGTGGGCTTCCGTTCTTTCCATCTGATTCAGCACATCCACAAAGGCTCCAACGGCGCCCGCGTCCGTGATGACATATTTGTTGGAACCCCATTCTCTGCTCTCGTCCCAGCAGTTGATCTCCAGCGCCGCCGGTATCCGCTGAATAGGCAGCGGGCCATCGCTGCGGACGCTCTCCGCACCGATCAGAAGCGCCACCGCGCTGACGATGAGCAAAATGCCAAGGGCAAAAAATCTGCTCTCCCGTAGTTCCCGCATAGAGCCTCCTTTTTGTGCTTACGCCTGCCGCTTCTTGGCGGGCTTCACCAGCTGGATGCGCTTTTCCTTGGGCTTGCTGTGGCTTTCCCGGTACAGCACGAACTTGGTGCCGATCACCTGCACCACCTCGCTGCGGGTGGCCTTCGCCAGCTCCTGGGCTGCCAGGCGGGCGTCATACTCCATATTGTTCTCCAAAACCCGGCCCTTGATGAGTTCCCGGGCCTCCAGCGCATCGTCGGTCTGCTTGACGAGGTTCTCCCCGATGCCATCCTTGCCGATGTGGATGATGGTGTCGATGGTGTTGGCCAGCCCTCGCAGCTGGGCTCTCTGTTTGCTTGTCAGTTCCATAAAAATCCTTTCATTGGGCCGCTTCCGCCCAGTATTTTTTTACTTTTTCCAAATCTTCCTCCCGCAGCCATTCCTCGGAAAAGCCGCAGGCACAGATATACCGGTCCACCGGAGCACTTTGAAATCCCCGTATCACAAAATTCTGCGTATTGTCCATGGTGCTCCTGACTCCGCCGGGGACCCGCACAATATCCGCTCCTCCGCACTTGGGACACACGCCTGTCTTTTTCATAGGGCAGCTCCTCCTTTTTGAATGGTCCTGCTGGTTAGACGGTTATTTCTTCAAATAAGTTTCCAGCTTTTCAGAAAATTCCCGCAGAGCCTTGCCCCGGTGGGAGATCTCCGCCTTTTCCTCCTGGGTCAGCTGGGCAAAGGTCTTGGCCTTTTCCGGCACGAAAAAGACCGGGTCATAACCGAAGCCGTTCTCCCCCATGGGGGCAAAGGCGATGGTGCCGGGGGCCTGTCCCTCGGCGGTGATGGTGTCTCCGTTGGGGAAGGCGCAGGCGATAGAGCAGGTGAAGTGGGCCGCCCGGGTGGTCTGGCCCCGGAGATTTTGCAGCAGCAGAGTATACCGGCCCTTGTCGTCCAGTCCCTCGCCGCCATACCGGGCGGAATACACGCCGGGGCCGCCGTTGAGGGCGTCCACGCATAGGCCGGAATCGTCGGCAATGGCCGGGAGCTTTGCCAGTTCGCAGATGGCCTTGGCTTTCAGCATGGCGTTCTCCGCAAAGGTGGTTCCCGTCTCCTCCACATCCACGGTGATCCCCAGGTCCTTGGGGCTCACCACCTCCACGCCGAACTGGCCCAGAATGGCCCCCATCTCCCGAATTTTATTGGGGTTGTGGGTCGCAAGCACAAATTTCATCACAGCTTCCCTCCCAGTGCTTCCTTCTGAATTTTCAGCAGTTCCCGGTTGCCCTTGGCGCACAGCCGCACCAGCTCCTGCTGCTCTGCCAGAGTAAAGGCTCGGCCCTCGCCGGTGCCCTGCAATTCAATGATCTCCCCCAGTTCGTTCATCACGCAGTTCAGGTCCACCTGGGCCCGGCTGTCCTCGCTGTATTGGAGGTCCAGCAATGCCTGCTCGTCCACGATGCCGGCAGACACGCCGGTGACAAAGTGGCGGATGGGCGTGGAGCCCAGATAGCCCTCCTCCACCAGCTTCCGGCAGGCCAGGGCCAGGGCCACAAAGCCGCCGGTAACGGAGGCGGTGCGGGTACCGCCGTCCCCCTGCAGAACATCGCAGTCGATGTTGATGGTCCGCTCACCCAGGGCCTGCATGTCCACGGCGGCCCGGAGACTGCGGCCCACCAGCCGCTGAATTTCAGCGCTGCGGGGGCTGAGCTTCAGCTTGGCGATGTCCCGCTTGCTGCGCTCCCGGTTGGCCCGGGGCAGCATGGAATACTCCGCCGTGACCCAGCCCTCACCCTCCGCCACATGGGGCGGGGTCTTGTCCTCGATGCTGGCGCAGCAGAGCACCTTGGTGTCGCCGCACTCAATAAGGCAGCTCCCCTCCGGGAACTTCACGAAATCCGTCGTAATTTTAATGGGGCGCAGCTCATCATACGCCCGTCCGTCCTGTCTGGTCATATGCATTCCTCGTTTCAAAATTTCTGCAAAGCCGGCTGGATCGCCGCTTTTGCACGGTCATAGTCCTCTTTGCTCACATAAATCTTATAGATATACATGGCATCAACGTTGATACCGATCATGCTGCGCCGTCCATACCCGGCCGCGCGGGCACCATTGCTGAATTTTACCCTGTTTATAATGCCGGCATCATGCAGCGCTGTCTGTACATGGTCAAGCTGCTTCTGCGGCAAAACCGTTATCAGCTCTCTCCGGTTAAAAAGGGACAGCATTCAGGCGTTCCGCTCCTTTCTCAGATGATAGCCTTCACATAGTCTTCGGCATCGAAAGGTTTCAGATCGTCGATGCCCTCGCCCACTCCGGCGAACTTCACGGGCACACCCAGTTCCCGCGCAATGGCGATGACGATGCCGCCCTTGGCAGTGCCGTCCAGCTTGGTCAGAACGATGCCGGTAAGACCTGCCGTCTCCTTGAAGGTCCGGGCCTGGATCAGGCCGTTCTGGCCGGTGGTGGCGTCCAGCACCAGCAGGGTCTCCCGGTCACAGCCGGGGCACTCCCGGTCGATGATCTTGGACAGCTTGGCCAGCTCCGCCATCAGGTTGGCCTTGTTGTGGAGCCGTCCGGCGGTGTCGCACAGCACCACGTCCACGTTCCGGGCCTTGGCGGCCTGCAATGCGTCAAACAGCACGGCGCCGGGGTCCGCCCCCTCATACTGCCGGACGATCTCGCATCCGGCCCGGTCCGCCCAGATCTCCAGCTGGTCGGCGGCGGCGGCCCGGAAGGTGTCGGCGGCACACAGCAGCACCCGCTTGCCCTGCTTTTTCAGGCTGGCGGCCACCTTGCCGATGGAGGTGGTCTTGCCCACGCCGTTGACGCCGATGAAGATGCAGACGCTGGGCTTCGTGTCTAGCTTCAGGGCGGTGTTCCCCACCTCCATCTCCGCCATCAGGATCTCCCGCAGGGCCTCCCGGACCTCCTCCTGGCTTTGCAGGTGCTCCTTGCGGACCTTGGTCCGCAGTTTTTCCACGGCGTCTGTGGCGGCTTCCACCCCCAGGTCCGCCATGATGAGGGTCTCTTCCAGTTCCTCGAAAAACGCCTCGTCCGCCTCGGTGAAGCCGGAGAACAAATTGCTGGTGATTTTTTTCAGCTTGTCAAAAAAGCCCATTGTAAACTCCTTATTTAGATACGGTGATACCGTATGGGATTACATATTTTATTTTTGCTTGCGCAAGAGGGATCACATGAGATGGGCTTTGCCCATCCCAAATACACCCCCCATTTTCTTTTTGAAACGCCAAGCGCACCAAATTGGTGCGGAGATGTGCGGCTATGCCGCACTAGATTGAATCCCCATTTTCTTTTCGTCTTGTCGAAAAGAAAACGGCCATTCATGGTCAAAAGAAAAGACGCTTGGGGATGAGTTGCCCGCGGAACGGCCAACTCACCCATACGAAAGAGCGGCCGGTACGCACTGCCGGCAAAATCCAGAAGTCCCCTACCGGCTGCGCTGACAGATATTCCTCGAATAACTGCGTCCCCGCATTTGACGGCACGGCGTTCATTGGGGTGCAAAGAGGACACCCTCTGCCTCACTTTCCGCTGCCGCTCCCCTTATCCTTAGAGGGGTTTCCAAAGGGGAGAAACCGCAGTTTCGCCCCTTTGAGTCGTTTCAAGGGGGTGCGGGGGGGAAATCGAAATCCCCCCGCGTTTCTCTTTAGGGGGCTGGGGGACATTCTCTTTTCAAAAGAGAATATCCCCCTGGCTTCTCCGTACCGAACCGGTACAGTTCCGCCGGGAACCCCGGTAATCTTTTCGGCAAGACGAAAAGAAAATGGGGATTCAATCCGGTGCGGCATAGCCGC
>URTS01000087.1 GCA_900550685.1 uncultured Oscillibacter sp. | reverse complement strand
CGTAGGGGTAGTGGTCGTTGGTCAGGACGATGCAGGTCTTGTCGGCAACGCCAGCCTCCTCCAGCCGCTGCATCAGGTACTCCAGCGCGTATTCCAGCTCCAGATTGCAGGCGATGTACGCCTTCACCGGCTCGGAATAGGGCAGGTCCTTCACCGCGTCGCGGTTTTTGGCGCTCATGGCGTTGTCCCAGTTATACTGGTAGTGGCCGCTGAAGGTCATGTAGTAAGCGTGGAAAGGCTCTCCGCTGTTGATGTAGTCGTCCACAGAGGCTTCCATCATCTCCAGATCGGAGGAGGGCCAGTCGATCTTCACGTCCAGACCGGAATCCGCCGCCTTGAAGGTATAGCCCATGTTGGCGTGGGTGATGTTCCGGTTGTAGAAATCCCCGATGTAGTCGTGATAGGCCCAGGTCTGATAGCCCATGTCCTTGAGCGCATTGCCCAGGCAGAACGGCAGATAGTTGGTGCCCGCCACATTGAAGCTGGAACCCGTCTTCGTGCGGGACATATCCGGATAAAGCCCCATGCACATGGTGTATTCGCCGTTGGTGGTGACGGACTGGAACGTGCCGTAGTAATTTTCAAAGAGAATACCCGTATGGCTCAGCTTGTAGAGCGTCGGCGTCAGCTCCTCGCTGATAAACCACGGGCAGAAGCTCTCGGCGCAGATGGTGATGAGGTTATAGTCCTTGAGAAGACCTGTATAATTGTTCTTTCGAGTGGGTACCGCATTTGCCAGATACTCGTCTGTGGCCTTGAGAATATCGCTGTCGGTACTGTCTGCAAGAGCCGTAAAATCGATGCTTTCGATCACGTTATAGGAGTTGCTGCTGTATGTCCGCGGAACATCGCTTATATTCAAGGACGACGGCGTGATCATAATGCTGCCGCTGCCGCTGAAGAGCATGTATCGAAGCTCCTGCGCCGTGGTGGCCAGCATACCGATTTTTTTATAACTGCTGTCGGTGGAGGTGTTCACATTGGTGAAGGTATGATAGACGGAAAAGGCGTTGTCCCGTCCAACATACATGAGTCCCGTGACCGTCAGCAGCAGTGCGAGGAGCACGGCAAAGGAGGCCAGTGCCTGCTTCCGGCGCAGCCGCAGCTTCAGCACCTGCGCCCTCCGCAAGATAAGGCAAAGGATCACGGCAATCAGCGGCAGCAGGAGGAGCAAGATCTTCAGCAGATTTTGGCGAATTCCGTAGAGAAGCTGCGAGTTGAAATTGACGATCACATTTCCGCCCATGCCGATCTGGCTGACGGGCATGAAATCTCCGAAGATGCAGTGATAGACCAGCTGCGCCTCGGCCAGCAGCACCTGTGCCGCGACCAGGAAAACCCCTGTGATCTGGCGCAGAACCTTTGGCAGGCTTGAGACTACCAGCGTGCAGAGTGCACCACCCAGCAGGCCAAACAGGACAGGATATCCCGCGTACCGGTCCATCGAGCCGAATACGCACAGATGCAGGCACAGCTCCACATAAACGCCGGTCAGGCAGAACAGCAGGAGATTTTTGCACCACGTATTCCAAAGGCCATGGCTCATGGGCACTGCCGCTTCAGCAGCAGTGCCAGAGCCTTGATTTGCATTTGTCATGGATACATCGGATGTTTTTTCTTTGAGCATATTAGTTCTCCCGTTGGGTTTTTTTAAAAAGCTTCGTAGAATTTCAGCTGAATATGACAGATAGAGAGCTTATCTTAGAACAAATATTGAAAAAAGGCAAGGGTTCCTGTAAAAAATCAGGAAAGATTTACAAGTCACGCGGAGAATTCTATGCACCAAAGTCTGTCAACCGCAGCTTTGCAGCCCGCCTCTGGGCTGCAAATAAGGACTCTGCACCTGAAAATTTTACAAGATACATACAGACACATTGCAAAAGCCGTGCTATACTGTATGGAAAATTGAGAGTACCATTGTTTCAAGGAGGTGTGTGATGTGACGGAGACTGTGTTTCGCTTAAAGCGGCATTTGACTTCTTTTCAAATTATGATCCTCGGCTTTGCGGGCGTGATTCTATTGGGGGCGCTGGTGCTGATGCTGCCCATCGCCACAGTACAGCGGGTCTGGACGCCGTTTCATGAGGCACTGTTTACCTCCACCTCCGCTGTCTGCGTGACGGGGCTGGTGGTGCAGGATACCGGCAGTTACTGGTCCGCCTTCGGTCAAACAGTCATATTGCTGCTGATCCAGATTGGCGGGCTGGGGGTGATCACCGGTGCGGTGACCTTCCTGATGCTCGCCGGACGGAACATCACGCTCAAGGAGCGCAGCGCCATGCAGGACGCCATCTCCGCTCCCGCGGTGGGCGGCATCGTGCGCCTGACGAGATTTATCCTCAAGGGGACCTTTCTGGTCGAGCTGCTGGGCGCGCTGGCGCTGCTGCCAGCCTTTTGCCGGGACTATGGACTGCGGGGCGTATGGATGTCCGTTTTCCATTCCGTTTCCGCTTTCTGCAATGCGGGCTTCGATATTCTGGGGCGGACGGGTTCCCCCTACCCCTCGCTGACGGCCTATGCCGCAGACCCGCTGGTCAACATCGTCATCATGCTGCTGATCATCGTAGGCGGCATCGGCTTTCTAACGTGGGACGATGTCTGTACGCACGGTCTGCACCTGCGGCGTTACCGGATGCAGAGCAAGGTCATTCTGAGCGCGACGGCGCTTTTGATCACGATTCCGGCGTTTCTTTTTTATCTGACAGACTTTGCGGACCTCCCCGTGGGCGAGCGGATATTGGCCTCCCTTTTTCAGTCGGTCACGCCGCGGACGGCCGGCTATAACACGGTTGATCTAACGAAAATGACGGATGCCTCTCAGGCGGTCACCATTTTGCTGATGCTCACCGGCGGAGCACCCGGCTCCACGGCGGGCGGCATGAAGGTCACGACGCTGGCTGTCCTCATTGCCAACGCCGTTGCCGCCTTCCGCAGGCGGGAGGACCCGCAGCTCTTCCGCCGCAGATTGGAACCCTCCGCCGTCCGCAATGCCGCCGCCATTCTGCTGCTGTATCTGGGGCTGACCTTTGCGGGCGCGGCGGCCATCAGCACGGCGGAGGAGCTTCCCCTCGGTGCCTGTCTCTATGAAACAGCGTCCGCCGCCGGTACGGTGGGCCTGACGCTGGGGCTGACGCCGCAGCTGGGAGTCCTGTCGCAGAGCATTCTCATCCTGCTGATGTATTTCGGGCGCGTCGGCGGATTGACCTTGATCTACGCCGCATTCTCCGGGCATGATCTGACTTACGCCCGCTATCCGCAGGAGAAAATTACCGTAGGCTGAAAGGAGCACACGATGAAAACGGTATTATTGATCGGACTGGGCCGCTTTGGGCGGCATCTTGCCATGCAGCTCAACGAGTTGGGCCATCAGGTGATGGCAGTAGACAGGGACGAGGAGCGCGTCAATGAATGTATGCCCTTTGTCACCAACGCGCAGATCGGTGACAGCACCCGCGTGGACTTTCTGCGCTCACTGGGCGTGAGCAATTACGATGTCTGCTATGTCACCATCAGCGGAAATTTTCAGAATTCGCTGGAGACGACGTCGCTGCTCAAGGAGCTGGGAGCAAACTATGTGGTATCCCGCGCTGAGCGGGATGTGCAGGCGAAATTTCTGCTGCGCAACGGCGCGGACGCGGTCGCCTACCCGGAAAAGCAGCTGGCGAAGTGGGCGGCCATCCGCTACACCGCCAACCATATTTTCAGCTACATTGAGCTGGACGAGGAGCACGCCATTATCGAGGTCGCCGTGCCGGAGGACTGGCAGGGCCGCAGCATCGGCGAGCTGGACATCCGCAGGCGCTATGGCGTCAATATCCTCGGCGTAAAGCGAAACGGCAAAACCGATGTGAACATCTCACCGGAAACTGTGCTGGACGCTGATATGACGCTGCTGGTGCTGGGGGAAAACCAAGAACTTAAGAAGCACTTCCGGCTGTAAAGCAACATAGAGTCTTGCACGTATAAGGGCTTGATGCGCCGGAGGGGCAGCTCAACAAAAGCGCGCAGATTCTGCGGCAGGGAATGCCGCATTGCGCAAAAATAAATGAGGGAGAATAGTCCTCCCTCATTTTTGCTCTGTGCTTTCACCGTCCTCCTCGGTCAGCTGTTTTTCCAACGAGGTCTGCCGGGCGAGAATGGCATTTACCTTGTCGTAGAGATCCTCGATCATGATCTCCGTTTTGAGGTTGACGCGGTAATCGTTCTCCGCGCGGCGGCGGTCCTTTTCCTCCTGCCGGTTCTGGCTCATCATGATGAGCGGCGCTTGAATGGCCGCCACGCAGGAGAGCACCAGATTGAGCAAGATGAAGGGGTACGGATCGAACGCTTTTGCCGCGAGCAACGTGTTGACGAGCATCCAGAGGATCAGTACGCCGGTGAAGGCGAAGATGAACGCCCAGCTGCCCGCAAATCTCGCGATGGCGTCCGCCGCCCGCTGGCCGAGGGTGTATTTTTCCTTTTCGCCTGCGAGATTTTCGGAAATCTTACTGTCCGCCAGCAGGTTCAGGACCTCTTCATCCGTCATATCGTGGCGGATGTCCTTGAGGACTTCTCTTAAAAGCTTTCGGTTTTCTTTCATCGTGATATCATCCTTTTCTATCTGACCGGCGCGATCATGCGCCGGTTTTATGCTTCATTTTTCGGCGCGCGCAGAAAAAAGGCCGCCCCTTGGTATCAAGCAGAATGAGCGACACGCCCAGCAGCAGGTCGGCGTGCTGGGACGGCTCCTCCAGCAGGATTGCGAAATCCTCCTGCAATCTGCGGATGCGGTAGAGCACGGTGTTGCGGTGGGTATAGAGCGCGTCGCTGGTCTTTTCAGCGAGTGGCAGCAGGTGAGGTAATGGTAGAGCGTTTCACAGTACTGTGTATCCTTTTCGCGGTCGTGGGCGGCAAGGCGGCGCAGCGCGATCGGGATCAGGTCGCCGCGCCCCTCCAGATTTTTCAGCAGCAGCGGGGTACGCAGCTGCGCCACCGAGCAGACCGGCTCCCCGTGAAAACGCTGTGGTAGGTCTCAAGGTCGATGAGGGCGAAGGCGCGCGGATGAAAGTCCGCGAGGTAGGTGCCGGAGGCCTGAAGCTGAAAATGCGCGGCGGAGGAAAACCCGCCGTCCAGCAGGTGCATGAGGATGTCCTCCACCGTCTCGGAAGACTTGTCCTGACGGCTCACCTTCATGAACAGCTGCTTGGAGAGGATGTGCTCCACCAGCTCCCAGGTCTGCGGCGGGATCTTTTCCAAATGTCCGTCCGTATCCACGCAGATGAGGCAGCCGAGGCGCACGCCCGCGCTGATGAGAGGTGCAAAACGCCGCCGATAGGGGCTATCAGCCAGCTGGACATAGTCCGCCCAACCAGCTGTGAGCATCGCATTTTTGCTGATGATTGCGCCGGCCTCATAGGAGATCTCGCCGCGGCGCACGGCGGTTTCAAAGAGCGCATCGGAAGAGCCGAGCGGCAGGTGGTGCGCCACGACATGAAAGGTGTCATCCAGCACCCGAAGTGGGCAGCCCAGCAGTTCCCCCGTGCTCAGCGCCAGCTGCCGGAGATCGTCCTGCGAAAAGAATTCCTCCAGCAGCGCCTCGGCATTGCACGATTCCCAGCGTTTTTCCTCCACGGTCTGCCTCCTTCTTCGGCTTGTGCATTCGGCACAAGTCGTTTTTTCTTTATTGTATCGGCAGCTTCCTGTTTTTGCAAGAAGAAAAGCTAAACTGTGTGTCAGAAAGGAAAGTTTGAACGATTTATATACTGAAATCGAAACTGAGCTGAAAGAGTGCGCCGATTCCATCAGAGAGGGGGATGGTAAAAGGGAACATCTACTGCACATCTTAACATAATGCGTCAGATATAAAAGGACAAGCATATGTCATCGGACGATTTTCTACGTTTTATGAAAAGCACTGGGCGTTCTGCGACCGCTTCCCGTGGCGGAAACACTTCACGCAGGACGCTGCGGTGCGAAGTGAAACGCCTTGTATCTCTCTGCGCCGGTGCGCAGATAAAAAAGCTGCCCTGCTTGTGCGCAGGGCAGCTTGAATATTCTTAGTAATGTTGCAGCAGGCGATTTTCGCAACTGCGTATCGCCGGTTCCTCTACGCCATTTTTACGCCATTTCTGCGAGGGAATGCGTAGGGAAATAGAAACTTTTATGTTTTGACTTCATCCGAAAATACCTGTCCTATCAAGCTTTATCGGCATTTGTGCGTTTGCGGAGAGTTTCAGAAACAGGCTCGTTTTCGACGATACCGAGCTTCATAAAGCAAATCTCCTTTGCTGTCTATTATTGTGACCTGACGGTGTATTTTACCATCCCATCCGGAAAAGCGCAAGGGCTCCGGCGGAAAAGAGTCAAAAACCGTCTGCGGAGGGCCTCCGCAGACGGTTTTGAAGCTGAATCACGGCATGGTGCACACCAGGCCCCGGACGCAGTCCACCGTGACCATGGTGCCGTCGGTCAGGCGGTCCACCGCGTTGGCCGCCCCCACGATCACCGGCTTATCCAGGGTCAGGCCCACCGTGGCGGTGTGGCACTCGGCGCTGGCCTCCTCCGTGATAACGGCGGCGGCCTGCCGGATATAGGGCAGGAGGCTGTTGTTGGTATAAGGCACCACCAGCACGTCGCCGGGCCGGAACTTCTCCGGCACCTCTGCCAGGGTGCGGCAGACACACAGGGGGCCGGAGGCCTTCCGGTCGCCGACGCCCACGGCGTTCAGCAGCGCGCCGCCCACCTGCTGGACCCGGATCATATTGGTGGTGCCGGACACACCTACCGGCACGCCCGCGGTGACCACCACCAGGTCGCCACGCTTTACAAGGCCAGCCTTCTCGGCGGACTCCACCGCCCGGCTCACCAGCTCGTCGGTGCTGTTGACGTAGGGCATCATAATGGGGGCCACGCCCCAGTACAGCGCCATCTGCCGCCGGACCTGCTGGTCCAGCAGGCAGGCCACAATCGGCGTACCGGGATGGAAACGGCTCACCAGCCGGGCGGTGGTGCCGCTCTGGCTGACGGTGAGGATGGCGTCCGCCCCGATCTCCTGGGCCGTGGTGCAGGCGGCGTGGGCCGTGGCGGCGGCCACGGAAAGACGGCTGCGGCCGTCGGCCAGCTGGGTCATGCGCTTGGCATGGTTGATGTCGGCCTCCGTCCGGCGGGCGATGGCATCCATGGTCTTTACGGCCTCCACCGGGTACTTGCCCGCCGCCGTCTCGCCGGAGAGCATGATGGCGGAGGTACCGTCATAGATGGCGTTGGCCACATCGGTGATCTCCGCCCGGGTGGGCCGGGGATTTTCCATCATGGAGTCCAGCATCTGGGTAGCGGTAATGACCGGCTTGCCGCAGGCCACGCACTGGGCGATCATGTCCTTCTGGATAATGGGGATCTCCGTGAAGTCGATCTCCACGCCCATGTCGCCACGGGCCACCATGATGCCGTCCGCCGCGTCCAGGATCTCCGGCAGATTGCTGACGCCCTCCTGGTTTTCGATCTTGGCGATGATGCGGATGTGGGAGCCCGCCGTGTCCAGCAGCTTCCGCAGCTCCCGGATGTCGGCGGCGGAGCGGACAAAGCTGGCGGCGATATAGTCGAATCCCTGCTCCACGCCGAAGAGGAGGTCCTCCCGGTCCCGCTGGCTCATATAGGGCATGTTCAGCCGCACACCGGGGGCGTTGACGCCCTTGCGGTTTTTCATGACGCCGTTGTTCTCCACCCGGCAGCGGATCTCCGTATGGGTGGTCTCCAGCACCGTCAGCCGCACCAGGCCGTCGTCCAGCAGGATGGTATCCCCCTTCTTCACATCGCCGGGCAGGTCGGCGTAGGTGATGGCGCAGCGGTGCACATCGCCTTC
>URTS01000086.1 GCA_900550685.1 uncultured Oscillibacter sp. | reverse complement strand
CCGGCCCCTCCTGCCGGAACACCTCCGCCAGGGCCTTGAATTCCTCATAGGCCCCCGGCCCCGCGAATTCCCCCTCGCCCCGCAGGATTCGGCAGTTCACCCCCAGATCCTGCAAAACGCAGCTACCCATGGGCACCTTGTGGGCCGCCATCTGCCGCCGGTACTCCACTACAAAGGTTTCCGGGTTGTGGGGCCAGGTATAATTTTTGTAACGCATGGAGGATAGTCTCATGCCTTGTTTCCTCCTCAATACATGGTAAATCCGCCGTCATACCGGCGGGCGTCCCGCTGTACGGCTCTGGAGATGTCCTCCACCTCCACCGCCGCCTCCCGGCCCGCCAGCAGGACCCCCGGCAGTTCCCCGGCCCAGGCCGTCCCGCCCCGCCAAAGGCTGTCCGCCTGCCGGGTCTGCCGAAAAACCGCCGCCTGCTCCGAAAACTCCCTTTCTGCTTCAGCGGCACTCGTTTTCGCCGGGACCGCCTGCAAGCGTCCCCATCTCCGGTATGCCGCTCCTTCCTCAGTCCGGGCTCCGAAGCCTTCCGCCGGCACTTCCGCTCCCCCGGCAGGGCGGACGGGATTCGTCCGCCCTGCCTCCGTGCCGGAACGCATCCCGGCGGGGCGGCTCTCGGCTTCCGCCCCAGTCTCCTCCCGGACGCGTCCCCCTGTCAGCAGCCGTGCCAGCGCCGTCTGCTGGCGGCGTGCCACCTCCTGCAAGTAGTCCACCGGCTCACTCTCCCTTCATGGCCGCGAACCGCCGGAAGTCAAAGGTGCCGCCGCCCTGCTCCGTCTCGCCCTCCGCCAGCTGCGTCAGCAGGACCTCCATCTCCCGGGACGTCATGTCCCCCAGGACTTCCATCTCATCCCGGTAGACCGCCTTTCCCCGGCAGCGGCAGCTCTTCTGCAAAATGGCGGCGTTGCACAGCAGCGTCCGTTCCAGCGGATCGTCGCTCCGCTGGCGGTAGGTCTGCCACAGATTCAGCAGCTCCACCGCCGTCAGGGGCTTCATTTCATCCACGGTCCTCATGCCGTGGTCTCAATGCGCCGGGCCGCCGTCAGCGTCACCTTCTCCGCCACGGTGGCGTTCAGCTCGCCCTCCTCCTGGATGCCGCTCCACTCACAGCCGCTGTAGATGACCTTCCGGTCCGGCTTGCAGATCACCAGTGAAAAGTCCGTCAGGCTGTAGAAATCGATGCCGTCGGAAATGGCGGTATCCGTGGCATACAGCCGGGTCAGCTCCACGGTGTAGCTCTTCTGCCCCTCAATGGTGGCCACCGGTTCGCTCTCGCCGAAGGCCTCGATGTTCTTGCTGGACTTGGCCGCCTTTGCCTTATAGCTCTGCACCACGGCGATCTTTCTGCCGTCCAGCTCCAGATAGATGTCCGCGCTGGTGGGAAATCCCTTCATATCCGTCCCTCCTTAAACCGTCAGATGCACTGCCAGATGGATCTGGTTCAGCCCATGGGCCACGGCAAAGCTGAATTCCACCAGACACACCGTGGGATCGTCCGCCGAAGCCGTCACCGTCACCTCGCCGTAGTCCTCGATGATCTGGGCGTCCTTCTTCTTTTCCAGTTCCACAATGGTCTGGGCCCGGATGGCTCCCCGGCCCTGGGCAGTGTTCTTGGCCCGGGCAAACTTGCTCCGCAGGGCGGACCGCACTGCCGGGATCACGTCGTCGGCAATCAGGATGGTGGTCAGTTCCCGCCAGGTGGCGTCGGCAGTGCTTCCGGTTTTTGTCCGGGTAGTGATGCCCCGCACCGGGGACACCACGCCCCCCACATCCTCCAAAGGCGTCACGCCGCCCTGGACCAGCAGGTCGATGTCGTTGTCGCTGTAGGTGCTCTGCAGGCTGCCGATGCCGTACAGCGCCGCCCCGTTCAGGGGCACCGCCGGATCGCTGCCGCAAGCAATGGCACCCGCCACTGCCGCCGCGGCAAACACGCCGGAAAGGGCTGTGCCGCTCTCGGTTTTCATGTCCGGCCCCACCAGCACCATCCTCTCGCTGTTGATGGCCGCCGCTCTTGTCACCAGCTGGGCCGCCGTGTCCCCGCTGCCGCCGATGACGCCGATCCGCTCCCCCCTGGCTGCGGATGCCGTTTCCACGGCGGTTTTCAACGCCTTCTGGATGGTCATCTCACTGCTGTCGCACACCACCACCTGCACATCGCAGCCCGCCAGGGCCGCAAACGCCGCCTGATAGGCCTCCAGGTCCGCGCCGGTGCCCACCCGCACCGCACAGACCGTGGACGCGCCGTTGGCAAACAGCAGCTTCAGCAGGGTGCTCATCCCCGGCGTGCTGGCATTGTCCTCGCCGAAGGTTTCCACACCGGCGCTGTAGCCGGTCAGCGTCACCGCCTCGTTGGCCGTTCCCTTCACGGCCAGCGCCGCCACGCCGATGCGCTTGGCTGCCCGGCCTGCGGACATCACGCTGGACGCGTCATAGACCGAGTAGACCCCCGGCCGCTCATGTCTTGTCTCGCTCACTCGCTCAAAACTCCTTTCAGTCGGAAATCCAGGAACGTCCCGGATTCCCCATCGCTTTCCGCCAGAAACAGCGCCCGGCAGGCCAGACTGCCCCGCCGCAGGAACATCCCCGTAGCCTTTTCCCAGCAGATGGCCTCCCAGGTCAGCTCCCCGGTCTGGATACCCTCCGGCAGTCCGCCCAGCAGTGCTTCCGTGGCCGCCTCACAGCCGCTTTCACAGTCTGCCGCCCGGTCTGCCCGCAGTTCCACGGTGATCTGTCCCGACAGCTCCTTGCCGTACCGTTCCAGCACCGCCTGGGTCTTTGGGTCTACCATCTCTCCCAGATAGTGGCAGAAGCCCGCCGTCTTTCCGCTGGCCGCCCCCACGCCCACCGTTGCCGCCGCGCCGGTATAGGCTTTGGCCCGCTGGGCCGGATACTGCTCCATGGCCGGGATCCCGGCCTTCCGCAAGGCTTCCAGAACTGCCGTCCGGATCTGTGCCAGTTCCTTCATGTCGCCGCCTCCCGTTCCGTTTCCAGCAGAGCCCACCAGTGATGCACCTGGTCCCCCAGCCAATAGGCCCGGCTACTCCGCACCCGGTAGGCTGTATTCCCCTGCCGAATGATGTCCCCAGGCTCCACGGCCGCCAGCCCGATATAGCTCCACAGCCGCTCATCCACCCAGCCGATGGGGGTCTGCTCCCCCGGCACGGTTTCCGTCCGCGCCTTCTCCGGCTGCAAAAATGCCCGGATCTCCTGTTCCCCGTCCTTGTTTTTCAAGGTTACGCTCTGACCGTACCGCTCCAGGATCCGCTCCATCCCGCTCATCCCCGTACTCCTTTGAAGCAGAATGTCCCGGAAACGGCGTAGGGCGCCATGAGCCGCTCCGCCGACTGCCGCAGCCCGTCGGCCAGGGCCTGAGCGGACTGGCCCGTCATCCCCTTCACCGTCACGTCCCCCACAGTGAAGGACTCGCCCCCGGCGCAGTTCTTGCCCAGATAGTCCGCCGCCGCGGTAAAAGCCGCGGCGCACCGCAGGACCCCGCTGCAGACCTCTCCGGCAGTTCCCGGCTGCACCCGGGTCTTCCAGAAGGTTTCCGCCGCGTCGCACAGCGCCTGGAGCAGCACGTCCTCCTCACCGGCGCCGCACAGCTCCGCCGCCAGCTTCAAAACCGTTGTCTCCATCGGTCCGCCTCCTCTCCTTCTTTTGCTCTGCCGCACCGGATCGGCCCGGTGCGGCAGGCAGAACTCAGACCTTCAGCACCTTGGATGCGTCGGTAAACAGCTTGGCAAAACCGGAGATGGAGGTAATGGCCGCCCGCTCCAGCTGGCGGTCGATGAGCTTGTCGTACTCCACCACCACTTCGCTGCCGCAGATCTGCTCCAGAGCATAGTTCTTGTCCAGGCCGATGATGGTGCCGCTGGGCACGGCACTGGATCGCAGCAGCTTGGCCCCCAGAGGGGTGGTCAGCTTGCCGGTGGCCTGGAAGTTCAGACCGGTGTTGGGATTCTGGAATTCACTGAGCTTCAGCATGGCCAGCATCATGTCATTGCTCACCAGCATGGTGTTCATGGTATAGGGGTCAAACTGGGCCCAGAAGTCCAGCAGAGCGCCGTAGCTCAGGGTCCCGGCCGTGCCGCCGATGGGGCTGGTGGCCACCTTATAAGAGGGCGCGGCATTGCCGTTGCCGTCGCCATCCTTCAGCACCTTCACAGCGTCCTCCAGATGCATCCGGCCGATGTAGGCGCCGATCTGGCGCAGCGTCACGGCAAAAAGATCCAGCCGCTGGAAGCGGATGGCCTCATAAGGGGCCACCAGCATCCGGCCCCGCTTGTGAAGGCGCACCAGATTCTCCTGGGTGTGGATGGTGGTCTGGGGGATCTGCGCCCCCTCCTCCACCCGCTTCAGCTTCTTCTCCTCCTCGGTGGGGGTAGAGGCGATGGAGCGGTAGTCCAGGCCGTCGAAATTGGTAACGGTGGCGGTGATGTCCGGCAGGATGCTCTCCTCTTCCATGCCCTGGCGCACCACCCGGGACACAAACTCCGGGAACAGCACGGCGGACTCGGTGGACCAGAAAAACTTCTCCACCTTGTCGCTGCCGGCCCCCTTGACCTTGATGTCAAAGCGCTTGAGCTGGCGCTGGAAGGCGTCCAGGCCCTCCAGAGACGTGCCCTTGTAATTTTCGCTGGGGTCCATGGCCTCCAGCGTCTGGGCAAAGCTGCGGCCGCTTTGGCCGTACATGCCCTTTTCCAGCTTCAGATTTTCGTAATGATAAGCCATATTCTCTCTCCCCCTTCTCACAGTACAATGGTCATGGTCCCGGCGGTGGTATCCACATCCACGGCCAGATAGCTCTTGCCGCCGGTGGATGCCACCGTCACGCCGCCGCTGCCGTCTGCCGTCAGGCTGTTCCAGCCTGCGGCGGGTGCGGTGTCGCCGCTGTAGCTGACGGTCACCATGCCGCCCATGGCCACAGAGCAGGCCTTGCCGTCCCGGGCCACAGACAGCACCACGCCGTCAAAGCTGCCGGCAGCAGCGCACTTGGCCACGGTGCCGCTGCCGCTGATTTTCACCACATGCCCCTCGGTCACGCCGTCGCAGGCGAAGGTGGCGGCCCACTGGCCGATGCCCTCATAAGAAACGTTCATCAAATTTCCTCCCTCATATTGTGATTGTCCCATCAGACACGGAACACGTTCTCATCCTCCCGTCCGGCCGCCTGCTGCCGCCGCAGCTGGGCCGGAACGGGAAATTTCTTTGCGATCTGCGCCTCATAGGCGCCCTTGAGTTCCAGAAGCTCCGCCTCTTCCAGGCGGCCTGCCGCTTTGGCAAAGATGTTCCCATCCAGGCTTCCGTCCGCCAGCATGGCCAGCCGCACCACCTCCCGGCGCAGTGCCATGAGATACCGCTGCCCCATCTCCGCCTGCTTGCGCAGCACCCGCAGTTCCGGCCCCTCCGTACCGAACCGTTTCACCACACCGGCCCTGGGCTGGGCAGGCACCGCCACAAAGGACCACTCATAGGCGTCCTTAGGGTCCTTCAGTTCCATAAAGCACAGCTTCCCGCCGTACATCTGTCCCTTCGCATGGCCGCAGGCCCCGTTTTCTGCGCCGCATACGGAGCATACGCTCCGGCCCATGCTGCATCCAACGCTGACCTCCTTCTTGATGCCGCCCTCGATCTCCGTGATGAGCTCTTGGTTTTTCTCCGTCCGCATCAGATAGGCCCAGCCCTTCAGCCAGCGGTATTCGTCCCCCGCCGCCGTCACGGTGCCGGGCTCCCGGACCACCTCCGTCCGGTAGATCCGGGCCGTCTGGCCCTTGGCGGACCACTGGTGGTCAAAAATGCCGCTCTTGCCTAAAAACAGTTCGCCCAGCCGTTCCAGATCCTCCGTCCCGAATCGCTCAAAGTCCCGGTCCACCTCGTTGTCACACAGCCGCACACTGAACGTGTACACCTGATCCGCCGTCAGTTCCGCCTTGCTGAACCGGTTGATCTGGTCCAGCTCCTCCTTTGTCAGCATCCGCTCTCCTCCCCGTCATGATTCATTCGCAGCCTCCGCCGCGTCGTTCTCGATCCGCAGTTTCCGTGCCTGCTCCCGGTACAGCTCCGCCTTGGCACCCCCACAAAAGCGCCGCTTTTGCGGGGACCCCTTTATTTCACTCAAATCGTCAGACAAGGTCCGCCGATTTCAAGGTTTTGCTCCGCAAAACCCTTGGCGCGGCAGCGCCGCGGCTCGCTTATGCTCGCAGAAGCCAAGGCACGTCACTTAGTCCCTTCCGCCGCGTCGTTCTCGATCCGCAGCTTCCGTGCCTGTTCCCGGTACAGCTCCGCCTTGGCTTCTTCCACCTCATCCTGCAAATTGATGTCATCCCAGTCCACCCGGAACGTTCCGGTGTACCCCTGCATCCGCAGCCACATCCGGCAGATCTGCTGCACCACCGGCGTCAGCGTCCTGCGGATAGCTGTGATCTCCGTGGTGAGCATATCCGCCTGCTGGGCGCTCATCCGCTCCGTGGAGTTCCAGTTCAGCCCCAGCATAAAGGGCGGAATGGAAGTCTTGGCCACGATCTGCTCCATCACCTGCCGCACCGGCACCTGGCTGTCCAGGATCGGCGCGTCGCCGCCAATGACCTTGATGTCCACATCGCCCACCGCCACAAAATCCCGGACACTGCCGCTCTTGGTGTCCTGCATGGCCCGGCTCCACTCCTGGGCCAGCACCTGGCCCCGCTCCGCTGCGCTGCCGCCCCCATCCCGGCAGGTCACCGCAAAGCGCACGTTGCCGCATCGCTCCCAGTTGACCCCCACCGTATGGTAGATTTTCATAAGGATGTCCGCCATGAAGGGCAGTCCCCGCAGCAGCGATACGCCGTAGGGATGCTCCGCCTCCGGATGCAGCGGGGTGAACAGCAGCAGGTCCTGGTAGGGCAGCTCCGCCATATGCCCCTGGCCGTCCGGTCCCCAGATTCGAAACGCCAGCGGACTTTCTCCCTCCCGCAGCTCCACCTGCTCCATCCGGCCGCACAGCAGCGCCGCCAGATTCCGGTTGCCTGCCGCAGGGACCATTTCCCCCACCGCCCCGCCGCATACCAGCAGGGAGTCCAGATACTGTTCCAGGAATGCGTCGATGCCATACTGTCCCCGGCCCACCGGCACGCTCTCCAGAAAGTGCCGCAGCCGCGTCTCCACCGCGCCGTCCCCGCAGTACACCTGCACACCGCCGCTGAGGCGGATCAGCTTGCACACGGCGGCATCCACCACCGGCACTGCTTCCCGCACCGCCTGATACAGCCGCAGCTCTCCGCTGCGCTGGGGCGTAAAGCTCCGCAGTCCCGCAAAGGGATGCTGCTCCCATCCCCGGAGCTGTACCGCCCGGACCTCCGGCGTTCCGCTTTTTCTCCTCCCAAACTTCAAACCATCCACTCCTTCTCCTTGGAATCGGCCTTCCACTTCACCCGTCCCCATCCCGTTTTTGTGCATGGACCCGTGCACGGCCTTTCCCGTCACGCCTTCCTCACCACGCTGATAGCCGCGACCCCCCGCTTCGCTCCCCCATCAGATCCATGGCAAAATACCGCATCTCCACCGTTGGGCCAACCGGCTCCCAGCCACTTCGTGTCTGCCAGCCGGGGCCCTGCCTCGACACCGCCTCGCTTCTTCCGCCCCCGGCGGCGCTTCGGCGCTGTCCATGGCATGCCGTGTATTAAAATCGGAACACGATCATGCCTGCCGTCTCACGCTGGTCACAGCGAACCCCCCGCTTCGCTCCCCCACCAGATCCATGGCAAAATACCGCATCTCATCCATGGCATGATCGTGTTCCTTGCGGGGGGCGTCTCTTCCGGTCCGCTCGTCCCAGCAGTACAGTGCCATCTCCCGCAGACAATCCCTGCATGGCCTGCACAGCACGATCCGCCGCTGCCGCAGCAGGTCCGCTGTCACCCGGATGCCGTCTGCTACGTCGTTGTCGGCCTTCACCACCTGCCAGCCCCTCTG
>URTS01000085.1 GCA_900550685.1 uncultured Oscillibacter sp. | reverse complement strand
CCCCAGCGGCAGAATGTCCTCATTGAACACCACGGCCTCATTGTGCATGGGCTTTCCGTAGCGGGGGTCCTCCTGCGGCGTTCCGGCCCCCAGCAGCAGGTAGGCACTGGGCACCTCATAGGTATAGGAGGCGAAGTCCTCGGAGCCCATGCCCCCCTGGTCCAGCCGGTACACGCTCTGTTTCCCCAGCAGCTCCCCGGCCCAGTCCGCCATGCGGTTCACCAGGTCCGGATCGTTTTTCAGGGGCGGAGCCGAGGCCAGTTCCTCCACCACGGCGCTGCCCCGGAAGGCTCTGGCCGTGTTTTCCGCCAGTTCTCCGATCCGGACCATCAGCCGGGCGGTCACATCCCGGTCAAAGGTGCGGATGGTCCCCTCCATTACGCAGTCTCCGGGAATGATGTTGGGCGCCTCGCCGCCGCAGAAACGGCCCACTGTCACCACCGCCGGGGTTTTGGCCGCCAGCTCCCGGGCGATCAGTTCTTGAAGGGACAGGTAAATGTGGGCGGCAATGTTGATGGGGTCCACCCCGGTTTCCGGCATGGCGCCGTGGCAGCCCACGCCCTTCACTGTGATGCGGAACAGGGTGCAGCCCGCCATGAAGGTCCCCCGACCGCACAGCACCAGGCCCGACGGTGTGGCGGAATTGACGTGGAGGGCCATGGCCGCCTGGGGCCGGGGCGCTCCCTCCAAGATCCCCGCCGCCAGCATGGCCTTGGCTCCGGTGAAGCCCTCCTCGTCCGGCTGGAACACCAGCCGCACCGTGCCTTGCAGCTCCTCCTGATGCTGCCGCAGCAGCTGGGCGGCTCCCAGCAGCATGGCGGTGTGGCAGTCATGGCCGCAGGCGTGCATATTTCCGTTTTTGGACCGGAATTCCAGGCCCGTCTCCTCCCGAATCCGCAGGGCGTCCATATCCGCCCGCAGCAGGATGCACCGGCCGGTGTCCGCTCCGGTGATGTCCGCCGTGACGCCCCCGGCCAGGTCCCGGGGCGCATAGCCCATCTCCTCCAGCCGCCGCTTCACATAGGCCGCCGTCTCCGGCAGGTCAGTCCCCGCCTCCGGGTTCTGGTGCAGGGTCCGGCGGTCCGCCGTGATCGTCTCTTTCATCCGTTCCGCTTCTTTTAAAAGTACATGCATATCCATATCGTTTTCCTCCATGCCGTCAGTCTGCCCTATCCGGGCTGCCGGGATTCAGGTGTGGGAAACGTCGTACAGCTTTCGCACCTCCTCCGGCAGGCCCTCCGGAATGGCTGCGGTGAAGTCCTCGCTGCCGGTGGCCACCGCCTGAGAATAGTACCAGCACTTGAAGTCGATCATGGCCAGGGTCTTTTCCAGCCGGGCCATCTCCTGCTCTACCTTGGCCCGCTGCTGCCGGAACATCTCCAGCCGCTGGCCGTAGGTGGCCGGTCCCTCGGCACACCAGGCCATGAACTGCTTGATGTCCTTGATCTCCATACCGGACTTTTTCAGGCATTCAATGACCCGCAGCGCCTCAATGGTCTGCTGGTCGAAGCGGCGGATGCCGGTGCCCTGCCGCTGAATGTGGGGCAGAAGTCCCTCCTTATCGTAGTACCGCAGGGTGGAGGCCGGCAGGTCAAACATCCGGGACACCTCTCCAATGGAATAATTCATAAAAAATTCATCCTTTCCGATGAAACCGCTCTTGACTTAAAGTCAGCTTTAAGTATTATGATATCAGTATAGCATGAAACGGTATGCACTGTCAACCATCAACTTACCGGGCTGACCGGGCCGGAAGCGCAATGCCGGCCCGTAAGACGGACCAAACACGTATCAAAATCCACAGGAGGTTTTATTCATATGGCAGTGAAACAAACAGCCGGGCGGGATGCCCTGGGAAACTTCGCCCCCAAATTCGCGGAGCTGAACGACGATGTGCTCTTCGGTGAGGTCTGGTCCCGGGAGGAGCTGCTCCCCCTAAAGACCCGCTCCATCGTCACCATCACCGCCCTCATCAGCAAGGGCATCACCGACTCTTCCCTGAAATACCACCTCTCCACCGCAAAGGCCAACGGCGTCACCAAGACAGAGATGGCGGAGATCCTGACTCACCTGGCCTTCTACGCCGGCTGGCCCAACGCTTGGGCCGCCTTCAATATGGCCAAGGAGATCTACGATGAGAACGAGCCAGAAAATCACGGCGGCTTCTTCGGCCAGGGCGACCCCAACACCGCCTACGCCAAGTATTTTGTGGGTCAGAGCTATCTCAAGCCCCTCACGGACCCCAAGGAGACGGTATTTGTAGCCAACGTCACCTTCGAGCCCGGCTGCCGCAACAACTGGCACATCCACCACGCCGCCCAGGGCGGCGGTCAGTTGCTGCTGTGCGTGGAGGGCGAGGGCTGGTATCAGGAGGAGGGCAAGCCCGCCCGAAGCCTGAAGCCCGGCGATGTGGTCACCATCCCTGCGGAAGTAAAGCACTGGCACGGTGCCAAGGCCCACAGCTGGTTCAGCCACCTGGCGGTGGAGGTCCCCGGTGAAAACACCTCCAACGAGTGGTGCGAGCCGGTGAGCGACGCGGATTATGCCGCTCTGGAAAACTGAATTTGATCAAAATAAGGAGCAGATCGACATGAGCAAGGTTTTAGTAGCCTATTTCTCCGCCACCGGCACCACCGCCGGTGCCGCCAAGCGCCTGGCGGGCGCCGTAAAGGGCGACCTCTTTGAGATCAAGCCCACCGTCCCCTACACCGCCTCTGACCTGGACTGGACGGACAAACACAGCCGCAGCACCCTGGAAATGAAGGACCCCAACTCCCGCCCGGAGGTCAGCAGCCATGTGGACAACATGGATCAGTACGACACGGTGTTCGTGGGCTTCCCCATCTGGTGGTATGTGGCCCCCACCATCATCAACACCTTCCTGGAAGCCTACGACTTCTCCGGCAAGACCGTGATCCCCTTCGCCACCTCCGGCGGCAGCGGCATGGGCAAAACCCTGGAAGGCCTGGAAAAGAGCTGCAGCGGCAATCTGGTCCCCGGCAAGATGCTCAACAGCAGCGCAGCCATCGAGGACCTGCGCCGCCTGGCAGGGCTGTAAAACGCCATCAAAAAAGCGTCCGACATGTGTCGGACGCTTTTTCAATATTGGACCATTGGGCCGGGACGCCGCCTGCTCATTTCAGCAGCAGCAGGTCCTGGGGCTGGACATGGACCCACAGGCTTTCGGGACGGTCCAGCCGCTGCCAGGCCTCCCGTTCCAACTCCATCCGCAGCGGCGGGGCGTCGTCTGCCGCCTGCTCCGGCCGCAGCAGCACGATGGTGGTGAACACATCCTGGATCACCCGCTCCACGGTGCACCGGAAGGCACCAGGAGTCCCCTCCGGCACGGCCGCCACATGGTGGGCACGGATGCCTACCCGCCGGATATTCGCTGGGACCGGGCCTGTGCAGTCCAGTGTCAGGCCCCACTGGGGCAGGGTCACGGCACTGCCCTCCGGAAGGGCCTCCACAATGTTCTTGCAGCCGGACAGCCGGGCGGCGGCCTCCGTTTCCGGCTCGTGGAACAGCTGCCGCAAGGTGACGATTCCTTGGGACGTGCCCTGCTCCATGACGCAGACCTTTTTGCAGTTCCGGAACACCTCCCCCCGGTCGTGGGACACCCACAGAATGGGCCCCTGAAAGTCCGCCAGCAGGTCGGAAAGTTCCAGTTCCAGATTCCATTTCAGGAAGCTGTCCAGGGCGGAAAAGGGTTCGTCCAGCAAAATGGCCTCTGGCTTGGAGCAGAGGATGCGGGCCAGGGCCACCCGCTGCTGCTGGCCGCCGGAAAGCTGGGCAGGATACCGCTTTTCCAGCCCTTCCAGCCGGAAGCGGCGGAGGGCGTCCGCCAGAGCGGCGGCCTTTTCCTGCTTGTCCTTGCTGCGAACGCCGCAGAGGATGTTTTTCTCCACCGTCATATTGGGAAACAGGGCATAGTTCTGGAACAAATAGCCCAGCTTCCGCTGCTGGGGCGTCAGGTTCACCTTTTTCTCACTGTCAAACAGCACCCGGTCATTCAGCACGATCCGGCCCCGGTCCGGGGTCACGATGCCCGCGATACACTTGAGGGTCATGCTCTTGCCGCAGCCGGAGGCCCCCAGCAGGGCCGTGATCTCGTTTTCCGTTTCCAGCTGTACCCGCAGGTGAAAGCTGCCCAGCTGCTTTTCTATATCCACATACAGGCTCATGCCCTGGCCCTCCTTTTCCCGCCGGATACCAGGAAGTCCCGGCGTTCCAGCATGTTCACCGTCAGCAGCACCACGGCGGAAATGGCCAGGTTCACCATGACCCACTTCATGGCCAGGGCGTCGTTGTTGGTCTGCCACAGCTGATAGACGGTGGTGGAAATGGTGGCGGTCTTGCCGGGGGTGTAGCCCGCGATCATGGAGGTGGCGCCGTACTCGCCCAGAGCCCGGGCAAAGGCCAGCACCGTTCCCGCCAGAATGCCCTGGCGGCAGCAGGGCATCCGCACCCGCCAGAAGATCCAGGTATTGGACAGGCCCAGCGTCTGGCCGGAATAGGCCAGCGTCTCGTCAAAGGCCTCAAAGGCCCCCCGGACCGTGCGGTACATCAGGGGAAAGATCACCACGGCGGTGGCGAAAATGGCGGACCACCAGGTCATGACCAGCTTCACGCCGAAATGGCTCAGCAGCCAGGCACCGATGATCCGCTTCGGCCCCAGCAGGCGCAGCAGCAGATAACCGATGACCGTGGGGGGCAGCACCAGCGGCAGCGTCAGCACCACGTCCAGCACGCCCTTCAGCAGCCGGGGCAGCCGGGCGATGTAATACGCCGCGAAAATCCCGGCGAAAAAGATGATGACCGTGGAGATCGCCGCGACCCGCAGCGAGTTCCATAGTGGAAACCAGTCCATGCATGACCTCCTAGAGTGTTCTCCAACGGGAAGGAGAGGTGTGTGCGGAGAACCCAGGAAGGGTTCTCTGCACGATTTCAATACTTATTTCAAGCTTGCTTGAAAATCTGCCGGGACTGGCAAAGCCTGGCACGGCAACCAGTCCATGATGTACCTCCTAAGTATAGGGTTCGGAGACCTGGCGATCTCCACGGGCCTATGGCCCGCAGGCATCAACAATCCGGAAAAGAGCGGGGGAGTTCCCCGCTCTTTTCACCGTGCTCTTAAATGCTTTCAGTTGGCGGGGGAGAATCCCACAGACGCAAAAACCTGCATGGCCGCATCGGTCTGGAGGTAATCCAGGAAGGCCTGGGCGGCTTCTTCTTTCTCGCCCTGCATGACGGCGGCAGGATAGATGACCTGACCGCACATCTCGGGGGTGGCGCTGTCCACCACGGTAAGGCCGGCGGAGAAGGCATCGGTGGCATAGATGATGCCGCAGTCGACGGAAGCCTCACTGACCTGGGAGGTGACTTCCTTCACATTGTTGCCGTAGGTCAGGACACCGGCGCTGGCCAGGGCTTCCTCATCCAGTCCGTAGTAATCAAAAATCTTCAGGGTATACTGGCCCACGGGCACGTCGCTGTTGCCGATGGCCAGCAGCACATCGCCGCTTTTCAGCAGTTCCGAGAGCTGGTCGAAGCTCTCAATGCTCTTGGGGTTGCCCTCGGGAACGGCCAGGGTGACCTTGTTTTCCAGCAGGTCCACGCGGCTGTCGGTGACGATCAGGTCCAGGCCGTTGGGATTCTTGTCGACGTCCTCCTTCAGGCTGCCGTCCATGGCGTTCATCTGCTTGGGAGCGGCAGAGATGAACAGGTCGCAGTCAGCGCCCTCGGTGATCTGGGTCAGCAGCTTGCCGGAGGAATCGAAGTTGTATGTAATGGTGACGTTGGGATTCTCCTGCTCATACATCTCTTTGATCTGGTTCATGGTCTCCGTCATGGAGGCGGCTGCGAACACGATCAGCTCCACCGGATCACCGGCGGGCTCCTCCGCAGGGGTGTTGTCCTGGGTCTGGGAATCATCGGCGGCATCGGCGGTGCTGTCGGTCTTGGAGCCGCAGGCGGTGAGGGACAGGGCCAGGCTCAGGGCCAGCAGCAGGGACAAAAACTTTTTCATCTGAATACTTTCTTTCATTGCGATTAACATGTTTACTCCGCCAGGAGCAAATCACGTGATACTCATTTGAGATAAACGCTTTTTGAAAAGCAAGAGCGCCAGTGCGCTCTCACTTTTTACCGTCCAAAGGGACAATCAGGCCAATGGCAGGGCTTGCAGCCCAGGCACAAACCTCCCTCACCCATCACGGCGAAATCCGCCTTGGTCATCTCCACGCCCGCAGCAATGCGGGGCAGGGCCAGGTCGAAAATGGTGGCTCCGGCATACATGACGCAGCCAGGCAACCCCATCACAGGCGTTCCATCTTCAAAATACCCCAGCAGGAACATGGCACCGGGCAGCACCGGGGCGCCATAGGTAACGATCCGTGCACCACTCTGCTTGATGCCGCCGGGGGTGTTATCATCCGGGTCCACGCTCATGCCCCCCGTGCAGAGGATCAGGTCCGCACCGGTCTTCCGGGCCTCGGCCACGGCATTTGCCACATTGTCCACCCCATCGCCGGAGTAGGCCACAGAAATCGTCTCGATGCCATAGGCCGCCAGTTTCTCCCGCACCACCGGGGTGAAGGTGTCCTGGATCAGGCCCTTTTTCACCTCGCTGCCGGTGGCAACGATGGCGGCGGTCTTCTTCACGTAGGGCAGCAGCTCCAGCAGGGGTGCTGTCCCCGCTGCATTTTCGGCGGCTTGCAGTTTTTCCTCCTCAATGATGAGGGGGATGACCCGCATCCCCGCCAGCTTGTCGCCCTTTTTCACGGCGGTATTGCCTTTCCGTGTGGCGATCATGATATCCTCCAGGGAGTTCACAGCAATGAGCCGCTGGCTGTCCACCCGGAACAATCCGTCGCAGGCGGCCTTCAGCTCGATCTTGCCCTCTTTCACCTCACTGCGGACCATGTTCTCCTGGCCGCACAGAGCCAGCAGCCGCTCCGCCGCGTCGTTCTCATGGACCATGCCGGGAGTCATTTCCCAGACATACAGGTTCTCCTTGCCCATAGAAAGGAGGACAGGGATGTCCTCCTCCGTGACGATGTGGCCCTTGCGAAACCGGGCGTCCTTATACTTGTCCTTGATGATCTGGGTCATGTCGTGGCACAGCACGTGTCCCACGGCATCCTCTGTCCGAATCAGCTTCATTTCAGCACCTCGATCTCATCTCCGGCCCGGACGGTGCCCTCCTTCACCACAATGGCGAAGATGCCCTCTGTGGGCATGACGCACCGGCCCACCGCTTTTTTGATGGCGCAGTCATTGTGGCACTCCTTGCCGATCTGCGTCACTTCCACCTCCGTCTCGCCGATGCGCAGATGGGTGCCCACCGGCAGGTGCTTGAGGTCGATGCCCTCTGTATTGATATTCTCCGCGAACACGCCCGGGTCCAGGGGAATAGGCGACAGGGCCCGCATGGTGTCCACGCTCTCCTCCGCCAGCAGGCTGATCTGCCGGTGCCAGTCCCCGGCGTGGGCGTCTCCCACGATGCCGTGGCGCAGCTTCAAATGGATCTCCGGCACGGGGGTCTTCAGGGTGCCTTTTTTCTCGCTGATGTTTACGGATACCACCTTGGCCATGGCCGCGCCTTCCCCCTTTTCAGCCGCCCTGCCGAAGTGCAGCATAGTATATTATAAGCATATCAGCTTTTATGAAAATGTCAAGTAAAAGGCGGTTTCCAGGCATTTCATATCTTTCTGGTGTGTTTTTCGTATTTTTGGATATATCTTTTTGAGAATAGCGGGTCTTGTCCGCATAAGAAAAACCGGGAGTTTTTCAACTCCCGGTTTTTGATTCTGCAAAAGCAGCCTTGCCGCGATCAGTCGGTGACGTAGGGCAGCAGAGCGATCTGACGGGCCCGCTTGATGGCCTCAGTCAGCTGACGCTGATGCATGGCGCAGGTGCCGGTGGTACGGCGGGGCAGGATCTTGGAACGCTCAGAAACGAAACGACGCAGCTTGGCGGCGTCCTTATAATCAATGCTCTCGCACTTCTCGGCGCAGAAC
>URTS01000084.1 GCA_900550685.1 uncultured Oscillibacter sp. | reverse complement strand
GGAGGGCCGTTTTTCGGAAAGAAGAGTGGAAAGAGGAAGGCATGTCGAAAGAGATACCGTTTTTTGAATTGTTTGCGCAGCTGCAGCTCTCCCCGGAGCTGCGGCTGAAACTGCTGGGGGCATTGGTGGTCAGTGCCTGTATCCATCGGGAGACCCTTTCCATGGAGTTGGCGGTAACGGTCAAACATCCCCTGGAACCTGCGGACCTGGACGAGCTGAGCGCTGCCATCCGCAGCGGATATGGGCTGAATGAGGTAAAGGTCCGCCTGACCTTGAAGGAGGAGCAGGCTCCCTCTCAGCGAAAGGCCGCTGCCGCAGCCCCTTCCGCAGCAGGAGGCCCCACCGGGCCGGTGCTGATGGGCAATCCCATCAAGGGCAAGCCGGTGGAGATGAAGACCCTGGACCTGAAAATGGGCAATGCCACCGTGGCGGGCAAGGTGTTCTCCGTGGAGTGCGTGGAGACCCGGCGGCCCGGCATGTGGCGGCTCCATGTGGAAATGACGGACTACACCAGCTCCGTGGCCGTCCATAAAAACCTGACGGAAAAGGAAGCCAAGGGTCTGGACGGAAAGATCAACCCCGGCATGTGGCTGTGCGTTCAGGGCAAGATGGAGCCCACCTGGGACGGCAAGGATATCCAGCTGAATCCCTACCACATTAACGTCATCCAGCACGAGGAGCGGCAGGACACCGCCCCGGTGAAGCGGGTGGAGCTGCATCTTCACACCAAAATGAGCAATATGGACGCCCTGACGGACACGAAGGAGGTCATCAAGGAGGCCATCCGCTGGGGCCATCCCGCTATTGCCATCACGGACCACGGCGTGGCCCAGTCCTTCCCGGACGCCTGGCATGCCGCCGGGGACAAGATCAAGATCCTCTACGGCGTGGAGGGCTACTTCATCAACAACGTGGACGATCGCATCGCCGTTCACGGCAGGGGAGACTGCGGCCTGGACGATGAGTTCGTCTGCTTCGATATTGAAACCACCGGCCTGAAGGTGGACCGGGAGGCCATTACGGAGATCGGCGCGGTGGTGCTGAAAAACGGCGAGATCTCCGAGCGGTTCCAGACCTTCGTGAACCCAAACCGCCGCCTGACGCCGGAGATCATCGGCCTTACCGGCATCACCGACGAGATGCTGAAGGATGCCCCACAGCTGAAGGACGCCCTGACGGAATTCCTGAAATTCGTGAACGGACGACCCTTGGCCGCCCACAACGCGGAATTCGACATCGGCTTCATCCGGGCAGGATGCAAAAAGGTGGGGCTGGATTTTGACCCCACCTACGTGGACTCCCTGATCCTGGCCCAGAATCTGCTGCCGGGCCTGGGCAAATACAAGCTGGACATTGTGGCGGAGCATCTGGACCTGCCCGCCTTCAACCACCACCGGGCCAGCGACGATGCCGCCACGGTGGGCTATATGCTGATCCCCTTCTGGAAAATGCTCCATGAGCGGGGGATACACACCCTGCAGGCCGTGAACCCGGAAATGGAGAAGCTGCGCCCCCTGGGCAGCAAGTCCAACCGCTTCCCCAAGCACATCATCATTCTGGCCCGGAACAAGGTGGGACTGAAAAACCTCTACCAGCTGATTTCGGCATCCAACCTGAAATACTTCAAGCGGGTGCCTACCATTCCCAAAAGTGAGCTGATCGCCCACCGGGAGGGGCTGATTATCGGCTCCGCCTGCGAGGCGGGTGAGCTGTTCAAGGCAGTGGTGGACCACAAGGATTGGGACGAGCTGAAGCGCATCGCCTCTTTTTATGACTATCTGGAAATTCAGCCCCTGTGCAACAACGCTTTCATGCTCCGCAACGGCGACGCCCGGAGCGAGGAGGATCTGCGGGAGTTCAACCGCACCATCGTCCGGCTGGGAGAGGAACTGAACAAGCCTGTCTGCGCCACCGGAGATGTCCATTTCCGGGAGCCGGAGGACGAGGTGTACCGGCACATTCTGCTGGCGTCCAAAAAGTTCCCGGACGCCAACGAGCCCCTGCCCATCTACTTCAAGACCACCCAGGAGATGTTGGAGGAATTCCGGTATCTGGGGGAGGAGAAGGCCTACGAGGTGGTGGTCACCAACACCCGCCTGGTGGCGGATCAGATCGAGACCTTTGAATTGCTGCCGGCGGAACTGTTTCCGCCCCGGCTGGAAAATTCCGAGGAGGACCTGAACCGCCTGGTGTGGGAAAAGGTCCACCGGCTCTATGGCGAGGACCCGCCTCAGCTGATCGTGGACCGCCTGAACGTGGAACTGGGCGGCATTCTGGGCAAGTACGACGTGGTGTACATGTCCGCTCAGAAGCTGGTGCAGCGCAGCAATGAGTGCGGCTACCTGGTGGGTTCCCGTGGTTCCGTGGGCTCGTCCCTAGTGGCTTACATGTCCGGCATCACGGAGGTCAACTCCCTGCCGCCCCATTACCGCTGCCCCAAGTGCAAGAACAGCGAGTTCATCCTGGACGGCAGCTACGGCTGCGGCGCGGATATGCCGGACAAGGTGTGCCCCGTCTGCGGCACCAAATACGTGAAGGACGGATTTGACATTCCCTTTGAGACCTTCCTGGGCTTCGGCGGCGGCAAGGTGCCGGATATCGACCTGAACTTCTCCGGCGAATACCAGGCCCGGGCCCACCGCCACGCCATTGAGATGTTCGGTGAGACCCAGGTGTTCCGGGCAGGCACCATCGGTACTCTGGCGGAAAAGACGGCCTACGGCTTCGTGAAGAAGTATCTGGAGGAGAACGGCATCGTGGCCTGCCGGGCGGAGGAAAACCGCCTGACCCAGGGCTGCGTGGGCGTCCGCCGCACCACCGGCCAGCACCCCGGCGGCCTAGTGGTGGTCCCGGACGACAAGGATATGGAGGATTTCTGCCCGGTGCAGCACCCGGCAGACGCCGACGATTCCGACACCATCACCACCCATTTCGAATACCACTCCATGGAGGCCAACATCCTGAAGCTGGACATGCTGGGACATGATGACCCCACTATGGTGCGCATGATGCAGGACCTTACCGGGGTAGACCCCCACGAGATCCCCCTGGACGATCCGGATACCATGTCTATTTTCATTTCCAGCAAGGTGCTGGGCTATGAAAATGACCCCATTCTGGGGCCTACCGGCGCCGTGGCCATTCCGGAGTTCAACACCCGGTTCACCCGCCAGATGCTGATCGACACCCAGCCCAAGGACTTCAACACGTTGGTGCGGCTTTCCGGCTTCTCCCACGGCACCGACGTGTGGATGGGCAACGCCCGGGAGCTGATTTTGAGCGGCACTGCCAGTGTTCTGGAAACGGTGGGCTGCCGTGATGACATCATGCTCTACCTCATTTCCAAGGGCATGGACCCCAAGATGAGCTTCAAGATCATGGAGAAGGTCCGAAAGGGCAAGGTGAAAAAGGGCGGCTTCGACGAGGGCTGGGAGGAGGCCATGATGGAGCACGATGTGCCGGACTGGTACATTGAATCTCTGGCCAAGATCGGTTATCTGTTCCCCAAAGCCCACGCCGTGGCCTACGTGATGATGGCCTTCCGCATCGCCTGGTACAAAGTTCATGAGCCCCTGGCGTTCTACGCCACTTTCTTCTCTGTCCGGGCCAAGGCCTTTGACGCGGAGTATTGCTGTGCAGGCATGGACGCGGTAAAGCGGAAGATCAAGGAGATTGAAAATAACAAGGACGCTACCGCTGTGGAGCAGAACCTGCTGACCACCCTGGAGGTGTGCTACGAATTCTATCTCCGGGGCTTCCACTTCGACACCATCAATATCTACAAGTCTGACGCTACCAAGTTCGTGGTCACGGAAAAGGGCCTGCTGCCGCCCTTTGTGACGGTCCACGGTCTGGGCGAAGCGGCAGCCATCGACACGGTGGAAAAGCGGAAAGGGAAGGAGTTCATCTCCATTGAGGAGTTTGCCATGTGCTGCAACAAGCTGTCCAAGACCCATATTGAACAGCTGAAGGCCCTGGGGGCCTTCGCGGGCATGGCGGACACCAGCCAGATCACCCTGTTTTAAAAATTATTGGTTCAAAAAAACACGGTCCCATGCGGTGTTGACTGCATGGGACCGTGTTTTTTTAAAAGCTCAGGCTGGGGGGAGAGGTTCAAGTTGAATAAACAGCTTGATTTTGGCTCAGCAAATACGATTTACAAAAAACAGTCCCCGTATCCATTGAATACGGGGACTATTTTGCCTTCAAAAGATTTACTTGTCCAGCTTGCTGTTGCACTTGCTGAGGAAGCGGTCATTGGTGATGATCGCCCGGGTGTGGGTGCCTGCGCCGATGGGGCCCTTCTCGTCCCACGCCTTTACGGCGAAGTCGATCATCTTGCCGTTTTCGGAAACGGCGGTGATCTCAGCCTCTGCCCAGACCTTCATACCCACGGGGGTAGGAGCGTCATGGGAGACATTCAGATGGGTGCCTACGCTGCCCTTGCCCTCCTCCAGATACTGCTGGAGGACGCCGGCCGCGGCATTTTCCATCATAGCCGTCATAAAGGGGGTGCCAAACACCGGCAGCAAGCCGGAACCGGCCACCTGTGCGGTGAGCTCCGGGGTGACCGTCTTTTCAACGGTCAGCTTCGCGCCAATTTCAATCATACTCAGTTCCTTTCCGTCCCGCGGCGCGGGACTGCGGTTTCTGTTAAATACCCAGTTCCGTCCAGAGATCGTTGTACAGCGTCAGCGTGTCGGCGGGGAGGTTGGTATACAGCTCGCAGCGGGCCAGCACGTCATCGGGAGCGGCCATGATCTCATAGCGCTCCTCGTCCAGAGGCTCGCCGTAAGTCTCCTCGTAGTAAGCGGGATAACCCTCCAGTGCCTCCAGATTGGGGGAAGCATAGCCAATGTAGTCCATGTTGGCCAGGCTGGATTCCGTGGAGGCGATGAAGTTGATCCACGCCTCGGCTTCCTCCTTGTGCTGAGCGGTTTTCAGAACGCACATGGCGTCCACAAACCAGTTGCTGCCCTCCTTGGGTACCACGAACTTCAGATCGGGGTTGTTGTCCAGCATGGTCAGGTAGTCACCGGCGTAGTACATGGCGATGGCGGCGTTGCCGCCCTCCATCTTGCCGAAGACCTCATCCATCACGAAGGACTGGTACACACCCTTGCTCTTGGCGTCTGCCAGCAGCTCATAGGCTTCCCGGATCTGGGACTCGTCGGTGGTGTTGATGTCGTAGCCCAGGTCCAGCAGGGCGGCGGCCAGGGCATCGCGGGAGTTGCGGATCATCAGGACGTTACCGGCGTACTTCTCGTCGAACATGGCGTCCCAGCTGGTGATGTCGCCATCTACCATGGTGGTGTTGTAGATGATGCCCAGGGTGCCCCAGGCGTAGGGGACGGTGTACTTGTTGTCAGGGTCGAAGCTCAGGCTCTTGTACTGGTCGCCGATCTTGGCATAGTTGGGGATGTTGTCGTAGTTCAGCTCCGCCAGCATGTCCTCGTCGATGAGACGGGCGATCATATAGTCAGAGGGGACGATGACATCGTAGTCACCAGCGCCGGTTTTCAGCAGGGAGTACAGGGCTTCATTGCTCTCGGCGGTCTGGTAGTTGACCTTGATGCCGGTCTCGTCCTCGAATTGGTAAATCAAGTCCTCGTCAATGTATTCACCCCAGCTGCAAACATTGACAACCCGTTTGCCGCTGCCGTTACTGCTGCCGGAATTGGAAGTGGAATCCGTACTGCTGTTATTGCTACCGCCGCATCCGGTGAGAAACAGGCTTGCCGCCATGGTCATGGCACAAGTCAAGGCTAATGCTTTTTTCAATTGATCATTCCTCCAATATTTTTGTTTTTCTATTTCAGGCAGATGCCGTGAAACCGTTCAGTGCCGCCCCAGCTCCGCGATCCGTTTGCGCTCCTGCCGGGCCTCCCGGAGGTTGATGACCGCCAGCAGGATCAGCACGGTGACGAACAGCAGGGTGGAGATGGCGTTAATCTCCGGGGTCACCTTTTTCTTGGTCATGCCGTAAATGGTCATGGCCAGGGTAGAGGCGGAAGAGCCGGCTGTGAAGTAGCTGATGACGAAATCGTCAATGCTCATGGTGAAGGCCGTCAGGGCGCCGGAGACGATGCCGGGCTTGATCTCCGGGATGATGACCTTCCAGAAGGCCTGCATCCAGGTGCAGCCCAAATCCATGGCAGCGTCCACCAGATTGCGGTCCATCTGCCGCAGCTTGGGACTGACAGAGAGGATCACATAGGGGATGTTGAAGGTGATGTGGGCAATCAGCAGCGTTCCGAAGCCCATGGAAAGGTGGGTGGGCAGCTGGAAAATGCCCAGGGTGTTGAACCACGCGGAAAAATGCCCCCAGCCGTTGAAAAACGCCACAAACAGCAGGCACATGGAGACGCCGGTGACAATATCCGCGTTCATCATAGGAATGTTGTTGACGGTCATCAGCGGGTCCCGGACCCGGCGGCGCATGGCATAGAAGCCGATGGCGGCGAAGGTCCCGGCCACGGTGGCGATCACGGTGGCCAGCAGGGAGACCAGCAGGGTAGTATACACGCTCTGCATGATGAGCCGGTTGCGGAAGAGCTTGGCATACCAGTCCAGAGAGAAGCCCTTCCAGACCATGTTGCTGTTGCCTGCGTTGAAGGAAAAGACGATCAGCAGCACGATGGGGGCGTAGAGAAACACGAACACCAGCACCATAAACAGGCGGTTGAGAAGGGAATTGTTCTTTTTCACATCATCACCGCCTGTTCTTCACCCTCGCCGAAGCGGTTCATGACCACCATGCAGATGACCACAATGACCATCATCACCAGGGAAATAGCCGCGCCCAGCTGGGGATTATAAGCGCCGCCCATGTACTGCTGTTCGATCAGATCGCCAAGCAGCATCTCCGTGCCGCCGCCCAGCATTTTGCTGATGGCGAAGGTGGAAACGGAGGGGACAAACACCATAGTGATACCGGAGAGGACGCCGGGCAGGGAAAGGGGCAGGATCACCCGCCGGAACACCTGAAAGGAGTTGGCCCCCAGATCCCGCGCTGCTTCGATGAGGCTGCGGTCCAGCTTGATAATGACGGAGTAGATGGGCAAAATCATGAAAGGCAGGTAGTTATACACCATGCCAAGCACCACAGCTCCCTGGGTGTTGATCATCCGGAAGAAGCTGAGATCCGTACCGAACACACTGTTGTACAGGGCAATCAGTCCGATCTTCCGGAACAGCTGGTTCAAAAGGCCGTTATTTTCCAGCAGGGCCATCCAGGAATAGGTCCGCAGCAGGAAGTTCATCCACATGGGCAGCATAATGAGCACCATGGCCAGCCGCTGGAACCGGGGGCCTTCCTTACTCATCATGTAGGACACCGGATAGCCGATGAGCACGCAGATGACGGTCGCAATAAGAGCCAGCTTGAAAGACCTGGTGAACACCACGGTATAGGTGCCCATTTTGGCAAAGTTGGAAAGGGTAGCGCCGCCGTCCGCGGAGGAGAAGGCATAGATCACCACCATGATGATGGGCGCTACCACGAAAAAGGCCATCCAGATGACATAGGGGATGGCAAAACGGGAAAGCCGGTTAGTCTTCATCCCCGCTCTCCTCCTCATCCGACGCAAGGCTTGCGTCGTCCAGTTCGTCGTACTCCTCGGAGAAGGAGGAGTAGTCGCCGAACATGCCGGAGTAGGAACTCTTTTTCATCACGTGGATGCCGTCGGGGTCAATCTTGATGCCGATGCGGGAACCCTCGGGGCAGTGGTCCGTGGTCTGGATCAGCCACTTGAATCCCTTGAAGTCCACGATAATATCGTACTGCATCCCCTTGAAGGTGACAGAGGTGACGGTGCCTGTCAGCTGGCCCTGCTCCACGGGGACGATGTCGATATCCTCGGGCCGGATGACCACGTCCACCGGCTCGTTGGGGGCAAATCCGCCGTCCAGGCAGGGGAAGCGCTTGCCGTACATCTGCACCACCTTGTCCTCGGGCATGGTGCCGTCGATGATGTTGGACTCGCCGATGAAGTCCGCCACAAAGGCGTTCTTCGGCTCGTTGTAAATATCCTCGGGGGTGCCGATCTGCTGCACCTTGCCGCCGTTCATGACCACGACGGTATCGGACATGG
>URTS01000083.1 GCA_900550685.1 uncultured Oscillibacter sp. | reverse complement strand
GATACACTTCTGCTCTGCGCCCTCGGCATGCTCGCGGTTGTACGCAACAGCCTCATTCACGCACTCCTGCAGCAGCTCCTGAGTAGCTTCGTTCAGGCTGTTCCACTGATCCAGATTCATGACCAGAGTATAGGCGGTGTAGATGTGGCCGGTGAGGTAGATATAGGGCTGAACCTCATAGAACTTGGTGTTGTAGATCAGCTCCATGGGGTTTTCCTGAGCGTCGAAAGTCTTCTGCTGCAGAGCGGTGTACACCTCGCCGAAAGCCAGAGGAGCGGGGTTGCAGCCCATGGCGCTCCAGGCAGCCAGCTGAACGTCGTTCTCCATGACACGGATCTTCAGACCCTTCAGATCGCTCATAGAGTTGATCTCACGGTTGGAAGAGAGGTGACGGATACCGTTCTCAAAATAGCCGAGGCCCTTCATGTTGGCGGAGCTGACAGTCTCCAGCAGCTTCTGACCAACCTCGCTGTCCAGGGTATCATAAATCTTCTGACGATCATTGAACACCCAAGGAGAGTCCAGAACGTTCAGTTCGGGAACAAAGCTTGCCACAGGGCTGGAGGAGGGGCATGCAATGGAGATGTTGCCCTGGGTGACGGCCTCCGTGGTCTCACGGTCAGCACCCAGCTGCTGGTTGGGATACAGGTCGATGGTCACTGCACCGCCGGAACGCTCTTCCACGATCTCCTTCAGGTAAATCATGGACTGATTCATCGTGGTGGTTTCCGCAGCGCCATGAGCCAGAGACAGAGAGACCTTGGTGTAGGTGCCATCGTCGCCGCTGGCAGCATCATTGCTGCTGTCATTGGAGCCGCTGGAGCTGGAACCACCGCAGGCAGTCAGAGAGGCGGTCATCAGCATGACCAGGAGCAAGGACAGAAACTTTTTCATTTTTTATCCTCCTTAATATTTTGCGGAACGATTGGATTGGATATTTTCCAATGTTCCTCATTATAAGACTTCTCACCACATCCGACGCGCGGCTGAGGCAAGGAGTTTTATAAGTGTCGTGATGAAATGGCCACGACGCATGATGAAATTTATCATATTTTGACAAGATTATCAACAGTTCAAAGAATGGATGTCGTCTATTTATATAAACGCGTTGGTTTTGTATATTTGGTAGGACAACTTTTGCGTATCGGCTTTGATGCATAATGCGCAAACGGTGTCCGCAACCATTTGACATTCCGAGGCACTTTGCGGAAAATACCGGTTTCCTGCCTGTCCGCAGCAGGGAACGGCAGATGTCATTATTTTACTTTTTCGTTTAAAATTTTGCGTTTTTACGCAACCGTCAAGCCGAATCGCGCATAGGCACGTATGAGATGGTCATAACGGAACGCTGCACAGCGTTCCGTTATGACCATCCGTTGACAAGTGCAAGTACGGTTTTCCGGGCGGAAGCAGCGTCTTATCTTCGTTTTCCGTATGGCCGGGTGTCAGCCTCGCCGCGCCGCCGTTTATTCTAACCGCCGGAAAACCTGTCTGCGCTCTGCCGGACAGAAGGCAGGGCTTGGGGCAGACTGGAAAACCGGACCGTGAGACCACGGTCCGGTTTGGTACGCCTGCTTCAGGCTATTATTATGCGTTGCCACTATCGTGCATCCGGGAATCGTTCCATTGGAGCAGCTTGCCGTTTCCGTGTTCACGTCCCTCGCGGCATTTGCTGTAATTTTCCGGACTGTCTCCGATGATCCTGCGGAAGGTGTTGTAGAAAGTACAGTAATTCTGGAATCCCACTTCTGCGGCGATCTCCGAGAGTGTCATGCCCTTGCCGATCAGCAGGGTCGCCGTCTGGACCCGCTTTTCATCAATGTAGGATTTCAGCGTATTATGTGTTGCGTTCTTGAAGGTCCGGGACAAATAGGTAGGGTTATAATTGGTCAGCCGCCCCAGGGTTTCCAGGCTCAGATCTTCGCCGATATGGAGGTTGATATAGTTGATCAGTTCACATACCAGGCTGTCCTGCCGGGTCAGCGCTGCAGTCCCGATGTTGTGATGCATGAAGTCGTCCTGAAGGTAGGCCAGCATCTGATGAAGAACGCCCTGCTGAAAGACAAGCTTGCCATACTCCAATGCGCAGTTCTGGTAAGCGTTGATCAGATCAACGTATTTGTGGATTTCCATGGAGCCCAGCTGCAGCACCGGATAGCTGTTTCCTCCGCGGCTGAATATCCGCAGCAGATTGTCCTCCTTTGTGGAACTGGACATGACAAAACTGGGAGACATTCCCACCGTAAAGCGCGTATAGTGCTCGTTGTCATCTAGCAGCCACATATGTTCGTCCATCAGATCGCAGCGGACGACATCACCGAAAGATATGTCATATTTTTGACCATTCAGGCGGTACTGCGCCGATTCCTTGCCCAAGTAGATCGTAACCTCATAGAAATCGTGAAAATGCAGGAGATTTGCTTTGTTCCGGCCGCTTTCATGCAGTTCGGCATCAAAGCTGAACTGATTGGTACTGTTTGCGTACTGCGTAGCAGCCACAGAGAACTCCAGGTCATTTTTCATCTGTGTCATAAAATGCGCCCCCAACGCTCTCTCAATGTTTATCGTGTGCCGCACGAAATATATCGAAACACTACCATCTCTTAACAAGGACAAATACGCCTGACAGGGCATCTTTCCGGCGCTTTTTGCCCTTTTCACCTTGGTGGCGCCAGCCCACCTGCGCCTCAAAAAGCAAAAATCACTCAAAAATCCATTTCTGTCAGGTGCAGGCAGTTTTGCCGGAGCAGAAATGCGTCCAGACAAGGAAAGGCCTGCAGAGAATACTGCCGTATTGTCAAGGGACTTGACAATGTATGGGTCCATTTCTGCCCGTCAAAACCGTATCTGCCCTTGTCAAAAGATGGTACTAATTATATATAAGTATAGCAGAAAAAGTTGTCATTCTACAAGGGGAAACACAAGGATCTTTTAAATTTCGGCGTTTTTACCCCCACACATGGCGGAAATACAGCCTCAGCGGCTGATATTTTGTCGTTTCGACCGCCTTACGAAATAGTATTGGATCTATATGCAACATATAAAAATGTTATATCTTGGATGCGTTGCATCCGGATAGAAAACTTGATATGATGAAATCAGCAATCTATTGCGGCAACGGTTTATAGACCGCCACATGAAAAACACTGCAATGACCAACCAAGGAAGGGGTTTACGGATGTTGAAATATGGTATCGCATGTTCCCTGAATGAAACTTCCACGCGGTCTCCCATTCTCCGCGGTCCTATCGAAAAGCTTTGCGAAGAGGCCAGCAGCCTGGGGTATCAGGGGTTGGAGATTCAGCTGGCTGATCCCATGCAGTACGACTGGAAGCAGATCAAAAAGGTCTGCAGCGACTATCATCTGGAACTGACCGCTTTTGCCACCGGCCGGGAACTGAGCGAGAACGGGCTCTGCCTTCTCTCTGATGACGCTGCCGTTCGCCGGGCTGCCATCCAGCGGCTCAAGGAGCATATCGACTGCGCGCAGATTGCCGGCTGCCAAGTGATCGTCGGTTCCATGCGCAAGCATATTCCCGACCAGTCTCAGCGTGAAAAATACCTAGGCTATCACCGGGACGCTGTGGCGGAGCTGGCGGACTATGCCAAAGATAAGAACGTCCGGATCTGGATCGAGAACATCCTCAGCTTTATCAGCAATTTCCTCAATACCATGCGCGAGGTTCAGGATTTTGTTGTGGATCTGGGACGGGATAATGTAGGCGTCCATCTGGATACCTACAGCATGAATATGGAAGACAATGATATCGAGGGCGCCTACCGCTGCTGTGCCAGCCGTCTGGAGTACGTGCATTTTTCCGATACCGCACGGTTTTACCCCGGCGCCGGAAATGTGGATTTCAAGTCTCATATCCGTTGCCTGAAGGAGATCGATTATCAGGGCTTTGTCACCGTGGAGGTCAAGCCTTTCCCCTCCGAGGCGGAAGCCGCCCGCCGCAGCATCAATTATATGAAGGCCCTGGAATGCGTTGTAGACATTGAAAATGAGGCCAAAAAGCTGCGGTAAGATCCCGTGATCTGCTCATAATTCAATAATTCTGCACCAGGTTCCGAGGCCATGCGCTTCAGAACCTGGTGCTTTTTTGTTTGCGCTGTTCGGTGCCGCGGATGCCGCCTTTACGGAGTTTCCAGGCTGCGCATACGGAGCCGCTGATCGATCAGAGCAAAGTGCTCATCAATCGCTTCAAAGCCGCTGGGCAGATCTTTATTGACGATCGCCTCTACGATTCTGCGGTGCGTGGCAAAGAGGGCTTCTTTCCTGTGCGTTTCCGACATGATGTCGATTCGCAGATCGGCGATGAAAAGGTCCATCACATCAGACAGCGCATTCAAAATGTCCACAAACAGCATATTGCCGGAGGCCCGGGCAATCGTATAGTGCAGCTGTTTATCCAAAAGAACGTTCTCCTCCTCACTGACCCCTCTATCCAGGCGGGCAACGATGGCACGCAGATCGTCCAGGTCCTTCTCACAGGCATTTGCAACTGTCAGGGCAAATGCCTGCTTTTCCAAGGCATAGCGAAGCTGGCTTATCTGCTGGAAGCTCATGCCCTTTAAAAGGAACATGATCGACATGGTCTCTGCCAGGGAAATTTCAAAATTTCCGGAGATAAAATGACCGGCCCCCTGTGTGCTGGTGGTGGCTCCAATGATCTCCAGGATCCGCAGAGCTTCCCGCACGGAGTTGCGGCCAACGCCAAGCTGCTCTGCCAGGACCCGCTCCGGCGGCAGTTTGGAGCCTATTTTGAGATTCCCGTTCCTGATCTCCTGCTTGATGTAGTCCACGACACGAACGTAGGCACGCTGGGGATCCAATGCTTTTTCCATATGCTCTTGCATAGCAGTTTCTCACCTCCCAAACAAGTAGGCGGACCAAGAAATGCTTTCTCGGTCCGCCATACAGTGCGCACAGTGATAAGATTCCGTCAGCTCTTCCGCGCCCGGATCTCTTCGATCATCAACGGCAGAATATCGGTGACATTGCCGACGATTCCCACATCGGCCACATCGAAGATGGGGGCATCCTCATCCTTGTTGATGGCCACAATGTAGCCGGAGCCGGACATGCCGGAAACATGCTGCATAGCGCCGGAGATGCCGCAGGCGATATAGAGCTTGGGGGCCACGATCTTGCCGGACTGGCCCACCTGATGGTTCCGGGGCACCCAGCCGTCTTCAATGGCGGGACGGCTGGCGCCGACCACACCGCCCAGAAGCTGTGCCAATTCGCACACCAACTGGAAATTCTCTGCGCTTCCCATACCGCGTCCGCCGGCTACGATGACTTCGGCGTCCTCCAGGTTTACGCTCTCGCTGAGCTCCTTCACCGCTTCCTTCACCACGGACCGCAGAGCGGGAAGCTCCACGCTCTCAGCAGTGACAGGCGCAGTGCGTCCGGGCTGTTCCTCCGGCTTGCCGAAGGTTCCGGAGCGAACGGACACCACGGCCTTGCCGTTTACTGCCACAGTCTCCTGCAGGGAGCCGCCGTAAATAGAACGCACCCAGCCGTCGGAGGTCAAAGACATAGCGTCCGTTACACAGCCGGCCTTTACCGCAGCGGCTGTCCGAGCAGCCAGTTCCTTGCCGTCCCGGGTAGCGCCCAACAGCAGTGCGGAGGCGTCATACCGCTGGAACAGCTCTGCCAGCATGGAGGCATAGGCCTCCGGCTGATATTCGCCCAACTCTACAGTCAGCACCTCATCAGCGCCATAGGCGGCAGCGGCAGAAGCCGCCGCTTTGTCGGTCAGGATAGCGGCCACAGGCTTTGCAGTTTGGCTTGCAAGCTGCTGTGCTGCATGCAGGGCTTCCAAGGAAACCTTGAGGATCTGGCCCTCAGAGGCCTCCAGATAAACCAGGATCGATTGCTTTTCCATTTCCGCTTCCTCCTCAGATCAGCTTCTGCTGCGCCATCATGTCCAGCGCCTTTTGTACTGCGTCAGCTGCGACCTTCTCCTTGATCTTGACACCGCTCTGGCGCTGAGCGGGCGCCGCGACAGACACGCGCCGGACCATAGCGGCCTCCGGGCCGTATGCAGCGGCATCCGCGCCCACGTCACCGGCCGTCAATTCAGCGATGGGCATTTTGCGGGCAGCCATCTTATTCTTGATGGAGGGATAGCGCGGCTCATAATCCGGCTTCACCACAGTGACGACGCAGGGGAGAGAAACCTCTACCATGCGGTAGCCGTCTTCGGTTTCCTGCTTGACGGAAAGACCGCCGTCCTTGGGCTCCAGGGCCAGCACATTGGATACCAGAGGCAGGCCCAATGCTTCAGATAGGCGGGCCCCCACCTGGCAATCGGCGCTGTCAGTGGACTCGCTGCCGCAGAAAATAATGTCAAAGGGCTGCTCGCCAGCCTTGCCGGCAGCCTGCGCCAGCAGATAGGCGATGCCGCCGCAGTCGGAAGGCGCGGTGCCGGAGAGTCTGCTGGCGTGGTCAGCGCCCACTGCCAGGCAGCTGCGCAGAGAGGGAACTACCTCTTCCCCGCCTACAGACAGCACCGTAACGGAACCGCCGTTGGCTTCTTTGAAACGGGCGGCCATCTCTAATGCGTAGGTGTCGAAGGCATTGACCACTGGCGTGATCTCAGCCACCTTGGGGGCTCCGTTCGCGTCCAGCGTGACAGCGACGGAGTCATCCGGCACCTGCTTTACACAAACTAAAAGTTCCATGTGTCGTTACTCCCTTTCTCAGAATTCGCGTCTCTTACAGCTTGCCGATGACGCTTTTGCCGATGACCATGCGCTGGATCTGGTTGGTGCCCTCATAGATCTGGAAGATCTTGGCATCACGCAGCAGCTTTTCCACGGGATACTCACGGCTGTAGCCGTAGCCGCCCAGGATCTGGATAGCGTCCAGAGCGTTCTGCACGGCGATATCACCGGCATAGCACTTTGCGATGGCGGACTCACGGGCATAGGGCAGGCCGGCATCCATCAGCTTCAGAGCATGGGCCACCATCTGACGGGCAGTCTCCACGCGGATCTCCATATCGGCGATCATGAACTGCAGGGCCTGGTTCTTCAGAATGGGCTTGCCGAAAGTAACGCGCTGCTTGCCGTAAGCCACGGCCTCATCGATCGCGCGCTGTGCGATGCCCACGGCGCCGCAGCCGACCCAAGTACGGGACATATCCAGCGTCTTCATGGCGATCTTGAAGCCTTCGCCCTCGGCGCCCATGATGGCGGAAGCGGGAATGCGGCAGTCCTCCAGCACCACATCGCAGGTGTTGGACGTGCGGATGCCCATCTTATTTTCGTGGTTGCCGGTGGACAGGCCCGGCGTGCCGGCATCCACCAGGAAGGCGGTCATGCCCTTGACGCCCTGGCTCTTGTCGGTCATGGCGGGGATCACATAGAAGGAAGCCACGGCACCGTTGGTGATGAAGCACTTGCGGCCGTTGAGCACATAGGAATCGCCGTCACGGACAGCGGTGGTCTTGGAGTTGGCGGCATCGGAACCGGCCATGGGCTCCGTCAGGCAGAAGGCACCGTGCTTGCCGTCCATCAGCAGGTCGCAGCAATGCTGCTTCTGCTCTTCGTTTCCGCCGATAAGAACGGCCTTCAGAGCCAGGTTGCTGGCGGTCAGAGTGCTGACGATACCGGCATCCGCCTTGCCGAATTCTTCCATGATCGCAGCGACAGTAATGCGCTCCAGGCCCAGTCCGCCGTATTCCTCAGGGACTTCCAGACCGTTGTAGCCCAGTTCAGCGATCTTTGCATAGATCTCTGCGGGCCATTCGCCGGAAACGTCATACTCCTTGCACTGTTCCTTGATCTCTTTGTCACAGAACTCCCGGACGCTGTCCAGCAGGTCCTGATCTTCAGGATTAATCAAATAAGCCATAATAGCAACACCTTTCTATATCTCTTATATAAATATAATAACTTATGGGGAATGGCTGGGGGATCACAGCTTGTAGCAAACCTTGCCGGGGTTGAGGATCAGGTTGGGGTCGAAGACCTTCTTGATCTCTTCCATCAGGCGCATATTAACATCGCCCATGGACTCTGCCAGGAAAGCGACCTTGCCGCTGCCGATGCCGTGCTCGCCGGACAGCGTGCCGCCAAGCTCCAACGCGGCGTTGAAGAGGTCGTCCACAGCCCGTTCCACGCGCGAGAACTCTTCCTTGTCGCGGCGGTCGCAGAGGATGGACGGATGCAGATTGCCGTCACCGGCATGGCCGAAGGTGGCGATGGTGACGTTGTGGCGGG
>URTS01000082.1 GCA_900550685.1 uncultured Oscillibacter sp. | reverse complement strand
GCTGGCCGTCCCCGAAGAGGGCGTTGAAAATGCTGGCGGCGTACTCGTTGCCGCGCTGGAGGTCGGCCGGTTCGTTGAGAAATTTTTCCAAATCGGTGTAGTAGTCTGCTTTCCGTTTTTCCCGTACTTCGATGGTGAAGTTGGTGCGGCCCGTGTTCCAGCTGGTGCCTCGGTAGCAGTATTTTTCCAGCAGGTCGTCCCGTTTGCGGAACCACGGGCTGTACTCGGAAAAATGTCCGCTGGATTCGGTCACATAATACCCCAGCGCTAGAAAGACCTCGTTGCGGACGATGTCCTCGTCATACACCGCCGGATCGTTCAGCGTGCGCTGCCGCAGGGCCGGGTACAGGTTTTCTCCGTTGTGGGTCAGCTTCAGATAATAGGCCAGATGATTGATGCCGGCGCAGGTGTATTCGATTTCATTCACAGGGATATTCAGAATTTTGCTGAATTTTTCAATACCGTGCTGTACGCTGTGGCACAGGCCGGTGGTCAGTACCTCGGGCGCGGCCTCCTGCATGGCGCGGCAAAGCATGGCCATGGGGTTGGTGTAGTTCAGAAAGACCGCGTTGGGGCAGTAGCGCTGAACGTCCTTCAGCACGTCCAGCATGACGGGTGCGGTGCGCAGAAAACGGAAAATGCCCGCAGGGTTCCGGGTGTCGCCCACATTGATCTTAACACCGTACTTTTCGCAGATTTCCAGATCACGCCGAAAAACCTCCAACGGCTGGGCCATCAGCATACTCAGCACGCCGTCCGCCCCGGGAAGCACCTCCGTGCGATCGGTGGTGCAGATCAGCTTGGCGGGGTAATGCCCTGCATCAATGATGTGCTGCGTATTCCAGCCCTTCGGGGTTGATGTCTACCAAAGCGATGGTCGCGTCGGCAAAAGCGGGAAAGGTGAGAATGTCCCGAACCAGATTGCGGGTGAAAACGTGGCTGCCCGCGCCGATGAGAACAAATTTCCTGGACATCTGTCGTTCCTCCTGTTCAAACGATGGAAAGCCTAGGGAAAGCCTAGAAAAATCCATGCTGTATCATTTGCACACACTGTAGCATGATGAAATAAAACTGTCAATGTGGCCAAATTCTCTCCAAAATAGAAGGGTGAAATTCGCTGTACACCAGAAATAAAACCGATTTGGCAAAAACGTGGTCAAATTCACCACGAGCAAAAGAAAAAGCCGAAAAAAACGTCCTTTTTCCGAACGATTGTCCTGCTGTGAATTTGACTATATTTACGAAAACGATTCGTCCGCCTATAATCGGGCCATAGCAAAACGCAACAGGAGTGAATGGAGAATGACGAACCGAATGGACAGCGCGGCCGCCTTGACGCCGCGCCGCCGGAAAAGCCAGCTTCACTGGCAGCTGCTTCTAATGGTGCTTCCGGCGCTGATCTATCTGCTGATTTTTCATTATAAGCCCATGTACGGCGTGGTGATCGCCTTCAAGAACTATAAATTCAAGCTGGGCATCCTGGGCAGCCCCTGGTGCGGGCTGGAGAATTTTCAGCGGCTGTTCAGCTCCTACTGGTTCCCGATCATTTTGAAGAATACGCTTACCATCAGCATTTTGTCGCTGGTGATGGGGTTCCCCATGCCCATCCTGCTGGCCCTGATGGTGAACGAGATCGAGCACGAAAAGATCAAGCGCACCTTCCAGACCATCTCCTATGCGCCCCATTTTATTTCCACCATCGTGGTATGCGGCATGGTGATCCTGTTCACCAATCCCAATTCGGGAATCATCAATAAGGCGCTGGGGCTGTTCGGGCTGGAGCCGGTGGCCTTTATGCAGAGCGCGCCCGCATTCAAATGGGTATATGTCCTCAGCGGCATCTGGCAGTCCACGGGGTGGAGCTCCATCATTTACTTTGCGGCGCTGTCCGGCGTAGATAAATCCCTGCTGGAGGCGGCGGAGATCGACGAGATGGACATTCTCAACGCCCGGATGCTGGCCATGCAAAAAGCCATCGACGGCCTGACGGTCCGGCCGGACCTGGCCTTCATCGATGGCAACCGGGACCACGGCAGCCGGTACGCCATTCAGATCCCCCACCAGCTGATCGTGGGAGGCGACGGCAAAAGCGCCTCCATCGCGGCGGCGTCCATTCTGGCCAAGGTCAGCCGGGACCGGTATGTGTCCACGGAACTGGACGCCAAGTACCCCCAGTACCAGTTTGCCAAGCACAAGGGCTACGGCACGAAGCTGCATTACCAGATGCTGGATCAGTACGGCCCCTGCCCGGAGCACCGGATGACCTTTCTGAAAAAGTGGGAGGCCAAGCGCCATGGGTAGGACCCAGAGCGCCTGAAACCGGGGGGAAGCGGCGGTGGCCCGGTATTTGCGGCAGAAGGGGTACACCCTGCTGGAGAGCCAGTGGCGCTGCCGGTTCGGAGAATTGGACCTGGTGGCGCGGGACCGGCATAGTACGGTCTGTATCGTGGAGGTGAAGCTCCGGGGGACGAACTCTATCGCCCTGCCCCGGGAGTTTGTGGATAGCCGCAAGCAGCAGCGCCTCCGCAGCGCGGCGGAGGTGTATCTGGCATCCAAAGAACTGGATGCACCGGTCCGGTTCGATGTGGCGGAAGTTTATGACGAGGGCGGCAGCCTTCGCATCAAATATATCGAAAACGCATTTATTTAGTTCCTTGAAGGAGGATATCGATATGAAGTATTACAGCACACGGGACAAGAGCGTTTCCCTGTCTGCGGCGGAAGCCGTGAAGATGGGCCTGAGCCGGGACGGTGGTTTGCTGACCCCGGAGCAGATCCCCCAGATCGACCGGAGTTTTCTGGAAAGCCTGATCTCCATGGACTACGCCCAGCGGGCGGCCAAGGTGATGGCCCTGTACCTGACGGACTACACCGAGGAAGAACTGCTGACCTTCGGTCATAACGCTTACGGTCCGGAGAAGTTTGACGATCCTGCCGCCGCGCCGGTGCGGAAGGTGGAGGATGGCACCTACTGCCTGGAACTGTGGCATGGCCCAACCTCCGCGTTCAAGGACATGGCCCTGCAGATGCTGCCCCAGCTGCTGTCCGCCGCCCTGCGGAAAACCGGCGAGAAGCGAACGGCCTGTATTCTGGTGGCCACCTCCGGCGACACCGGCAAGGCCGCTATGGAGGGCTTTGCCGATGTGCCCCAGACCTGCATCCAGGTCTACTACCCCAAGAACGGCGTTTCTGCCGTCCAGGAGCAGCAGATGGTGACTCAGGAGGGGAAGAACGTGGATGTCCGGGCGGTCATCGGCAACTTTGACGATGCCCAGTCCGGCGTGAAGCGGATCTTCTCCGATGAGGCCATCCGGGCGGAACTGGACAAGCGGGGCTACTTCCTGTCCTCTGCTAACTCCATCAACTGGGGACGTATTCTGCCCCAGGTAGTCTATTACATCTCTGCATACTGCGACCTGGTGCGCTCCGGTGCCATTGCCATGGGGGACAAGGTGAACTTCTGCGTCCCCACCGGCAACTTCGGCGACATTCTGGCGGCCTACTACGCCAAGCACATGGGCCTGCCGGTGGGCAAGCTGATCTGCGCGTCCAACAGCAACAATGTGCTGACGGACTTCCTCCGCACCGGCATTTACGACCGGAACCGCCCCTTCCACACCACCGTCAGCCCCTCTATGGACATCCTGATCTCCAGCAATCTGGAGCGGCTGCTGTTCCACTTCTCCGGCGAGAACGACGAAGAAGTGCGGGGCTACATGGATGCTCTCAGCAAGACGGGCCGCTACGAGGTGTCCGACGCCATCAAGGCGAAGCTGGCCGACGAGTTCTGGGGCGGCTTCTGCACCGAGGCGGCCACCGAGACCACCATTGGCCGGTATAAGAAGGACTACGGCTACCTCATCGACACCCACACCGCTGTGGCGGCGGAGGTGATGGACCAGTACCGCGCCGCCACCGGCGACAAGACCCCCACTGTGTTCGTCTCCACTGCCAGCCCCTACAAGTTCTGCGGAGCGGTGCTCACCGCCATCGGTGAGACGCCCAGGGGCGACGGCGTGGAACTGCTGGACCAGCTCCATGAAGTCAGCGGCGTTGCCGTGCCCCGCCGACTGGCGGCCCTGAAGGGCAAGGCCCGCCGCTTTGACAAGACGGTGGAAAAGCAGGCCATGGAGCAGGCCGTGCTGGAATTTTTGCAGTGAATTATGACCATCCGGATGCGGAACCGGGATGTTTTCCTTCTGGAAACAGCCTATGATCCGATGATGGTCCGGGGACTGCTGCGAGGGTGCTGCGGTTCGAACCACCCCAGTGGCAGTGTTCATTTTGAAGGAAAGATCCCTTATGATGATAGCCCATGGATCATGTATCCGGACTTTTGCGGACGAAACTTTTGCCTGCCGATTCTGCACTGTGCGTTGCGTTCGACAGAGCAGGGGAGTATCCTTCAGATTACAGCGCAATGCAATGGCCTGACCCGGATTTTTATGGCTGTCTGGAATGGACTGCTGCTCCTGGTAGCCCTGAGAGGCGTGGTGTCTGCTTCTTATGAGGGTTTCTTTGCAATTTTGGCTGCGGGGCTGGTGATGCTGTGGGGCCTTGGGGTGTCATATTGGGGCTTCTGGCGGCCGCTGGACCGGGCCAAGAAGGATCTGTGCGGGCTGCTGAACGGAACCATCATTGAAAACTGACCATTCGAAAGGAAAGGAGGTGCGCCGGATGGCGCTGTATGCCATCGGGGACCTGCATCTGTCCCTGAACAGCGACAAGTCCATGGAAGTGTTCGGACCGGCCTGGGAGAACTATACGGAGCGCATCCGGGCGTCCCTCAGCGAGCTGACGGCGGAGGATGTACTGGTGCTGGCGGGGGACACCTCCTGGGGCATGACCCTGGAGGAATCTGCTGAGGATTTCCGCTTTTTGGAGCAGTTTCCCTGCAAAAAGTACCTCATCAAGGGCAACCATGATTACTGGTGGTCCACTGCCGCTAAGTTCCATGCCTTCTGTGAGCAGAAGGGCTTCACCACCCTGGAACTGCTGCACAACAACTGCTTTTTCTTCGGAGAATACGCCGTATGCGGCACCCGGGGCTGGTTTTTGGACGAGGAGCAGAAACCCCACAACGCCAAGGTGCTGAACCGGGAGCTGCTGCGGCTGGAAACCTCCCTGAAAGCGGCGGGGGAGCGGTCCATCCTGTGCTTCCTCCATTATCCGCCGTTGTACCAGGGCTATGAATGCCCGGAGATCCTGAAAATGCTGGACTGCTACAACGTGGAGCAGTGCTGCTACGGCCATCTCCACGGCCCGGTGATCCGGCGGCGGATCGAGGGGACCCGGGGAAAAACGGCCTTTTCCCTGATCTCCGCCGACTATTTGGGCTTTGTGCCGAAAAAAATTTGCGAAATGTAGAAAAAAGACTGGAAATCTTGAAGAATATCTGGTAAAATACGAATTTGCATGGGCATATACCCATGATGATGGGGAATATCACCCATGATGAACGGAGGAGTAAACAACATGACTGTGAAGAGCTGCGAGAAACTGGAAAAAAGCCAGGTCGCGCTGACCATTGAAGTCGGCGCCGCCGAGTTTGAGGCTGCTGTCGAAAAGGCATATCAGAAGATGCGCCGTAAGATCAATGTCCCGGGTTTCCGTCCCGGCAAGGCACCCCGCAAGATGATCGAGCGGATGTATGGCGCAGAGGTGTTTTTCGAGGAGGCCATCAATATTGCCTTCCCGGAGGCCTATGAGGCCGCTGTGGAGCAGGAGAAGCTGCAGGTCGTCGGCTATCCCGCCGTTGAGATGGTGGGCGAGGTCACCAAGGACGGCTTCACCTTCAAGGCTACCGCTCCCGTGTACCCTGAGGTCACTCTGGGCGAGTACAAGGGCCTGAAGGCTGAAAAGCCCGAAGTGAAGGTCACTGCCGCTGACGTGAACGAGCGTCTGAAGACGCTGGCGGACCGCAACACCCGTCTGGTGAGCGTGGACCGCGCAGCCAAGAGCGGCGATACCGCTGTCATCGATTTCGAGGGTTTCCTGGACGGCAAGCCTTTCGAGGGCGGCAAGGGCGAGAACCACAGCCTGGAGCTGGGCTCCGGCAGTTTTGTGCCCGGCTTTGAGGATCAGGTCATCGGCATGAAGGCCGGCGAGGAGAAGGACATCGACATCACCTTCCCCGAGAACTACCATGAGGATCTGGCCGGCAAGGCTGTGGTCTTTAAGGTGAAGGTCCACGAGGTCAAGGAGAAGGAAGTCCCCGCCATGGACGACGAGTTCGCCAAGGACGTCTCTGAGTTCGACACCCTGAAGGACCTGAAGGCCGACCTGAAGAAGAAAATCACCGAGGAGCGCCAGAAGGACGCCGACCGCGTGTTCGAGGAGAATCTGATGAACCAGGTGGCTGACAACATCACCGTCGATGTCCCCGACGTGATGGTGGACAACCAGGCCCGTCAGTATCTGGATAACTTCAAGGCCCAGATCAGCCGTCAGTTCCCCTATGAGGAATACAAGAAGATGACCGGCATGGACGATGAGAAGCTGTTGGCCGACGCCAAGGAGCCCGCTCTGCGTCAGGTGCGGATGGATCTGGCTACCGCCGCCATCATCAAGGCTGAGAACATCGAGGCTTCCGACGAGGACGTGGAGGCCGAGTATAAGAAGATGGCCGAGCAGTTCGGCATGGACGTGGAGATGGTGAAGAAGTATCTCGCCAAGGAGCAGGTCCAGGATCAGCTGCTGACCCAGAAGGCCGTCGCCGTGGTGGTGGACAGCGCCACCGCTGAGAAGCCCAAGAAGGACGAGACCGCCGAGGGCGAGAAGAAGGCCAAGAAGGCCCCCGCAAAGAAGGCTGCCAAGAAGGACGAGGCTGCCGAGGGCGAGAAGGAAGCTGAATAATTCCGAATCTTTTTTCGATACATTTTACAGATTCGACACATTCTCTCATGGTGCCCGTGGTATCATGAGAGAATGGTTTATCAGGCACGTTTTTAAAATCCATGCATGTGACGGAATGAAAGTCCGGCGGCTGTCCGCCGACGGCGTGCCCCGTTACGAATGAGGAGGTTTCCCTATGAGCTTAGTCCCTTATGTTGTGGAGCAGACCAACCGCGGCGAGCGGTCCTACGACATCTTCTCCCGCTTGCTGAATGACCGGATCATCTTCCTGGGGGAAGAGGTCAACGCCACCACTGCCAGCCTGGTAGTGGCTCAGCTGCTGTACCTGGAGGCCCAGGACCCGGACAAGGACATCCAGCTGTATATCAACAGCCCCGGCGGCTCAGTCACCGACGGCATGGCCATTTATGACACCATGCAGTATGTCAAGTGCGATGTGTCCACCATCTGTGTGGGCATGGCCGCCTCCATGGGCGCGTTCCTGCTGTCCTCCGGTGCCAAGGGCAAGCGCATTGCCCTGCCCAACGCTGAGATCATGATCCACCAGCCCTCTGCCGGTACCCAGGGCAAGGTCACGGATATGGAGATCGACGTGGAGCACTTCCTGCGTATTAAAAAGAATTTGAATGAGATCCTGGCAGCCAACACCGGCAAGACCGCCGAGGAGATCAAGGCGGCCTCCGAGCGGGACCACTGGATGACTGCCGATGAGGCCAAGGACTTTGGCCTGGTGGATAAGATCATCACTGCTAAGAGATAAAGAGGTATTACCATGAGCGACGAAGGCAAGAAGGTCCTGCGCTGTTCCTTCTGCGGCAAGCGGGAGCAGCAGGTCCACCGTATGATTCAGGGCCCCGGCGTCCGCATCTGCGACGAGTGCGTCCAGCTGTGCATGAGCATCCTGGACGAGGGGTTCGACGGCCCGGAAAGCGAGCCTCTGGAGGATATTCCAGACCAGCTGCCCACCCCCAAGGAAATCCGGGCGGTGCTGGACGAATACGTTATTGGGCAGGACGCCGCCAAAGTGGCGCTGTCCGTGGCGGTATACAACCATTATAAGCGGATCTATTTCGGCGGCGGCGACGATGTGGAACTCCAGAAGAGCAACATCCTGATGCTGGGCCCCACCGGCTCCGGCAAAACGCTGTTTGCCCAGACCCTGGCCCGGATCCTGAAGGTGCCCTTCGCCATTGCCGATGCCACCACACTGACCGAGGCTGGTTATGTGGGTGACGATGTGGAGAACATTCTGCTGCGGCTTCTGCAGGCGGCGGATTTCGACGTGGAGCGGGCCGAACACGGCATCATCTACGTGGACGAGATCGACAAGATCGCCCGCAAGAGCGAAAATACCTCCATCACCCGGGACGTTTCCGGCGAGGGTG
>URTS01000081.1 GCA_900550685.1 uncultured Oscillibacter sp. | reverse complement strand
CTATCTGGAGGCAGAGGCCGTGGGCCGTCTCCTGCGGATCGCCCAGGCGGCAGACTGTCCGGTGGTCATCGTCCACCTGACCAACGAGGAAGCCCTGAAAGAGGTGGAACACGCCCGGCGGCGGGGCCAGAAGGTCTATGTGGAGACCTGTCCCCAGTACCTGCTGCTGGACGAGAGCGTTTACTACAACCCTGACTATTCCCAGGCGGCCCGCTTTGTCTGCGCTCCCCCCATCCGGGAAAAATCCAATCAGGAGGTGCTGTGGCGGGGCCTGCGCCGGGGCGAGATCCAGACCATCTCCACGGATCACTGCTCCTTCACCCTGGCCCAGAAGGACGCAGGCCGGGAGGACTTCACCAAGATCCCCGGCGGATTGCCCGGCGTGGAAACCCGGGGCGAACTGATTTATTCCTACGGTGTGGCCGCCAAGAAGATCACCCTGGCCCAGATGTGCCGGGCCCTGTGCGAAAATCCCGCCAAGCTGTACGGCCTGTATCCCAGAAAAGGTGTTCTGGCCCCCGGCAGCGATGCCGACATCGTGGCCTACGATCCCGGCGACAGCCATGTGATCCGGGCGGAGGACTGCATCGCCAATGTGGACTACAATCCCTACGAGGGTTTTGTCACCGCCGGCGGCATCCGGGAGGTCTGGCTCCGGGGCCGCAGGACCGTGGAGGGCGGAAAGGTGCTGGACACCACTCCCGCAGGAACCTTCCTTGCCCGGGGAAAATGCAGCTTGTAAGCTCATTTTCTGTAAAGTGTAATTCGTTTGCAAGTCTGCTGCATCAATGTGATGCAGCAGACTTGTGTTTAAATCTTCATAGAAAAAGCGCGGCCTTCAGGCCGCGCTTTTGTTCTGTGCTGTGATTCAGTTTTCCCAGTTCACGTCGGTGATGGTGCCGCCGGAAAACTCGATGTACTCGCTCTTGAGGATGTAGTCGGTCTTGCCGATGCGCACCTCCTGGTCCCCCACCTTGGTGGTCATGACCTCGGCGGTGGGCGTGGTCGTGGTAACAGTGAAAATCAGCGTCACATGGTCCGGATCCGTGACCCAGTTGCCATTCGCGTCCAGCACCTGATAGTCCAGCTTTTCCACCGCCTCGATCTGGCCGCCCACCAGGGCGCCGGAGGCCATCAGCGGAGATGGCAGGTGCTTCAGGCAGTTGTCATACAGTTCCGGGGCCACGCCCTCCACCTTCACCTGATAGGTGACCTTGGTCTGCGCCTGCTCGGCGTTGATGCTGTCGCCGTTCCCGCCTAAAAACTTCCACGCCGCCAGAGCCAGCACCGCCACGATCAGCACAATGGCAATGAGGTCGATCACATTCAGCTTTCCGATTTTCTTTGCTTTCTGTTCCATTTTTTCCTCCGTAACAGGCCTGCGCCCGATTTTTTGCAGAAAAAGACTTTCGCCGCCATCAGTGGACAACGATCGATTTCTATTGTATAATATTTTCCGCCATTTCACAAGGATTTTTTTGGAGGCGCTTTTATGAAGGTCATCCACCTCATCAGCGGCGGCGATTCCGGCGGGGCCAAGACCCACGTGCTGAGCCTGCTGCAAAACCTGAACAAAACCATCACCGCCCAGCTGGTCTGCTTCCGGGACGGCCCCTTTGCCGAGGAGGCCCGGGCCATGGGCATCCCCACCATGATCTGCGGCGGCAACAACATTCCCCACCTGCGGCGGGAACTGACGGCATACATCAAGGAGGGCGGCTATCAGCTGATCCACTGCCACGGCAGCCGGGCCAATATGATCGGTGCCCTGCTGCGGGGCCCCACGGGCCTGCCTGTGATCTCCACCGTTCACAGCGACTACAAGTTGGACTACATGGGCCGCCCCTTTGCCCGGCTTACCTTCGGCGCCATCAACGCCTGGGCCCTGCGGCAGCTGGACTACCGCATCGGCGTGTCCGACGCCATGGTGGACCTCCTTATCAACCGGGGCTTTCCCCCCGACCGGTTCTACGCCATTTACAATGGCATCGACTTTACCCCCGCCCCGCCCCAGGGGGAACGGCTGGCATACCTCCGGGGCCTGGGGGCCGATGTGGACGAAAACAGCGTGGTGGTGGGCATTGCCGCCCGGCTGAACCCCGTCAAGGATATGTCCACCCTGGTCCGGGGCTTTGCCGTGGGCCACAAGACCTGTTCCCGGCTGCGGCTGGTCATTGCCGGTGACGGCGAGGAGCGGCAGAAGCTGGGGGACCTGGCCCGGGAACTGGGGGTGGAAAAGGAAGTCACCTTCGCCGGGTGGATCAGCGGCGGCATGGACCGCTTCTACTCTGCCCTGGACATCAACGCCCTGACCTCCCTCTCCGAAACCTTCCCATACGCCCTGACGGAGGGCACCCGCTTCCACCTGGCTACCGTGGCTACCGCCGTGGGCGGCATCCCCTATCTCATCGATCAGGATGTAAATGGATATCTCTTTACACCAGGCGACTGGCAGTCTTTAGGACACTATCTGGCTGCTCTTGGCAATGATGACGCCCTGCGGCATGAGATGGGTGAAAAGCTCTATGAAAAGGCCTCCTCCAAATTCTCCATTCAGAGTACGGTGGATACCCAGCTCCATATCTATGAAGAGATCATCCGCCGCCACAACCGCCCCAAACGGGACCGGGACGGGGTGGTGATCTGCGGTGCCTACGGCCGGGGCAACGCCGGGGACGATGCCATCCTGGAGGCCATCTTGCAGGAGATGCGCGCCATCGACCCAGATATGCCCATCACCGTTCTCACCAAGGACCCCAAGGCCACCCGCCTTACCTACCGGGTGCGGACGGCTGGCCGGATGGACGTTCTCACCTGGAAAAAGGCCATGCGCCATGCGGCGCTCTATATCAACGGCGGCGGCAGCCTCATTCAGGACGTCACCTCCCGCCGCTCTTTGTGGTTCTACCTGCATAACATCCAGGCCGCCCACAAGGCGGGCTGCAAGGTGCAGATGTACGGCTGCGGCATCGGCCCCGTTCTCCGGGAGCAGCACCGGCAGCTGGCCGCCAGGGTCCTGAATGCCAGCGTGGACGTCATCACCCTCCGGGAGCCGGATTCTCTCAAGGAATTGCAGTCCATGGGCGTCACAAAGCCGGAAATCCTGCTAACGGCGGACCCAGCCCTGACCCTGCCTGCCGCCAACTCGGACGAGATCGACAGCGTCCTGCTGCGCTCCGGCATTCCGCCCCGCGGAAACTATCTGTGCTTCGCCCTGCGGAACTGGAAGGGCTTTGAGGAAAAGGCCCCCCTCTTCGGCCAGGCGGCCCAGTACGCCTACGAGACCTACGGCCTGACGCCGGTGTTCGCCGCCGTGGAAAAGCATCTGGACCCGGTGGCCGGACGGCTGGCCGCCGCCGGACTGAAAATTCCCCACTACTTCCTGGATGATGCAGGCAACGCCGGGACCATCATCGGCGCTCTGTCCCGAATGCAAGCAGTGGTTTCCATGCGGCTCCACGCCCTGATCTTCGCCGCCGGACAGGGCATTCCCCTGGCAGGCGTGGTATACGATCCCAAAGTTTCCGCCTTCCTGCGGTACATCGGGCAGGAGAATTTCCAGAACCTGAGCAGCCTGACGCTGGAGCGTCTCAAGGCCATGATCGACCAGGCAGTTGGCGCTCCCGTCTCTCCGGAGGCCCAGGCCGCCGCCGTGCAGAAGCTGCGCCAGACAGAACAGGTCAACATGGAAACCGCCCGCCGCCTGCTTGGTAAGTGACTTTCTTCTATAAAGTATTATTGCTTTACATGTATTGAAAAACAAAGAGGAGCAGACTTTATGAGGTCTGTTCCTCTTTGTTTTTTCCGCAGAGGCTCCGTTGCACGGCAATCGTGGTTAGACTTCCGGTGAGCTGGGCCAGAACAGCCGTCAGCAGCGTCAGCTCTTCCTCGCTCAGCTTCTGGGCGATGGCGACGGCCAGGGTATTCACCGCCGTGGTAAAGGCCAGCGGGTCACAGTCCCCCTTGTTCATCACATCACCCCCCCTGCCAGTTTATGCGCCCGGCCGCCGTTTCAGCCCTACAGCACCTCCACCTGACTGGCAGGCTTAGCAGGCTTCATGGGGAATACCGTCAGCTTTTCCCCGCCGTCCCACAGGGCCAGCAGGACCTCCTTTTCCTCCCGGTATCCCTGCCGCAGCAGGGCCCGGTGGACCCAGCTCTCCTCCTTCCCCGCCTGGCGGATATTGCCGGAGAGAAGTTTTCCGTCCATGACAAAGGGCGTCTGGGCCACCGTCTTTTTAGGGGTCTGGCCCAGGTCCGCCGGGGTGGCGGGCCGGTCCGTCTCCTTGGGCAGGAAGCTGACGATACCGTTGTGCTCCAGAATAGCCGTCTGGAGCTGACTGAGGTCGAACCAGCCGCCGATGCGGCAGAAGGTGAGAAATTCGTTGAGGTCCAGCTTGGCCTTTTTCAGGTTTTCCCGGTAGATGACCCCATCCTCCAGCAGCACCAGGGGCTTGCCGGTGAGGATCCGCCGGGCCGTCAGGGAATGGCTGGTCCACAGGGAGATGCCCACAGCGGCCAGACCATAGAGCACCAGGGCCGTCAGAGAGTTCAGGGGCGCGTCCAGGTCCGTGGCCAGCTCCGCCGCCACGGAACCGATGGTAATGCCCTCCACATAGTCGAACATGGTCATCTGGGATACCTGCTTGGCTCCCATCCACTTGGTCAGCAGAAACAGCACCACGATGGACAGCACCGTGGTCAGGCTCACCAGGCCGATCTCTTTCAGCAACTCCATAAAAAATTCCTCCCGCAGCATCCGTTTTCCATAGGATGCCGCAGGAGGCGCTGTTTTTATGCAGTTAATCCTTGTTTTCGCCGGCGTGGTAGGCGTTGGTGTGGACGTTGATGAACCGGGCCTTCAGCTTGGAATAGAGAATGGTCTGGCTGGAATAGAGTCCCTGATAGCCGGAGAGCATATAGCTCAGGCAGCAGGCCAGGGCAAAATACAGCAGCCCCTCCGCACCGAACAGTTCCACTGCCAGCAGCGTGGAGGCCAGTGGGCAGTTGGTGACGCCGCAAAACACGGCGGCCAGGCCCACTGCCGCGCCGAACCCCGCAGGCAGCCCCAGCAGCGGCGCCGCCGCACAGCCGAAGGTGGCCCCCACAAAGAAGGAGGGCACCACTTCGCCGCCCTTGAACCCAGCCCCCAGGGTAATGGCAGTAAAGACCGCTTTCAGCAAAAAGGCCCAGGGCACCGCCACGGTCCCCTCTTCCACAGCCCGGGTCACGATATCCATACCCGCGCCATTATAGTCCGTGCCGAAAATCCAGGTCAGCACAATGACGATGACGCCGCCGCAGACCACCCGCAGCCAGGGGTTCCGGATCTTTTTCATCAGGTGCCCCGCCGTGTGCATCACCTTGCAGAAGAAAATGGCCACCAAAGCACACAGCACACCCAAAATCGCCACCCGGACAAAGAGCCCAACCGTCTGCTCCGGCACCGCCACGGTGAACCGGGTGGGTTCCACCCCCAGGTGGATGGAAACGCCGTAGGCCACCAGGGCCGCCAGCAGACTGGGGTACAGGGCCACGTGGTAGATCACGCCGATGCTGATGACCATGATGGCAAACACCGTGGCCGCCAGGGGCGTGCCGAACAGGGCGGAGAAGAACGCCGCCATGCCCGCCAGGGTGGCTACCCGGAGGTCCCGGTCATCCATCTGGAAATGCCGCCCCAGGAACTGACCGATGGTGCCGCCCATCTGCAGGGCCGCGCCCTCCCGTCCGGCGCTGCCGCCGCACAGGTGGGTCAGGATAGTGCCGAAAAAGATGGCCGGCAGCAGCAGAATGGGCAGGAGTTTGCCCTGGTGCACCGCATCAATGATATCGTCGGTGCCCAGGCCGTCGGTTTTCGTCAGCTTGTAGAAACCCACGATCACCAGGCCCGCCAGGGGCAGCAGATACAGCACCCAGGGGTGTGCGCCCCGGAAAGCTGTCACCTCATGGACGCCGAAGTGGAACAATGTGCCGATGAAGCCGCAGACGCAGCCGATCACAGCGGCTACCGCCGTCCACTTGACAAAGGTCCACCCGTAAAGGCCCCAACGCCGCGCCGCGGCCTGCAATTCTTTGGTATCCACAGTCACAACCTCACTTTCCAACAGCGGTGCCGGACAGAGCGCTGCTGAACGCCTCTTCCAGCACCTCCGGGCGCTTGAGGTTCCGGAACAGCTCCGCGAAAAAGCGGGAATACTCGATGCCGGTGGCGATCCGTTCGTCCATCACAACGCTCAGGGGCATCACCTTTTTCCGGACCCCCTCCGGTGCAGCGGGATCATGGACCGGGCGGCCCATGCAGATGAACACGCTGGTGGTGCCGAACTCATAGCAGTGGTGGAAGATGTAAGGCGTGTTGATGGAGGCCAGATTGGTGACAAACAGGCTGGTATGGAAGGGACTCAGTTCAATGATGGACCGGGGCAGCAGATTATGCCGGTCCAGAAAGCCCGCCAGACCGATGACTGCCCGGGCCAGCCCCGGCACACCGAAGATGAACCGCACAAATTTATCGGTATCGTTGTTGTGCTGCACGTTCTGGTTCTTCTCAATGGCCGCTTGGATCTTCTCTGTCACCGTGAACACGTTGTCCTCCGGTTGCAGGTACACCTTCAAGGACGTCTCGTCCGGCGTGCCGTCCGCCCGGGTCTTCAGGATCACAAAGCTGAAGCAGAAATAGTTCCGCTTGTAGATCTTACTGTTCATCACAAAGTAGTTGATCTTGGGATTGCGCAGCACCGCCCGGTAATAGGCGGACACCAGCAGGCTCATATGGGTCACAGACCGGCCTGCCCGCCGCTTTTTCCGGATGTAGGCCCGGATCGCGTCCTCGTCCAGGTTTTCCTCCGCCCAGTTTTGGGCGTCATACCGCTTCGGCATGATATAAGGCAGGGCCTGCATGATGGCCGTCAGGTCCCGTACTCTTGTTCCGTCCGCTCGCATGGTAAATCCTCGTACTTTCTTACCATCCATAGATGGTAGGGTACTTTTATTATAGTTAAGATTTTGTCAAATTTCAACCTAAAGCAGCAATTTTCAAGGGGTTCCGGCAAATCCATCCCTGAAATTTCCAACTGATGCCGCCAGCAGACCGCCTGCCGCCGTCAGCAGCCATAAACTCCCTCCTGTACGCCCCACCAGCCATACGGTGCCGGAGATCGCCGCCAGGGCCGCCGCAAGTCCCGTCCACCGGCAGCCCCACTCCGCCGCCTGGGGGCCTGCCATCCAGGCCAGCAGCAGATACAGCGCCCGGCCGCCGTCCAAGGGACGTATGGGCAGCAGGTTGAACAGGCACAGCACGCCGTTGGCCCCCGCCGCCGTCATGCATCCAAGTCCCCCCAGCACAGCGGCTGCCAGCAGATTAAAGAGAGGCCCTGCCAGAGCCGCCGCCAGTTCCTGGCCGTAGCCCATCCTTCCCCCGGTCTCCAGAACCGCCCCCAACACACTGATCCGCAGCCGCTGGATCTGCGCGCCGCATAAATGCAGGACCAGAATGTGGCCCAGTTCGTGGAACGCCGCAGCGCCCAGCACCAGCAGCGCCGTGTCCCACCCACAGCTGACGCCGAACCACCCCACCAGCAGAAAAAATCCGCCGGAGACGGTACACTCAGGCGGTTTCCACATAATAAATAGGGTTCAGATACACCCCGTCCTTTTGCAGTTCAAAATGGAGATGGGGCCCGGTGGCCATGCCGGTCTCCCCCACCTCCCCCAGCTTCTCCCCCTCCTTCACGGCCGCGCCGGAGGACACGGAGATGCGGCTGCAATGGGCGTACAGGGTGGTGCAGCCGTTGGCATGCGTCACAGTACAGTACTTACCGTAGCTGCTGCTCTCCCCCACCGCCGTCACGGTGCCGTCCGCAAAACAGGCGATGGCCGTGCCGGTGTCGGCCGCCAGATCCACGCCGTAGTGGAACCGCTCCTCCCCCTCCACCGGATGCTCCCGGTAGCCGAAGTTGGAGGACAGTACGCCCTTCACCGGCGTCTCATGGTCAAAGCCCAGGATCGACTGCCGCATGCTGACGTTTTCCGGCAGATCCTCGTCAGAGTAGAGCACCAGGTCCATGGCTGTCTCCTCTGTTCCGGTCTCCTCCCCCGCCGGAGGGCTGTCCGCACTGCCGTCCGGCACAGTTTCTGCGTCTCGCCAGCTTTGCAGTTCCTGTAGAGACCGGGCCGCAGTTCCGCTGCGGGCGGCAGTTTTTCCCGCCGCCGTCTCCGGGTGGAACACCGCCTGGTAGACCTGGTCCGCCGTTTCCGCAGGCGTTCCGTCCTTGCCAAAAAGGCCGCCCACCGCCGAAAAC
>URTS01000080.1 GCA_900550685.1 uncultured Oscillibacter sp. | reverse complement strand
ACCTTAGACTGCGGTTTCAAAACCTCGGAAAGCCCCGCACTGCGGGGCTTTGTGGCTGAGAGGTGCCCAATTAGGGGCACCTCTCTTTATCTTGTACTAAAATCGAACGGCCTTCGCCACTCGAAAAACTCTCCTGTAAAGTTCGGCTTTTCGCCCAAACCCATTCCCACGAATATCGCTAAAAAGTTACCGCCACAACGCTGTTCCAAATCGCTTTTCATCCCGATTTTCAACTTCTCGCACAAACGGCCCACGTTTGCTTTCGCGGGCGAAAGTGGGTACACACTCGGCTTTCGGAGAAAGATCGCACACAAGGGCTTACACGGCGAAACAGGGGGCCGTCCTCTCTGCAGACACAGAATGGCTTTGTGTTGCCAGTGAAATCGTCACCGAAAGAACAGCCGGAGAAAGCGGATGCACGCCTATGGCGTGTGTCCGCTTCCTCCGGCGTCGCGGCCCCGCTGGGCTGCGTGATCCAGTGAGTGCGCTAATCTTTGTTGTCCTTGTATTTTTCGCTGAGCTGCGTTCTGTGCCGCAGGAAGGTGGTGGGCGACATTTTCAGGCTCCTGGCCGCGTCCCGGATATTCCCGCAGCGTTCATAGTAAAGGTTCAGATACCGCAGCTCCACCTGCTCCAGCAGCTCCGTCATGCCCCGGCTTTCAGCGGTCTCCCGGTCCTGCTCCAGCGTCTCGGACCGGCGGAGGGGAAGGGTGTCCGCGTGGATCTCGTTTCCCTCGCTCATGATGACGGCCTGCTCGATGATGTTTTTCAGCTGGCGGACGTTGCCCTCCCAATAGTAATTCAGCAGGGCGAAGCAGGCGTCCGCAGACAGCCGCTTCTGGAAATCGTACTTGACATTATAGTATTGCAGAAAATGCTGGGCCAGGGGGATGATGTCGTTCTTTCTCTCCCGGAGGGGCGGTATGCGGATGTTCATCACGCTGAGCCGGTAAAACAGGTCCTCCCGGAACTGCTTTTCCCGCACCATCTTTTCCAGATCGCAGTTGGTGGCCGCAATGATCCGCACGTCGATGGATACCGGCTGTGTGCCGCCTACCCTGGTCAGGGTGTGGTGCTGGAGCACATGGAGTAGCTTGACCTGCATATTCAAAGACAGCTCGCCCACCTCGTCCAAAAAGACCGTGCCGTGGTTGGCCACCTCCAGCAATCCGATCTTCAGCTTGCTGCCGGCGCCGGTGAAGGCGTAGGCCTCCCGGCCGAACAGCTCGCTTTCAAACAGGGATTCCGTAATGGCGCCGCAGTTGATCGTGATGAATTTCTGCTGGGCCCGGCTACTGTTCTGGTGGATGAATAGGGCGGTCTCGTCCTTGCCCACGCCGGTCTCTCCCAAGATCAGCACCGTGGAATCCACCTTTGCCACCCGGTTTGCCATGGCCATGACCTTGAGCATCGCCTTGTCCTCCACGATCATGTCCGCAAACTGGGGCAGCTGCGCTTTCAGGGTCGCCAGCTCCGAAAGATACCGCTCATTCAGGGACTGGGCCTTGTTCAGCTCCTCCTGCAGGTTCCGGATCTCGTTCAGGTCGCGGTCGTTGCAGATATAAAACCGGATCTTCCCATGGCTGTCAAACACCGGATTGCAGGACACGTGGGCGCTGCGCCCCGTGCGGGGAAAGAACTGCACGATCGTATGGGGCCTTTTCGTTTTCGCCACGATGGAGCTACATGACTCCGAGATCAGATTCTGCCGCACCAGGTCCTCCACGGGAACGCCCACCAGTTCCTCCCGCTTGATCCCGGTCAGGACCTCGTAGGCGCGGTTCACCCGCAGCGTGACCTGACGGCTGTCGGAGATCTGGATGGCGTCGGTGGAGTTTTCAATGATCGTCTCCAGCATGTCGCTCTCGTCCTCCAGAGCCTGGAGCTTTCTCTGCAGGGCCTGCACGGTGTCCGTGCCGTCTCCGGATCTGACCTGCTGTTCCAAATCTGAAACATCTCCTTTCCGCAAGCAGCTTTGCCTGTGTATATTCTGTCTAAAAATCGTCCGAATTTTTCGGCAATATAGCCATTTATACGATTATTTTCTTCGCCGTTCAGTATAGCACAAAAGAATTGGAAAGCGCAAGTGCCAATTTTGGAACATCATTCCAACTGTTTGCTCCAAAAATGGCACAGTCAAATTGTTAAACCCTTGTCTTGAACAGATGCAGCGCCAGTAAAGCGAAAATATTTGGGCAAAAGTAATAAGTTAAAAAATGCGTAATCCATTCTGCCAGCAGGGCTTGCCCGAATCCTGTCTGAAACCCTCGAATTTATTGGCACGAATTTTGCTATATTTTCGGGCATCAGACAAAACCTGCCGGCACAGATTTGTTCCTGAAACGACGCTGCTACACTAATACGCTTAGGAGATTTCTTATGGAAAGCTGGAAGAACATTTATCAAAAGAAGCTTGTGACCGCAGACGAGGCTGTCAAGCACATCCCCAACCACGCACGGGTCTTTTTTGGACATGCCGCAAATGAACCTCCCGTTTTGGTAGACGCTCTTGTGCGCAACTATGAGCAGTATGAGGACGTTGAGATCACCCACTGGGTGCCAATGGGAAAGGGCGAATACTGCGACCCCAAGATGGAGGGGCATTTCCGGCACAACGCCATGTTTGTCGGTGCCTCCACCCGGAAGGCCGTCCAGGAGGGCCGAGCTGACTACACGCCGTTTTTCTACCACCAGTCCACCAGATTCTTCTCCGACGGGACCTATCCCATCGATGTGGCCCTGGTCTCCGTCACTCCGCCGGACGAGCACGGCTTTGTGTCTCTGGGCGTCAGCGTCGGCGGTACAAAGCCCGCCGTTCTCAACGCGAAGCTGGCCATCGCTCAGGTCAACGACCAGATGCCCCGCACCATGGGGGATTCCTTCCTCCATGTCTCCCAGTTCGATTATTTCGTGGAGGCCTCCACGCCTCTGCCGGAGCTGGGCGGCGGCGCCATTGACGAGGTCACCGACGCCATCGGCAAAAACATCGCGCAGCTGGTGGAGGACGGCTCCACCCTGCAGCTGGGCATCGGCACCATTCCCGACGCCGTTCTGAAATACCTGGGCGGCAAGAAGGACCTGGGCATCCACTCCGAGATGTTCTCCGACGGCGTGGTGGACCTGTACGAAAAGGGCGTCATCACCGGCGCCAACAAAACGCTGGACAAGGGCAAGATGGTGGCCGCGTTCCTGATGGGCTCCAAAAAGCTGTACGACTTTGTGGACAACCATCCCGATGTGCTGATGAAGACCGTGGATTACGTCAACAACCCGGCTGTGATCTGCCAGAATCCCAAGGTGGTGGCCATCAACTCCTGCCTCCAGGTGGATTTCAACGGACAGGTCAACTCCGAGTCCATGGGCATCAAGCAGTTCTCCGGTATCGGCGGCCAGCTGGACTATGTCCGGGGCGCGTCCATGTGCCCGGACGGCAAGGCGATCCTGGCGATGCCCTCCACCGCCAAGCACGGCGAGGTCTCCCGGATCGTGCCCTACTTTGACGCCGGCACCACCGTCACCACCACCCGCACCGACGTCCACTACATCGTGACCGAATACGGCATCGCGAACCTGCGGGGCAAGAGCCTGCGGGAGCGGGCGCGGCTGCTGATCAACATCGCCCATCCCAAATTCCGCGGTCAGCTGTGGACCGAATATTTCAAACGCTACGGCGAGGAGGCTTAAATCATGGGAAAGAGAGTCATTGAAGAGATCGGCGCACACAAACTGGAGCAGGTCTTCCTGTCCGTTGAGGACCATATCGCTGTGATGACGCTGCACAACCCCCCGGTCAACGCGGCCAGCGGCACCGTCCAGGAGGAGATCCTGCTGCTGTGCGACTACATCAACCATGACGATGACATCTGGGTCTGCGTGATGCATTCCGACCTGAAGACCTTCTGCGTCGGCGTTGACATCAAGCGCTTCTACCAGAGCATCCTGGACAAGGACGTGACCAATACCCAGGAGGTCTATTACGACGGCGCCCAGGCGCTGTACGACCTGCGGGTGCCCCTGATCTGCGCGGTGCACGGCCACTGCCTGGGCGGCGGACTGTGCTATCCCGCCGGGGCGGACATCTCCATCGCGGTAAAGGGCACGCTCTTCGGCGCGCCGGAGGCCAAGCTCAGCGTGGTGGGCGGCAGCGGCCACCTGGCCCGCATCCTGCCCCCCCAGATCCAGCGGGATATGAGCTACTGCGGCACGTTCATGACCGCAGAGGAGCTCCACGACCGCTTCGGCGGCGTGACCATGGTGGTGGACACCCTGGAGGAGCTGATGCCCGCGGCCATGGCCAAGGCCCAGGAGCTGTGCAAGCGCGGTCCCCTGGTCCTGCGCTATCTGAAGGCCTGCATGAACGAGCAGGAGGACTTCCAGATGCACCGCAAGGACGAGGCCGAGGTGACCTACACCCGCTACATGGCCCGCCACGCGGATTTCAAGGAGGGCGTCAGCGCCTTCCTGGAAAAACGGGAACCCCAGTACCAGGGCAAATAACGCCCATTCCGAAACCAGTCTACAGCCCTCAGGCAGGGAACATATATAAGGAGGATTACCCATGAAGAAGTATCTCAACAAAATTCTTGCCGCAACCCTCACCCTTTGCATGAGCCTGACCCTGCTCACCGCCTGCGGCAGCAGCAGTTCTGACGGCAGCTCCTCTGACGGCGCGGCCGTGTCCAGCGGAGAGAAAGTCACCTGGCGCCTGCAAAGCAACTATTCTCTGGACTCCCTTGAAGGCGACATGGCCAAGAACCTGAAGGAATCTCTGGAAAAGGCCACCAACGGCCGCCTGACCGTCGAGCTGTATGATCCGGGCGCACTGTGCCAGGCCAGCGACATCGTGACCTACCTCTCCCAGGGCGCTTTCGACTGCGCCGTGATCTTCGGCTCCACCTATTCCGGCGTGCTGCCCGAGGCCGACCTGGGCACCGGCATCCCCTTCGCGTGGGAAAGCTCCTCCGAGATCTATGACGCCATGGAAAACTACGGCCTGCTGGACATCATCCAGGAAGCCTACGGCGAGCTGGGCATCAAGTATTACTGGAACGCCCACGAGCCCAACTACAACACCCTCTGCAACTTTGAGGTCAAGAGCGTCAGCGATTATGCCGGCAAGAAGATCCGCGCCCTGGGCGTCTGGGGTGATTACTATGCCGCCATCGGCGCTTCTCCCGTGAACATCCCCGGCACCGAGGTCTACCAGGCCCTGCAGCTGGGCACCATCGACGGCGCCCACTACGGCTGGTCCGCCCTGAGCGACTCCAACAACATCCGCGAGGTCGCCAAGTACGCCATCTGCCCCTCCCTGTGCTACTGCCAGATGGCTACCGTTGTGAATCAGAAGAGCCTGGACAGCCTGCCCGCCGACCTGCGGGACGTGGTGGATGAGACCATCCGCCTGGCCAACATCGGCGTGATCGGCCAGGATCACGTGGCCGGCACCGAGAAGAGCGTCCGCGACGCCGTTCAGGGCGGCTACACCGAGCTGGTGGAACTCCCCGACGACGTGGTGGCCGAGCTCCGCGAGATCGCCATCACCCAGGTCTGGGAAGAGCTGGCCGCCAAGAGCGACCGCATGGCCCGCGGCATTGAGATCATCAAGCAGCAGAGCCGCGACTACGGCCGTCAGGTGGACTACTGATCCCGGCGCTTTGCTCTGATACATTCCTCTCCCTTCCCTGGCCTATGGCGGGGAGCGGCATAGGCCGCTTCCTGCCGCAGGCCCTGAAATGCGGAGAGGCGTCCCTGGTGTTTACCGGAAAGGAGAAGGAAATCAAAAGCTATGAAGGCACTGCTGAAATTATCCGGCGGCATCGACGCCCTCAACCAATTCATCGGCAAGCTGTTTTCCTGGATACTGCTGCCTATGATCGTCCTGACTTCGTTTGAGGTCTTTTCCCGCTATGTTCTCAACCATCCCACGGTCTGGGCCTGGGAGCTCATCATCCAGATCTGGGGCCTGATGCTTATGGCCTGCGGCGGATACTGCTACTGGAAGGGCGGCTTTGTCCGGGTCGACCTGGCATACAACAAATTTCCGCCGAAGGGCAAGTACATCGTCGGCATCATCACCGCCATTCTGGCGCTGGTCTGCATGGCGCTGACGTTCCGCTTCGGCTGGACCCTGTTCTATACATCCTTTATGAGAAATGAGCGCATCTCCTCCGTGTGGGGCTCCCCCATGTGGACGATCCGCTTCTGGGTCCCCCTGGGCTCCGGCCTGATGTTCCTCCAGGCCGTCAGCGAGTTTATCAAGAATATTGCCGCCCTGATGGGCAGGATCGAGCTGACCTCCAACTCCGACGAGGTGGCGGAGGCCATCGACCAGGTGAAGGCCACAGAGCGGCTTCCTGACAACGAAAATTCTAAGGATCAGAAAGGCGGGAGCGACGAATGAGCCCTGAAATCATCATTTTGCTGATCGGCCTGGTGGCCCTGATGGCGCTGGGCATCCCCATCTGCTTTGCGCTGATGAGCGTTGCCTCCGCGATCCTGCTGATCTTCTTCGGTCCCGCGCAGATGAACGTCCTGAACGCGGCCTTTGTGAACCAGATGCAGTCGGAATCGCTGCTGGCAATTCCCATGTTCGTGCTGATGGCCGCGTTTTTGCAGACCTCCGGCATCGGCAGCGATATCTATGAATTCTTCCATAAGTGGTTGGGCGGCGTGAAGGGCGGCCTGGCCATGGCCACCGTGGCCACCACAGCTGTGATCGCCGCTATGAGTGGCGTGGCCGCCACCGCCACCATCGCCATGGGCCTCATCGCCCTGCCGGAGATGATCAACCGGGGCTATGACAAGTCCCTGGCCTGCGGCCCCGTGCTGGCCGGCGGCTGCCTGGGTCCCATCATTCCCCCCTCCACCATCATGATCATCATGGCCTCCTACACCGGCGTGTCCGCCGGATGGCTGTTCGTCGGCGGTGTGCTGCCCGGTGTGGGCCTGGCCATCCTGTTCATCATCTACATCGGCGTCCGCTGCGCCATCAATCCCAAGCTGGGTCCCGCCATCCCCAAGGCGGAGCGTCCCTCCTGGGGTGAAAAGTTCCGGGTCTTCGGCAAGGTCGTTGCCCCCATCGCCATCATCGTTCTGGTGCTGGGCTGCATTTATGCCGGCGTCGCCACGCCCACGGAGGCGGCCGGCGTAGGCGCCTTCGCCTCTCTGGTGTACGCGCTGTGCACCCGGAAGCTGACGCTGAAGAATCTGAAAGCCTCCCTGGTGCAGACCATGGAAGTCTCCGCCATGCTGATGTGGATCCTCATGGGCGGCGCGGCGTACAACTCCCTGGTGAACATCACCCGCCTGTCCGACGTGGTGGCCAACGCCTTCCGCAGTGCGCAGCTGGACGGCCTGCCCCTGATGCTCATCATCTTCGCCCTCTTCTTCGTCATGGGCATGTTCCTGGACACCACGCCCATCATCATGATCGCCATCCCCATCCTGCTGCCGATCATCCGGTCCTCCTCTCTGGACCTCAACGCCACGGTCCTGACCCTGTGCATCACCCTCTGCCTGGGCATGATTACCCCGCCCTTCGGCATCAACATGTTCTATCTGCTGGGCGTGGCCCCTCCGGGCGTGCAGCTGAAGGATATGTATAAGGCGGTCATCCCCTACGTTATTATTTTCATCGTTGCCTGCATTTTCATGATGCTGTTCCCCCAGCTTCTGGTCATGTTCCCCAATCACGCAATGGGATACTAAGCGGAGCAGGTACGGCAGGCTGTTCCGAATCAGGAAAAGGTTCGCCAACTGGACGGTTTTCTGCTGAATCTAACGGCTGCCGGAGACCATGGCTATGACTGCGTCAGCTAGACGTTTGCACCCAAGTGCAGTGTGGCGGAAGATCCGGTCTGTGGCTCTGGGCAATGTTACATCGTCCCTTATTGGGGCAACCGACTTGACAAAACCGCGCTCACCGCTTATCAGTCATCCCGACGCGGGGGAACACTGTATTGTGAATTCCTGGGGAATCGTGTAGAACTGGTAGGTAAGGCGGTGTTATTTGCAGAGGAGGAAATTTTTATTTGACCCACGCCGTGACCCACGAGCAGAAAAAACGGGGCGGAAACAACGGAGAAAAGCGCACCTGCGGGGGATGAAACCTTGCGGCAAACCCGCTTTATTCTCTCAAAATTCGGCAGAAGGCATCCCTATCGAATCTTCACACGCATGAGGCCACTGGTTCGAGTCCAGTAGTCTCCACCAAAAATCACCGGAATCGCTCGATTCCGGTGATTTTCTTTCGTAATCTGCAACTTTTTTGTGCACTTAATTTTCGCCGTTTCTTCAAGACTCACAACCTGACCCACACGGGGAAAGGGCCGGAAAGTACCGGACAGGGCCAGACAGAAAATTTTCTGTCTGGCCCTGTTTTTTTACCGCATCTGCTGGCTGATGACTCCGCCGATGGTATCTGCGGCGTCCTGCTTCATCTGTGCCGTGGCATGGGTGTAGGTGTTCAAAGTGAAGCCAGCCGAGTAGTGG
>URTS01000079.1 GCA_900550685.1 uncultured Oscillibacter sp. | reverse complement strand
GATACCAGCACCCCTGCCGAGGATCCCGCTCCCGCAGAGGACACCAAGCTGACCTACGCCGTGGAAGCCGGTTCCGCCGGTGAAGAGGTGGCCCTGGCCAACGGCTATGACGTTGTCTCCGTTGACTCCCAGGCCAAGGCTCTGATGGAGGTCCAGGCCGGTACGGCGGACGCCGCCATCATCGACTCCCTCATGGCCGGCGCCATGGTGGGCGAAGGCACCAGCTATCCCAACCTGACCGTTACCGACCAGAAGCTCACGGAGGAGCTGTACGGCGTCGGCTGCCGCAAGGGCAGCGACCTGGCCTCCTTCATCAACAGCGTCCTGGCTGACGCCTATGCCGACGGCACCCTGGAGACCACCGCTGAGACCTACGGCGTCCAGGCTGCCCTGCTGGAGCAGGCTCCCACTGAGTTCACTGCTTCCGAGACTGACAGCGACGTCCAGTACATCCAGGATAAGGGTACCCTGATCATCGGCATCACCGAGTTTGAACCTATGGACTATCAGGATGCCGACGGCAGCTGGATCGGCTTCGATGCCGACATGGCCAAGCTGGTTGCCGAAAAGCTGGGCGTGACCCCCGAGTTCCAGGTCATTGACTGGGACAACAAGGTCTTTGAGCTGGATGGCAAAGCTATTGACGTGGTCTGGAACGGCATGACTCTCACTGACGCCGTGCAGGAGACCATGGAGTGCACCAACGCTTACTGCAACAACGCCCAGGTGGTCGTGACCAAGTAAAATCCCAACATCCATATTCCCAAAGGCAGAGAGCGTCCGCTCTCTGCCTTTGAGTGGCTTTTCAACTTACGTCCCTTTCCCGCTCATCACTATATAGAGGAGAATTTTTTCATGTTCTGGACTGTTACCCTCTCCATTCTGCAAGGCTGCAGTCAGGCGGCAAAGCTGTTTTTCCTGACGCTGCTGTTCGCACTCCCTCTGGGCCTGGTGGTGGCCTTCGGCTCCATGAGCAAATGGGCCCCCTTCCAATATCTGGCCTATCAGCAAAAGGAAACAAAAGGCTTTATCTGCTGGCTCTCCCAGCTGCGGCCTGTATCTGCCCTTACCAATGTCATTGTCTGGATCATCCGGGGCACGCCGCTGATCCTCCAGCTCATCATCATTTTCTACGGTCCCGGCATGTGGTTCGATAAAAACCCTTGGAATGTCTTCCACGACGGCCGCATGGCCGCCTGCGCCATCGCCTTCATCATCAACTACGCCTGCTATTTCTCCGTGATCTACCGGGGCGGCATTGAAGGTGTCCCCGCCGGACAGCGGGAAGCCGGTGAGGTCCTGGGCATGACCAAGCGGCAGATCTTTTTCAAGGTCACCCTTTTGCAGATGGTCAAGCGGGTGGTGCCGCCCATGTCCAACGAGATCATCACCCTGGTGAAGGATACCTCTCTGGCCCGGACCATCGCTGTCATTGAGATCACCAAAGCCGGTGAATCCTTTATGAAATCCGCAGGCATCACCTGGCCCTTGTTCTATACCGGCGTATTCTATCTCGCCTTTGTAGGCGTCCTGACGATCCTGTTCAGCTTCATTGAGCGCAAGCTCAGCTATTTTAAGTAAGGGAGGGCTTTGATATGTCGATTCTGACGGTACAGCATCTGGAAAAGCACTTTGGCAAAACCAAGGTCCTCAACGATATCAGCTTCTCCCTGGAGCAGGGCCAGGCCCTGTCCATCATCGGCTCCTCCGGCAGCGGCAAGACCACCCTGCTGCGGTGCCTGAACTTCCTGGAAACGCCGGATACCGGCACCATCACGGTCCAGAACGAGGTACTCTTTGACGCTGCCAAGCGGGCCGCCCAATCCGAGGCGGAGATCCGGAAAAAGCGGCTCCACTTCGGCATGGTGTTTCAGTCCTTCAACCTCTTCCCTCAGTACACGGCCCTGGAAAATGTGACCCTGGCCCGGGAGTTGATGGCTAAGGACAGCGGCGAGAGCAAGGAGTCCATCCGGTCCGCCGGTATGGACCTGCTGGCCCAGATGGGTCTGGCCGACCGTGCCGGGCACTATCCCCACCAGCTCTCCGGCGGCCAGCAGCAGCGGGTGGCCATTGCCCGGGCTCTGGCCCTCCACCCGGACATTCTCTGCTTCGATGAGCCCACCTCCGCCCTGGACCCGGAGCTGACCGGCGAGGTTTTAAAGGTCATCCGGGGCCTGGCGGAGCAGAAAACCACCATGATCATCGTCACCCATGAGATGGCCTTCGCTCGGGATGTTGCGGACCAGGTGATCTTCATGGACGGCGGCTTCATCGTGGAGCAGGGTGACCCCAAGCAGGTCATCGACCACCCACAGGAGGAACGCACCCGCCAGTTCCTCTCCCGCTTCGCAGAAAACAACTGAAGAAACGAACGCCCCGACGCTGTGTGCGCCGGGGCGTTTTTTCGACTGCCAGCCGGTTTATGCCCGCTTCTTCGGGATCAGCAGCAGCTTTTCGCAGGGAATATCCGATTCCTTTTCGATCTGGTTGGCCGCCAGAATGTCCGGAATGGTGGTGTTGTACCGCTTCGCCACCTCCCAAGCAGATTCCTGCCTGCCGAAATACCGCAGGATCAGGGACGGCGCGCCGGACAGGTCCTTGGGATGGTCCTCCTCCAAAGTCGCCGCCGATACGCACGGCTTCCGGCTCCGGACGCAGAACTCCACCTGGAAATCCACCGGGAACCGGACTTCGATGCCCCGGTCCCCCAGGGTCCCCTGGACCTCCTCTCCGCAGATGGCCCGGGCCGTTACGGTGCAGTCCCTGGGCAGCTCCATGGGGCAGCAGACATCGATGCACCGCTCCGCGGAAAGGCAGGCGCCTCCCTCGTCCAGATACAGTGCCCGGACCGTCACCGCCGTCCGCAGCTGGGTGGTGTCCCCCTCCCGGCTGACGGACACCGCTCCGCAGTCCGCGCACAGAGACAGAATGGATTCCGCCGCCACGCCGATCTCCAGCACCTCCCGCACCGTCTGCCGCCGGGTCACAGCGTCATACAGGCTGCAAAGGTCCAGCTGGCAGGGCTCGTAGCGAAGCTCGTAGGCTGTGGAATAAAGGTCCGTCAGCAGCGTGACCTCCCGGCTCTCCCGCAGCAGGGCCATGGTGTGGTAGTAGATGGTCACCGCCAGCTGGCGGCCCTCGTCGTCGGCTCCGTCGATCTGGATATCCGCTCCGGTGATCTGCAAACGCATGGACACCTGGGCGCTCTCTCCAATGCTGTCGATCTCCATGATCTGGGAGAAAGGCAGTTCCGAAGAAGCGGAGGCCAGTTGGCCCCCGGTGGTGCGGTACAGCACCGCCACCAAGAATACGCCTTTAAAAATCAGCTTATTGCCGATGACCTTCGTCTCCGTCACCGTCCCGCCGGTGCGGCAGTGGAGCAGTTCCGCCGCCCCCTCCCGGCCCAGGGACAACGACATGGTCTCGGAAAAGGTCAGGTCCTTTTCCGCCACCTGCCGCAGCAAAGTCACATTCTGCCCGCAGCACCGCTTTTCCACCCGCTGCCCCGGCTCCGCCTCCGCATCGGCAGAAATGGTCAGGCACACCTTCCGGTACCCCGTCAGGTGGGTCACCAGCTTGCAGCGGGTAAAGATCTTCCGGGGATTCAGCATCCGGCTTTCCAGCAGTTCGATCTCCGTCTCCGCGCTGACGTGGGCGCAGTCTGCCAGCCCCTCCCCCTGGACGGTAAAGGGCATGGCAAACTCTAAGGCCCGGACCCCCGTCTCATTTTCCGGGGTATACAGCACCGTCACCCGGACGGTGCCGGAGATGCCCTCCTGCTCCGCCCCGCCGTGAAGGCAGACCACCCCCTCGGCGGAAATGATCCGGGCGATATCCGGGCAGTAGTCCGGCACGATGGTCTCCGTGGTCTCCTCCTGGGTCAGGGTCTGGGGCTCTCCCGCCTCGTATGTATCCAAGCACTCCTTTTTCAGTTCCAGCTCCATGGTCGGCACCTTTCCTTCCTGTTCATTGTACTTCGTTCCACTTTATGAACAGACCGTTCCCCTTATGCCTGGATGCGGAACAGCTTTCTCAGAATCCCTCGCAGGGCCTTGGGCGACTTCCATACCACAATGTTCATAGCAAGCTCCTTTCTACCGTCTCCAACAGGCGCAGCCGCTGGCGATCAGCAGCGTGGCCACCAGAAACATCAGCATCCCCGTGGGAAAAATGGCCGCGATCAGAATACCGCATCCCATGGCGATGGCAAACATGCCGATGACGCAGTTCCGCCCTCCCCGAAACATCAGCTCCGCCTCCTTCCTTACGCACCAGTATATGGCCTGCCGCCTGTCCCCGGTTCCGGTTACGGACAAAAAAAGGATGGGACACGGTGTGTCCCATCCAGCGTATCGAAAAAGACTTTTCTCCCCGCTGCGCAAGTTTTCAGAACTTAAAGTTCTGAAAACTTTGGATTTAAATGGCGCAGGAAACCCTTCTTGGGTTTCCCGCGCACACCCTTCCTTACCGTTCCGGAAATTCATCGCTTTATCGACTATCTCATTTTACTTCTATTTCTTCTGCCACTCCCGCAGGGGCTTCAGTTCTTCGTAAAGCCGCAGGTAGCTCTTGTGGCGGCTGGGCTGGATCTCCCCGGCTTTCAGGGCCGCCAATACGGCGCAGCCTTTTTCCTTGGTGTGACTGCAATCCAGAAAACGGCACTGGCCCAGATAGGACCGGAACTCCCGGAAGGTCTCCGGCAGGCGGCGCTTCAATTCCAGGTCCAACTCCTCCGTTTCAAAGGAGGAAAATCCCGGTGAATCCACCACCTCTGCCCCGCAGCTGAGGCGGAACAACTCCACATGTCGGGTGGTGTGGCGTCCCCGGCCCAGGGCTGTGCTGATCTCCCCGGTTTTCAGGTGGAACTCCGGGTCCAGCGCGTTCAAAATACTGGATTTTCCTACGCCAGAGTTGCCTGTAAAGGCAGACAGCTTGCCGGATATCAGGGGAACCAGAGCATCCAGTCCCTCCCCAGTCTCCGCGCTGATCCGCAGGGTCTGGAACCCGGCAGCCGTGTAAATGCGGTACAATTCGTCTGCCGGGTCCAGGTCGCATTTGTTCAGCAGGATGATGACCTCGCAGTTTTTCAAAGCCGCGATGGCCGCCACCCGGTCAATGAGAAAGGGGTCGGTTTTGGGGATGGCCGATAACCACCAGCTGGTCGATATTGGCCACGGCAGGCCGGGAAAAGTCGTTTTTCCGGGGCAGAATGGCCTCCACGAAGCCCTCGCCGTTTCCCAGCTCCCGGACCTCCACCCGGTCACCTACCAGGGGGGACTGCCCCTCCTTGCGGAATTTGCCCCGGGCCCGGCAGGTCAGGACCTCCGCTCCGGTGTCCACATAATAGAAACCGCTGAGGGCCTTTTGAATCCGTCCTTCCGCCATGCTCACTCAAAGCTCCGCTCGTAGGACTGGCCCTGGTCCAGAACGCCGTCAAAGTAGACCTTCACCATCTTCTTTCCCGTGCCGGAAATGGTGGTGTTCACCGTGCCGTCGGAGGTATGGACCAACTCGCTGTACTGGGGCGTGGATTCGTCTCCCACATAAATCTCCACCTGCACGGTGTCGCTGCCGTTTTGCGGCAGGTCCACGGTGATGGGCACGGTGCGGCTGGCCAGTCCGGCACTGACCTGGAACTGGATGCGGGTCCCCTCATCCACCTTGGACAAGGGGTCCAGGCTCTGCCAGACGATGGTGCCGCCCTCCTTGTCGCTTTCCACCAGCTCCACATCTGCGGAATCACAGACCAGGCCGTAACCGCTGAGCTGGGCCAGGGTATCATCAATGTTGAGGCCCACAAAGGTAGGCACCGTCACCGGCTTGACCTCCGGTCCCTGGCTGACGATCAGCGTCACGGTGTCTCCCTTTTTCAGGGTCTCCCCCTTGGCGGGAATGGTGCTGATGACGCTGTCCGCCGGGATATCGTCGGAGTACTGCTTCTGATCCTCCGGTGCTTCCACCGTCAGTTCCAGGTTATACTCCTTGTTCAGCTTTTCCAGCAGGATGCGGGCATCCTGCAAGGTCTGGTTTTTCAGGTCCGGCATCTCTCCGGTCTCCTCCCCGGCGCTGACCCACACCTGGATCACCAGCTGGCTGCCCTTCCGGTTCTCACCGCCCTTGGGGTCCTGCCGCAGGATATGGCCCTCCTGCACATCGGAGCTGAACTCCGAACCGGCCTTTTGGATCTCGAAAATATCCTTGACCCGGGGATTGTTCTCCGCTTCCTCAATGGTCATGTCATAGAGGTCCGGCACCTGATACTGGTCCGCCACCGGGGCGCTGAAGGAGCTTAGGATGGTCCTAAACAGGACTACCACCAACGCGATGGCCGCCACGGCCACAGCACCGATCAGAACACCCCGCTTGCCGCTTCCGCTGCGGCGGGGCTCATCCTCCTCTTCCTGCTCCCGGCGGGAATAGCTCCGCTCCGGCTGATAGACCGGCTGGGCAGCCACATGGCCTCCCACGGTCCGAATGGGCCGGGTGGGCTCGTCGCTTTCGTCAGGCCGCAGGTCGGAAAGGTCGAATTTCATCTCCACATTGGGATTCTTCCGGAAATTTTCCAGGTCGGCGATCATGGCGTCGGCAGACTGGTAGCGATGCTCCAGATCCGGGGCCATGGCCTTCATGCAGATCAGTTCCAGCTGCTCCGGAATGTCGGGATTAATCTCCCGGGGCGCCAGGGGGATGGAACTGAGGTGCTGGATGGCCACCGCCACGGCGGATTCCCCTTCAAAGGGCAGCCGCCCGGTGAGCATCTCGTAGAACACCACGCCGGAGGAATAAATGTCGCTGCGGGCGTCAGGCCGGTCTCCCCGGGCCTGCTCCGGCGAAATGTAGTGAACGGAGCCCAGGGCCTCCTGGGTCAGGGTCTGGGCAGAATCCGCCAGACAGGCGATGCCGAAGTCAGCCACCTTCACGCTGCCGTCCCGCAGGACCATGATGTTCTGGGGCTTGATGTCCCGGTGGATGATGCCCCGGCTGTGGGCGTGGCTGAGGCCCCGCATGATTTGGGTGATGAAGTGCAGGGACTCCCGCCAGTTCAGCTGGCCCCGCTTCTCCATGTACTGCTTCAACGTGATGCCGTCGATGAGCTCCATGACGATATACTCCGTGTCGCCGCCCCGGGACACATCGTAAACCGACACGATGTTGGGGTGGGACAGCTGAGCAACCGCCTGGGACTCCGCGTTGAACCGGCGGCGGAACTCCTCGTTCTGCGCCAGGTCGCTTTTCAGAATCTTGATAGCCACCAGACGGTTGAGGCGATGGCACTTTGCCTTGTAGACCACCGCCATGCCGCCTGTGCCGATGCGCTCCAGGATCTCATAGCGGTTGTCCAGCATTTTTCCGATATATTGGTCCATTCGTCTCCCCCCTCTCTTACAGCATCCGCATCAGGACCGCCGTCACATTGTCCGGCGCGCCCTGAGACTTGGCAATTTCCATTAAACGGCTCAGGCAGGTGTCCTCCCCCTGGCCGTGGATGATCTCAAACAGCATTTCCTGATCGGTGACGGTGTTCACCAATCCGTCCGTGCACAGCAGGATGTAGTCGCCCTTTTCCATAGGGCGGATATAGCCGTCACAGGCGGCGTTGGTGTCCCGGCCCAGCGCCCGGGTGATCAGGTTCCGGTTGGGATGGTGACGGGCCTCGTCGGCGGTGATGTCGCCGTGGTCCACCATGGATTCCACCAGGGAATGGTCCTTGGTGATGCGGGTGATGCCCGCTTCGGTGATGTAATAGGCCCGGCTGTCTCCGATGTTGGTAACAACTGCGCCGCCTTCATAGGCAATGGCAGAGACAAGGGTAGTACCCATGTTGGACAGTTCCGCGTCCTCCATGGCCCGGTTCTCCACGGCCTGATTGGCCATGGCCACCGCGTAGGAGGATGCCTCCCGCAGCTGTTCCGGCGTCATATCCGGCTTTAGAACCTTGTCTAACTCCGCCACGTAGGTCTCTGCCGCCAGGGTGCTGGCGATCCGCCCGCCGGCGGCGCCGCCCATACCGTCGCACACCACACAGACGCCGCCGTTCCGGGCGATCCGGTAGGTGTCCTGATTTTCTTTCCGCACAAGGCCCACATCCGTAATGGCCCAAGTCTTGATCATGGGTTTGCCCCTCCTTTGTTCCGTTCTTCCATTTCCTTCCGCCGCAGCTGGCCGCAGGAGGCGTCAATATCTCCCCCCAGGCTCCGCCGCACAGTAGCGGTGAGGCCGTGGGATTCCAGCCGCTTCTGGAAGGCCGCAATCCGGCGGGAAGGCTTCAGGGGGCTTTCCGCCACATCGTTCAGGGGGATCAGGTTCACATGCCCCGGCATCCCTTTCAATTTCTTGGCAATCAGATCCGCCTGCCAGTCGTGGTCATTGACCCCGTCGATCATAGCATACTCAAAGGAGATCCGCCGCCCGGTCTTTTCAAAATACCGGTGGCAGGCGGCAAACAGCTTTTCCACATCATAGGCCCGGTTCACCGGCATGATTTTGGATCGTGTCTCACTGTCCGGCGCGTGGAGGGAAACCGACAGCGTCAGCTGTAATTCCAGGTC
>URTS01000078.1 GCA_900550685.1 uncultured Oscillibacter sp. | reverse complement strand
GCACTGCTCATCGGCATTGTGGTGTACTTCGCCATCTCCATGATCGACCTGGAAATGCTCATCAAGCGGTGGAAGTGGATCGCGGCGTTCAACGTGCTGTTTATCCTCCTGCTGCGGACGCCTTTCGGCATTGAGCAGGACGGCAACCGGGCGTGGCTGAAATTTCCGTTTCTGCCGGTGAGCATCGGTCCGGCGGAGGTGGTGAAGATCACCTTCATCATCCTGCTGGCCTGGCAGCTGCAATGGCTCCGGGAGGAGAAGCGGGACCTGAAATCCTTCTCTTCCGCCCTGATGGCGGCGGGCCATGCCCTGGGGCTGGCGGGGCTGTACTTCATCGTTTCCAGCGACATGGGCAATGCCCTCATGTTCGTGCTGATCTTCGTGGTGATGGCCTTCGTGGCGGGCTTTGCCCTGCGGTGGTTTGCTTTGCTTTTCGGCGCAGTGGGAGCAGCTATCGGCGGCATCGTAGTTTTTGATCTGGTGCCGGACTCCAAAAAGTATATGCTGAACCGCTTTTTGGTGATCTTCGACCATAGTTACGATGTACAGCACACCGGTTGGCAGCAGACCCGGAGCCTGCTGACCATCGGCGGCGGCGGTTTCTGGGGCCAGGGGTATCTCCACGGTACCCAGACCCAGGCGGGGGCAGGCTCCGTCCCCGCCCGGCACACGGACCTGATCTTCGCCGTCATTGGTGAGGAACTGGGCTTTGTGGGGGCCACCCTGGCGATCTTGCTGCTGGTGGCCATCATCATTCGGGTGCTGGTGGTGGGCCGTCGGGCGTCGCTGTCCTTCCACACCTATGTCTGCACCGGCATCGCCGCCATGCTCATGTTCCAGATGGTGCTGAACATCGGCATGTGCCTGTTCATCATGCCGGTCATCGGCCTGACGCTGCCCTTTTTCAGCTACGGCGGATCGTCCCTGGTGACGCTGTTTACCGCCATGGGCTTCGTCTCCGGCATCAAGAAGCGGACGGTGGTCCGCCGCCGTCCCGGGCGGCCTCTGGGCTCCAACGCGGTATATTGATTCAAAAACCAGGCATGCATTGCATGCCTGGTTTTTCCAGTACCTCTGCCGCATAGTTTCCGGTATTTCGACAACACTACGCCTGTATTACTACGACAGGAGGTTTTCACCATGAACATCCGGATGAAACGCGGCGCGGCCCTGGCCCTGACGGCGGCGCTGCTGCTGGCCGGCAGTGCCCAGGCGCTGTTCGGCCTTGGAAAGGGCAAAACGGAAACGCCCGTTTCCGAAAATGCACCGGCAGTCCGGGACCTGGAGATCCGCACCTACCGGGGCATCCCCTATCAGGGGCAGCTGGAGGGAACGGACCCGGACGGCGGGGAGCTGACCTTTGCCATTGACGTCCAGCCGAAGAAGGGGACGGTGACGGTGGAGGGGGCCAGCTTCACCTACACGCCCAGGGATAACGCCTTGGGGGCGGACAGCTTCACCTACACCGCCGCCAACAGCGCTGGGGCCGTGTCCCAGAGCGCCACCGTGACCGTCACCATTGAAAAGACCCGCTCCGGCGTTACCTACGCCGACACGGACGAAGCCACAGCCACCGCCGCCCAGGACCTGGCGGAGCAGGGGGTGTTCACCGGGGTGAAGATCGGAGAGAAGTGGTATTTCGAGGCGGACCGGACCGTCAGCCGGGGGGAGTTCCTGGCCATGGTGCTGGAAACTGCCGGGACCGACGTGACGGAGGTCACCAGGACCGGCTTCTGCGACGATGACGCCATTCCCACCTGGGCGAAAAGCTATGCCGCTGCCGGGGTAGCGGAGGGCATCGTTCAGGGAAAGCCCACGGAAAGCGGCGCGGCCTTCTCCTGTGAGGAACCCATCTCCTACAGCGAGGCCGCCACGGTGCTGAACCGGGTGCTGGACCTGGGGGATGTGGAGCTGGAGGTCTGGTACGCTGACCGGGATGCGGTGCCCTCCTGGGCGGCCCAGGCCGTGGGCAATATGGAGGCGCTGAACGTCCTTCGGGTGGGCAGCTTCGGCAGTGACGGCCTGGAAGCGGCGGTGACCCGGGCGGACGCGGCCCGGATGCTGTCCGCCGCCGGAACGCTGCTGCGGGGAGAGGAGCCCTCCGGCCTGCTGGGCTGGCTGAAATAGAAAATGGGCGGGCCTGTCCGCGGTGGGGAAACGTTTCTCTGCCGGGGATGGGCCTGCTTTCCATTTCCGGAAAAGTTCACCGATTCATGTTGTATTCCGCGGCGGTTTGTGCTAAACTAACTCAGATTATAATAGTATCGATATGCCCATTACGAATTGCAATAAGAAAGGTTCTGATTTTCCATGAAAATCGTTGTTTTGGCCGGCGGCATCTCCACGGAGCGGACGGTCTCCCTGGTGTCCGGCACCGGCGTGTGCCAGGCTCTCCGCCGCAAGGGCCACCAGGCCATCCTGGTGGATATGTTCATGGGCCTTGAAAATCCCCCGGCGGACCTGAACGCCCTCTTTGACGCGCCGGACGGCCTGTGCCCGGACGTGAAGATCACGGTCCAGGCCCCGGACCTGGAAGCGGTGCGCCGCAGCCGTCCGGACCAGAGCCCCAGCCGCATCGGCCCCCATGTGTTGGACATCTGCCGCCTGGCGGACGTGGTGTTCCTGGGCCTTCACGGCATGGACGGCGAGGACGGACGCATCCAGGCGGCGTTGGACCTGCTGGGCGTGCCCTACACAGGGGCCGGTTACTTAGGCTCCGCCATCGCCATGGATAAGATCGCCTCCAAGCAGATGATGGACGCCAACGGCATTCCCAACCCCAAGTGGCAGGCGCTGACCTATACCGAGGAGGAAATTCCCCATCTGGCGGAAACCTTGCCCATGCCCTGTGTGGTGAAGGCCCCCACCGGCGGGTCCTCTTTGGGGGTGTACCTGCCCAAGGACCGGGCGGAGCTGGCGGACGCGCTGCACCAGGTGCGGGCCTATACGGACCGGGTGCTGGTGGAGCAGCGGGTCTATGGCCGGGAGCTGACCAACGCCGTGCTGGGGGACCGGTATCTGCCTGCGGTGGAGACGTTCCCCAGTGTGGAGAACTTTGACTATGAAGCCAAGTATCAGGCGGGCGGCGCCAAAGAGGTGTGCCCCGCGGAGCTGACGGAGGAGCAGGCCAGGGCCGTGGGCGAGATGGCCCTGCGGGTCCATAAGGCCCTGGGGCTGGCCGTCTATTCCCGGACGGATATGATCCTGGACGCTGAGGGGAACCTCTGGTGCCTGGAGGCCAACTCCCTGCCGGGCATGACCCCCACCAGCTTCGTGCCCAAGGAGGCCGCCGCGGTGGGCATCAGCTATGACGACCTGTGCGAGGAGATCGTGCAGCAGTCCCTGAAAATCAAGAGGAGATAAACATATGCAGCCAATGACTGTAACAGAGATCGTGTCCGCAGTGAAGGGCGTCTGGTGGAATCCCAGCGACCAGGTCCCGGCGGTGAGCGCCGTGTCCACGGACAGCCGGAAGATCATTCCCGGCTGCCTATTCCTGCCCTGGGTGGGGGAGAAGTTCGACGGCCACCAGTTTATCGACGCGGCGCTGGACGCCGGTGCGGCAGGGTGCCTGTGCGCCAAGCTGCCCCAGAATATCCGTCCGGATAAGTTCTACATCAAGGTAGCGGATACTCGTCTGGCCCTGCGGGACCTGGCCTCCGCCTACCGGGACAAATTTCAGATCCCCTTCGTGCAGATCACCGGCAGCGTGGGCAAAACCACCACGAAGGAAATGATCGCCGCCGTGCTGGAGGCGAAGCTGAACGTCCTCAAGACCCCGGAGAATTTCAATAACGACATCGGTACGCCCCTGACCCTGCTGGGCCTGGCCCCGGAGCACCAGGCGGCGGTGATCGAAACGGGCATGAACCACTTCGGTGAGATCGAGTATCTGGGGGCCATGGTGCGGCCGGACATCGCCGTGATCTCCAACATCGGCGACGCCCACATCGAGTACCTGGGCAGCCGGGAGGGCATCCTGAAGGCCAAGTGCGAGATCTTTGACCATCTGAAGGAAAACGGCCTGGCGGTCCTGAACGGAGACGACGCCCTGCTGGATACCGTGACTCTGCCCCAGCGGATCGTCCGCTGCGGCCAGAGCGAGCACTGCCAGGTGCGGATCTATGATATCGTGGACCACGGTGTGGACGGCATCACCTGCACCGTGACCACCCCTAAGGATACCTACGCTCTGAGCATCCCGGCCCCCGGCGAGCACATGGCCTATTCCGCCTCCATGGCGGTGGCCGTGGGCGAGGAACTGGGCCTCAGCCGGGAGGAGATCATCCGGGGCGTGGCGGCCTATGAGCCCACAGGCTCCCGGATGCACGTTATCCGGATGCCGGAGGGTCGGGTCCTGCTGGACGACTGCTACAACGCCAACCCCCAGTCCGTCACGGCGGCGCTGGAGGTCCTGGGCCGCACGGACTGCGAGCGCCGGGTGGCGGTCCTGGGCGACATGGGCGAATTGGGGGACCTGACGGACCAGGCCCACTTCAACGCCGGTGCCCTGGCGGCCATGCTGGGCATCGATTTTGTCATTGCCATCGGCGAAAAGGCCGTGCGCATTGCGGACGGCGCCGCCATGAGCGGCGGCGACGTGGTGCACTTTGCCACCAAGGAGGAAGCTTTGCAGACGGTGAAGGAGCAATTGCAGCCCAACACCAGTATGCTCATCAAGGCGTCTCATGCCATGCGGTTTGAGGCCCTTGTGGAAGCGCTGAAGAAAACCTATGATTGAGATTCAAGTCAATGGCCTGGTGAAGTCCTTTGAGGTGGGGCACAATATTCTGGACGGCGTCACCTTTCAGATCGACCAGGGCCAGCGGGTGGGCCTGCTGGGCAAAAACGGCGCAGGCAAGTCCACCTTGTTCAAAATACTGACGGGAGAACTGGACTACGATGAGGGCACCGTGACCATTGCGCCGGGCCACCGGATGGGTTTGATCTCCCAGATCCCGGTGTACCCGGCGGGGTACACGGTGGACGATGTGCTCCGCTCCGCCTTTGGGCGGCTCCATGCCCTGGCGGCTGAAATGGAAGAGCTGGCGGGCCGCATGGCGGCGGGGGAGACGGACCCGGCCCTTTTGAAGCGGTACGGCAGCCTCTCCGAGCGGTTTGAGGTGTTCGGCGGATACGATACGGACGTAGCCATCAGCAAGGTGGCAAACGGCCTGTCCATTTCCGATGATATGCGGGGCCGTTTATTCGACCAGCTCTCCGGCGGGGAAAAGACCCGGGTGAACCTGGGCCGCCTGATCCTGGAGGACACAGATATCCTGCTGCTGGACGAGCCCACCAACCACCTGGACCTCCACGCCACCGAGTGGCTGGAGAACTACATCCAGAAGTTCCGGGGCACCGTGGTGGCCATCTCCCATGACCGCTACTTCCTGGACCGCTCCGTGACCCGGGTCATTGAGATCGAAAACGGCAAGGCGGAGTTCTACTCCGGCAATTACAGCTTTTACGCTGTGGAGAAGGAGCACCGCTATCAGGAGCGGATGAAGCAGTACGAAAAGGAACAGGCCAAGATCGCCCAGCTGGAAAAATCGGCGGAGCAGCTGCGGATGTGGGCCTTCCAGGGCATGGACAAGACCTACCGCCGGGCCATCTCCATGGAGCGCCGCATTGAGCGGATGCGCACCACCGCCAAGCCCACCAAGGCCCGGAAGATGGACGCCCGCTTCACCGCCGCGGAGTTCCACGGGGACGAGGTGCTGGGCATCCGGAGCCTCAGCAAGTCCTTTGGGGAAAAGAAGCTCTTTGAGGGCATCTCCCTGAAGGTGGAGGGGGGCGAGCGCATCGCCCTCATCGGCGACAACGGCACCGGAAAATCCACCCTGATCAAAATGATCGTGGATGAGGTGTATCCGGACAGCGGCCGCATCCGGTTGGGGCCCCAGGTGAAAATGGCCTATCTGCCCCAGATCATCCACTTTGATCATCCGGACTGGAACCTGGTGGAAAATATGATGGCGGCCAAGCGGGGCATTTCCGCCCAGTCTGCCCGGAACCGTCTGGCGGCTTACGATTTCCGGGGGGAGGATGTTTTGAAGCCGGTGTCCGTCCTCTCCGGCGGCGAACAGAGCCGCCTGCGGCTGTGCATGCTGATGGACGACGAGATCAACTTTCTGATCCTGGACGAGCCTACCAACCATCTGGACATTGCATCCCGGGAATGGATCGAGGAGGCAGTGGAGGCCTATGACGGCACGCTGCTCTTCGTCAGCCATGACCGGTACTTCATCAACCGCTTCGCCACCCGTATTTGGGAGGTGGCCAACGGCACCATCACCGACTATCCCATGGGCTTTGCCCAGTACCGGCAGGTAAAGGCCCAGGAGGAAGCGGAAAAACAAGAAATTCCAAAGTCTGTAAAGGAGAAAACGGTTACAGAGAAACCGGCCCGGGGCGACCGGGCCCAGCAGGCGGCCCGGCGGCAGCTGACCATCTGCGAGCGGGACATCGCCAAGGCGGAGGAGCGCATCGCGGCCCTGGATGCCGACATGGAGGCCAACGCCTGCGACTATGAAAAGCTCAACACCCTGGTGGCGGATAAGGATGCCGCCCAGGCGGAGTTGGATGCCCTGTACCTCCGCTGGGAGGAACTCAGCGAGGCGGCAGGCGAGGGATAAGAAACAGAGGTGACAGTATGCGGGACGTACTTTGCGTCTACTATTCCCGGTCGGGAAATACGAAAAAGGTCATGAAGGCCATTGCTGCGGAGCTGGATGCCGAATTGGTGGCAATCAGTGACGGTGTAGAGCGGGGCGGCCTGCGGGGCTGGCTGCGCAGCGGTCTGGACGCCGTGAAGCGGGACTGCCCTGCGGCGCTGCCAGTGGAGACGGAGCGGAAGCTGGAAAATTACCGCCTGGTCATCATCGGCACCCCTGTGTGGGCGGGCCGGTGCAGCAGCGTGGTGCGCAGCTTTCTGAAGCAGCACGGCAAGGAACTGGACCGGGTGGCCTATGTGCTGACCCGGGGCAGCGAACACAAATGTGAGGATATTTACCGCCAGATGGACCTGTACACGGCCAAGCCCCACCGGGCGGCCACGTCCCTCCGGGTGGGCCATGTGGGCCATACCTTCTGGCAGGAGGAATTTTTGCGGCAGATCCGGGAGATTCTGGATACCAAGGCGTAGCGGCTCTCTTTTTCTATCAATGAAAAAGGAGAGGTAGTCATGCTTGAAAAATTGAAGGCCCTGGACCTCCGGTACGAGGATCTGGAGACCCAGCTGGGAGATCCAAAGGTCTACGGCGACGCGGAAAAGCTGCGCCAGGTGAACCGGGAACTGAAGGAATTGTTCCCGGTGGTGGAGGCCTACCGGGCCTACCGGGATGCGGAGGCCCGCCGCCGGGAGGCGGAGGAACTGCTCCACGACCCGGAGATGAAGGAGATGGCCCAGGAGGAGCTGGCGGAAGCTAAGGTGGAGTTGGAAGCCTTAAAGGAAAAACTCACCATCCTTCTGCTGCCGAAAGACCCCAACGATGACCGGAACGTGATCCTGGAGATCCGGGGCGGCGTCGGGGGAGAGGAAAGCGCCCTCTTTGCCCATTCGCTTCTGCGGATGTACACCATGTACGCGGAAAATCACGGCTGGAAGCTTGAAATCGCCAGCATCAGCGAAACGGAGCTGGGGGGCGTGAAGGAGTGCTCCGCCGTCATCGAGGGCGAGGGGGCCTGGTCCCGGCTGAAATTTGAATCCGGGGTCCACCGGGTCCAGCGGGTGCCGGAGACGGAATCCGGCGGCCGTATCCACACCAGCGCCGCCACGGTGGCGGTGCTGCCGGAGATGGAGCCGGTGGATGTGGAGCTGAATCCTGCCGACATTGAGATGCAGGTCTACCGGGCCAGCGGCGCCGGCGGACAGCACGTCAACAAGACCTCCTCCGCCGTGCGGCTGATCCACAAGCCCACCGGTATGGTGGCCGAGTGCCAGGAGGAGCGGAGCCAGTTCCAGAATCGGGAAAAGGCCATGCGGCTGCTGGCCTCCCGGCTGTATGAGGCGGAGCGGGAGAAGCGGGAGAGCGCCTATGACGCGGAGCGCCGCAGCCAGGTGGGCAGCGGCGACCGCTCCCAGCGGATCCGTACCTATAACTTTCCCCAGGGCCGGGTGACGGACCACCGCATCGGCCTGACGCTCTACAAGATCGACGCCATTATGGACGGCGGCCTGGACGAGCTCATCGACGCGCTGGTCACGGCGGATCAGGCGGAGAGACTGAGACAGGGACAGGAAGCGTAAAGGACCGGGGCGACCCGGATAGAATATGTGAGGCGAAAAGGATGCACACACGATATTTTGACCTGCGGGATACCAAGGGTCAGCAGAAGATCATTGAAGATCAGATCTCCGCAGCGGCGGATATTCTGCGGCAGGGAGGGCTGGTAGCCATCCCCACGGAAACCGTTTACGGCCTGGGAGCCAACGCCCTGGACGAGGAAGCGGTCCATAAGATCTTTGAGGCAAAGGGCCGTCCCCAGGACAACCCCCTCATCATCCATGTGCCGGGCCCCCAGTGGCTGCCCCGGTACTGCCAGGATGTGCCGCCCCTGGCATACACCCTGGCCCGGAAGTTCTGGCCGGGTCCCCTGACCATGATTCTGAAGCGGAAAAAGGTGGTGCCTGACGCCACCACCGCCGGGCTGGACACCGTGGGCGTCCGCTGCCCGGACCATCAGGTGACGCTGGCCATCATCCGGGAGGCGGGGGGGCCCATCGCGGCCCCC
>URTS01000077.1 GCA_900550685.1 uncultured Oscillibacter sp. | reverse complement strand
CGGCGACATTCTGGACGGCAAGCGCACCTGGCAGAAGGAGCTGGCCCAGTCCAACATCCGGCCCACCCTGCCGGACGCCGTGGCGGGCGACATCACCGCCGCCATGCCCTACCGGGCCATGACCAACATCATCAACTTCATCCAGGCCATGGATTACGTGGTGCCCGGCTTCGCCGCCTACGAGACCCTGCTGTATTCCCCGGAACTGAAGTTCTACTCCAACCGGGTGAAGATGGACACGGATTTCAACACCAGCCTTCAGGGCCTGCACTGCCTGGGCGACAGCTCCGGCTGGACCCGTGGATTGATGATGGCCTCCGTCATGGGTGTCCTCATGGGCCGCAAGATCGCGGAAGAGGGCTGACCGGCTTAAAAATTCCATATACAGAGAAAGCAGGCTTCCGGCATTTGCCGGAAGCCTGCTTCTTTTATAGCTTTTTCATATGCTTTCCGGCGGATTTCAGCATCAGCTTCTTGGTGCCGCCCTCGAAGGCCACCTCCGCTAGGGCGTCGCCGCCCATGGGCTTTACCGACACCACGGTGCCCTTGCCAAAGGCGGTGTGCTCCACCTGGTCTCCCTGATGCAGCTGGATCAGTTCCACCGCCGGGGCGGACGGGGTGCTGCCCCGGCTGCTGGTGCGCAGGGGCTGGGCTGCGGGCCGGGTACTCTTGTATGTATGGACCCCGCCGCTGACATAGCCGCCGGAGCGGCCCGTGCTGCCGGAATAGCCTGTGTTCCCGCCGTAGCCGCTGCCGGAAGCACTGCGCTGGCTGCCGTAAGAGCTGCCGCCGAAGGAGGAACCGCCGAAATCATCGTCCCAGCGGCTGCCGCCGAAGCCGTCCTCATTGGATGCGCCGAAGCGGGGCTCCGGCTTGCTCTCCCAGCGCATGTCGTCCGCCGGGATCTCGTCCAGGAAGCGGCTGGCTTTGTTGGCGCTGGTGCGGCCGTACAGCATCCGCTGCCGGGCGTTGGTCATCACCAGCTTTTCCCGGGCCCGGGTCATGGCCACGTAGCACAGCCGTCGCTCCTCCTCCAATTCTTCCTCATCATACATGGCGGAGGCACCGGGGAAGATCCCCTCCTCCATGCCCACCACATATACCACCGGGAATTCCAGGCCCTTGGCGGAGTGAATGGTCATCATGGTGACGCAGTTGTCATCTGCCTCCACGCTGTCCAGATCCGTGTACAGGGCGATCTCGTTCAGGAAGCCGGAGAGGGTGGCGTCCTCCGGGTCCTGCTCTAAAAAGCCCAGGATGTTGGATTTCAATTCCTGGACGTTTTCAATGCGGCCACGGCTTTCCATGTCGTTTTTCTCTTCCAGCACCCGGACGTATCCGGTCTGGTTCAGAACCTCGTCATAGAACTCCGGCAGGGCCAGCGTGGCGCCTGCCCGCCGCAGGCCATCAATCAGGTCCGCAAACTTGATGAGCTTGGCAGATGCCGCTTTCAGGGTGGGGAAGAGGTCTGCGTTGCGGATGACCTCATAGAGGGAGGCCCCCTGCTCCGACGCCAACTCCGCCACCTTGTCCATGGTGGTGGCGCCGATACCCCGGGCGGGGGTGTTGATGATGCGGCGGAGCCGCAGATCGTCCATGGGATTGTTCAGCACGCAGAGGTAGGCCAGCATGTCCTTGACCTCGGCACGGTCGAAGAACTTCATGCCCCCCACCACCTTGTAGGGGATGGCGTTCCGTTTCAGGGCATATTCCAGAGCGTTGGACTGGGCGTTCATCCGGTAGAGAATGGCGGTGTCCCGGAAGTTCCGGCCCCGGTTTACACCCATGAGGATGTCCCCGGCCACGAAGTTTGCTTCGTCTCCCTCGTTGAAGTTGGTTTTCACCGTCACCACGTCGCCGCTGCCGTTGTCGGTCCAGAGGGTCTTGCCCTTCCGCCCGGCGTTGTTTTTGATGACGGCGTTGGCCGCGTCCAGAATGTGCTGGGTGGAGCGGTAGTTCTGCTCCAGGCGGATGACCCGGGCGTCCTTGTACTGCTTTTCAAAGTTCAGGATGTTTTCGATGTTGGCGCCCCGGAAACGGTAGATAGACTGGTCATCGTCGCCCACCACGCAGAGGTTCCGGTATCCCCCGGCCAGCAGCTGGGTCAGGAGGTACTGCAAGTGGTTGGTGTCCTGATACTCGTCCACCAGCACATACCGGAACTTCTTCTGGTAGTAGTCCAGCACCTCCGGCTCCTTCTGCAGCAGGGTCACGGTGTGGTAGATGATGTCGTCGAAGTCCAGGGCGTTGGCGGTGCTCAGTTTCTGTTGGTAGGCGGCGTAGATTTTGGCGATGCGGGTGCTCTTCCAGTCGTTGGAGGCCTCCGCCCGCTTCCGGAACACCTCCGGTCCCTCGTAGCGGTCCTTGGAGGCGCTGATGGCAGAGAGAACGCTGCGGATGGGGAAGGTCTTCTCGTCCAGGTTCTGCTCTTTCAGAATGTCCTTGATGACCCGCTTGGAATCGTCGGTGTCGTAAATGGTGAAGTCCTTGTCGAAGCCCAGGCGGTCAATGTCCCGCCGCAGGATACGGACGCAGGCGGAGTGGAAGGTGGAGGCCCAGATGTCATTGGCGAAGGGGCCCAGCCGGGCGGCCAGACGGTCCTTCAGTTCCCCCGCCGCCTTGTTGGTAAAGGTGATGGCAATGATCTCCCAGGGCCGGGGCACATCCACGGCGCAGAGCCGGTGGACCCGGCGGACCTCATCGGCGTCGGGCCGGTCAGGGAAGTGTTCCAGAAAATCCAGGTCCTCCTCCGTAGCCCAGTCGGGGACCTCGTCGCTGTCGCTGCCCCGGCCGTAGGTCAAAAGGTTGTAGACCCGCTGGATCAGCACGGTGGTCTTGCCGGAGCCTGCACCTGCCAGCAGCAGCAGCGGCCCCTCGGTGGTCATGGCCCCCTGGCGCTGCATAGGGTTCAGCCGGGCCAGGTCCCGGGCGATCACCGCTTTCCGGGCGGACACATATCGTTGTTCAAAGTCAGTCATGGCGTTCTCCTCTGATTTTTTCATTCGGCATCTATTTTACGGCAAAAACCGCCCCTGGTCAACGGCGGAAAGACGGAATTTTTCCGTATCCAATTTGTAACCAAATCGAGGTTGACATTTGTCTACCTTTCTGCTACGCTGGTCACAACAAAGGTAGACAACCGTATACCAAGTGAGGTGCGCGTATGAAGATCGATCTCTCCAACAGCGAATGGAAGCTGATGAACCGCCTGTGGCAGGATGCCCCCATGACCATCACGGAGCTGACCGCCGCGTTGAAGGAGGATACCGGCTGGACGAAAAACACCATCATCACCATGCTTTCCCGCCTGGAGGGCAAGGGGGCCGTCCGGCACGAGGAGGGCCAGCGGGCCAAGCGGTATTTCCCCGCCGTGGACCGGGAGGACGCCATTGAGGCGGAGACCGAGACGTTTCTGGACAAGGTGGGCGGCCTGGGGCTGCTGATGAACGCCATGGTGGAGAAAAATGCCCTGACGGAGGACGATATCGCGGAACTGTCCGCCATTTTGGAGAAAGCGGGTGGGAAGACATGAGAGAAATTCTGCTGACTTCTTCCGTTTTGATCGCCGCGCTGCTGGCTTTGCGGAAGGCGTTCCAAAAGACCATCTCCCGCCGGGCCCAGTATGCCCTGTGGGGCCTGGTGGTGCTGCGGCTGCTGGTCCCTGTCAATCTTCCGGCGCTGCATTACAACGTGCTGACGGCGGCGGAGCCAGTGCAGACCCAGGTGGCGGCGCGGCTGGAACGGCAGACCGTTGCCCTTCCGGTGGAGCGGGCCCCCCTGGACCAGCACCCGGAGGCCCGGGACGCCGTGCCCGAAACCCCGGCAAATACCGTGCAGCAGCCTGCCGGACCCCAGGTATCTGCGGCCACCGACAGCTGGGTGGCCGCCACGGATACCACCGCCGTCCGCTACCACCGGATGACTACGGCGGAGGTGCTGACTGCCGTCTGGTGCGCCGGTATGGCGGTCATGGCGGCCTGGTTCCTCTTTACCAACCTCCGCTTTGCCCGTAAACTCCGCCGGAATCGGATCCCCTATCCGGTGGAGGGCTGCAAATACCCGGTGTATCTGGTGCAGGGCCTGCCGTCTCCCTGCCTGTTCGGTCTGTTCCGCCCCGCTGTATACCTGACCCCGGCCTCGGTGGAGTCTCCGGAGACCCTGCGGCACGTTCTGGCCCACGAGACCACCCACGCCCGCCACGGCGACCCCATCTGGAGCCTTCTGCGGTGCGTGTGCCTGGCGGTGTACTGGTTTGATCCGCTGGTGTGGGCTGCCGCCATCGTCTCCCGCCGGGACTGTGAGCTGGCCTGCGACGAAGGGGCCTTGAAGCGGCTGGGAGAGGATGAACGCATCCCCTATGGCCGGACGCTGCTGCGGCTGATCCCCGTGGCCCGGAAACCGGAGAGTCCCATGCTCTCCGCCACCACCATGACGGCGGGGAAAAAGGAACTGAAGGACCGCATCACCCGCATCGCGGAGAACCGCCGCACGGTGGGCATTGCCCTGCTGGCGGTGGTGGCCGCCGCAGGCGTGGTGTGCGCCGCCACCTTTACCGGGGCGGTCAAAACAGCGGGACCGGAGCCCTTGACGCCGGAGGAGGTGGCCCGGTATAACCTTTATTTCAATATAGCCTACCCCTGGGCAGACATCCAGGGCAACGTCTGCCAGTTCAAACCCGTCCAGTTCCTGACCTCCACCTATGACAGGCCGGAGGATGTGGATATGTACCAGCTCTTCTACAATGGGGCAGTGATGGAGCAAGAGACCACACCTGCGGAGCGGCAGGCTGTGGTGGACACCGGCTACAGCGGCTACGACCCGGAGGTGGACCTTTTGAAGATCACCACGGAGCAGGTAGATTACGTCCTGACGGAGTGGCTGGGACTGACTTTGGCGGAAACGGATGCCCGCAGTATGGGCAGCTTCACCTATCTGGCGGACTATGACGCCTATTATCACTTCCACGGGGACACCAACGCTCCCGGTTATGTCCAGTTTTACGCCGGAGAGCAGGAGGGCGATGCCATTGCCCTGTACTACCGGGCGGAAGATTTCTTCCTGGTGGATACCAGCGGTTCCGGAGAAGAAGTCTGGGCAAAGGTCACTGTGGAGCCTCAGGCTGACGGCGGATTCCACATTCTCTCCAACAAGCTCTGTGACCGGCCTGACCGTCTGGCCCCCCAGCCCCTTACCGAGGAGGAGCTGGCTTACTTCAACAATGACTTTTTCAACGGCGAAATGACGGCTGACGATGGCCAGACCTACAGCAACCTCCATAACCAGTTCCTCACCTGCCTGTATGCAGATCCCCGGGAGATCAACATGCTGGAACTGCTTTACAATGGCGTGGGGCCGGAAGTACCCTTGACCCAAGAGGAATTGGAGGCCCTCAACAATATAGACCCGGAGGGAAATGAATTGTTCGACACGGACAAGTTCACGCTGCCGGAGGTCAACGCGTTCCTCTTTGATAATATCGGCCTGACGATGGATGGAACGGAAAAGATCGACTGGGATCAGTTCAAGTATATCGAGCAGTTTGATGCTCGTTACCATGTTCACAGCGATACCAACTACCGTTCCGTCACTTTCAGCTACGGTGAGCGGGTGGGCGACTATATCCAGCTCTATTGGAAAGACTTTTACTATGGCGGACTGACCACCGAGTGCGTCACCCTGCTGGACCGGGGGGACGGGCAGTATTGGTTCGTGTCCCACCTGCTGACGGACAAGGACATCCCCTCTCCCTATAACCGGCCGGAGGGGGACCCCTGGATGACCCTTTCCCTGGATGGCCTGACCCCCTACGAGCCCCAGAAGATGTCCCTGACCCGCCATTCCAACGATTGGGAGCGGCTGGTGGAAAGCCGGAAACTGGACTGGAACGGCGGGAGACTGACGGTTTGCAGCTACCTCTCCACCGACGGCAGCGCCTACGCGGCCCTCACGCATACGGATAGCTTCAGCGGGGCCGGGGACCGCTGGGAGGGGGATGCGTTCTTCACATTCCCGGACATGGACACGGAAGGACTGGACGCCATGGACATCGGCAGCTTCCAGGATCTGTTTGGCCGCAGCGGCTTTAAGCTGGAATACACGGTAAGAACGGACCAGAGCAGCGGTACGGTCACGGATTACTACTATCTTGATGATGACGGCACGCCTTGGCGGCTGGCCAGCGTGCGGGGCGATACGACGCAGATGGACCTGGATGATGACGGCGAGGAGGAGCTGTGTGCCGATTCCATCGATTCCGCCCAGATCATCTTCCGGCGGGACGGACAGCTCTACGATGCGGATATCAAGTCTCTGCTGGAAAGCGCGTGGCCGGAGCTGCGCTTCTGGGATTGGGCGGAGTGGAATTATGAATACAGCCGCCTGGCGGTCCACGGCTTTGTGACCATGCCGGAGTGGAGCGGCGGCTCCAATGGGGAGACGCCCAAGGCATCTTTTGTCCGGGACATCTACTTTGACGGGGAAAACCTCCTGGTCTACAAGCCGGAGGCGGACGAGGTGACGGACCACATGGTGGGAACGCCCTCCTCCTATATCCCGGACGAGGCGGTGGCCGCCGCCAGAGCCAATGCGCTGGAGGCATACCAGACCTGGAAAAACAGAGATGCCAATGCGGAGTTTGACGACTGGCAGGTGAACGCCCCCACGGAGGTTTGGGAGCATACCTACCGCAATGGCGCCCTGTACGTTTATAGCGCGGGCTACAGCTTCCATGCCGGGAATCCCGCCGGGGTTACGCTGGCGGGCGGCGCTTATGTGGACGAGGACGGCTGGTTCGTGCCGGACGGCAACGACGGCAGCGGAATGCTGGCCTTCATGGAAAAGGACGGAGAGCTGACCTTCCTGAATGACCGGCATGTGAGTGTGGATCTGGACCTTGAACCCTTTAACGCAGAGATGCAGCGCTGGGCGGTGAAGCTGGGGCTGGCCTCCGCGGCGGACGCCACGCCGGAGGAACTGCTGAACCAGCTCTACATCGGCTCCGGCGGACAGTTTCTCACCCAGCTCAGCGAAATGAGCGAGGAAGAACGGCAGGGTGTCTGCCGGCAGCTGGATGAGATCCTGCAAAACGGCACGGCGGAACAGCAGAGTACCTATCTGGACGCCGTGCAGACCATGGCGTGGTGTTCCTACTCCTTTAACGATGCCCAGCGGGAGGCCTACGACTACTTTCTGGACAATTCCGCCCGGTCCAGCCAGTCGGCGGCCCGGGCCCAGGCCATCATGGACGCCCTGACCAGCGGCGGCACCGTGACATTGGACCTGACACCGGCGGACGGCATCGGCGGCGGGGCCTACACCGCGGCTGTCTCCGACGGCACCGGCGCCATCCGGGCCCAGGGCTTTTCCGGCAGCTTCTACTGGGCCACAGCTTCCAACTTTCAGGCCTCCGGCAGCAGTATCACGATAAAAAGTCCCAGCGGCGATGATTCCATCACCGCCTGGGAAGGCTCCAATATCATCCGCTGTACGGACGGGGGAGAGTGGGTCTATCTGATGGCGGCGGCCACCTCCTCGGCGCCTTACGACGGCAACACCGTGTTTACCTACCTGCGGAAGTGGTACGACGAGGTGGAGTATAACGCCCTGGTCAGCGCCGTGACGGTGCCGGAGGGCGCCAGCCGGGCGGACACGGCCCAGGCCTGGCTGGATGCCGTGGGGGAAGTGACCATGCGGCAGGTGACGCCGGGCAGCAAGTATGAAAACTCCTTCGTCCGGAACTGGGCGGCGGTGGGGACCGGGGAACCGGCCGGCGGCATGTATGCCCCGGAACTGCTGGCAGGAGAGCATTTTACCTTCACCAATGAGCGCATTTTTGTGCCGGGAAATTACCGCTCCAAGGAGAACCAGACGGTGAACGGCACTGCCCGGGCCTACAACGGCGAATACGGCCCCATGCCCGGCGGCGGGGCCTTTCTGGACAGCGCTTCCGGCCTACTGTACCGCACGGCGGAAGGTTGGCGGGGGACTTTTGCGCCCTGAGGGCATCCTTATTTATAAAAATTTATAAAATTTTGCAAAAACTGAAATAAAATAACCAGCGGATCCGTTTATAGGATAGAGCAGCTCATACGGCTGCATCAAATTTGAAAGAAGTATCGTGTATCATGAATCGAAAATTTTTTCGCGCCGCCGTGCCGCTGGTGATGTTGGCGGTGTCTGCGATCCTGTGCGTATTCGTTTATCGACTACCGCCGTCGGTACGGGAGCCTCTGCCGGTGTTGATGTACCACCATATGGTGCTGGAGGGGCAGGACTGCAACGACATGACCATCACGCCCAGCAAGCTCCGTACTGATCTGGAAATCATCCTGGCCAAGGGCTATACCCCGGTGCTGCCCAGAGAACTGGCGGCGGGGGAGCCCCTGCCGGAAAAGCCCATCCTCATCACCTTTGATGACGGCTACCGCAGCAATTACGATCTGGTGTACCCCATTTTGCAGGAGTACGGCGTGAAGGCCTGCATCTCCATCATCGTGCTGATGCCGGATCTACCTACGGACAACTTCTGCACTTGGGAACAGCTGCGGGAGATGACGGATTCCGGCTTGGTGGAGATCGGGTCCCACAGCTATAAGCTTCACAATCTGGGGGGCGAGGGCGGCAACTTTGAGCGGGACGGCACCAACGGTGTGGAGCGCCGCCCTGGGGAATCTGACGGAGACTTTCAGGCCCGGGTGCTGGACGACATCCAGAAGAGTCACGACCGCATCGCCGCAGAACTGGGGAGCGTCACCTGCTTTGCCTATCCCTTCGGTTGCTCCGATCCGGATGCCAAGGCCCTCATTGATGAGCTGTTTCCGGTGTCCCTTATGACCACGCCCAAATGCGCGGACCTGGCAAAGGGCCTTCACGATCTGCCCCGGTACGCCGTCCACATGGGCACAGACCTGAATAAGCTGCTGAAATGAAGAAACG
>URTS01000076.1 GCA_900550685.1 uncultured Oscillibacter sp. | reverse complement strand
GCGAGAACAAACGTTCTATAATGGCGGTATGATAATGGAGGAGGTGGGGAGATGCCGGCCAGACAGGAATCCTGCTGCTTTACGGGGCACCGCCCTGCGAAGCTGCCCTGGGGCTATCATGAGGAGGATCCCCGCTGCGTGAAGCTGAAGGAGCGGATCGCCGACGCGGTGCTGCTGGCCTACCAGGAGGGGTACCGGCATTTTCTCTGCGGCATGGCCCAGGGCTGTGACCTCTATTTCTGCGAAGCGGTGCTGGCTCTGCGGGAACAGTATCCGGAAGTCACGGTGGAAGCGGCTATCCCCTGTCCCACCCAGGCGGACGCCTGGCCGGAGGCGGAGCGGCGGCGCTACCGCCGCCTGGTGGAGCAGTGCGACATGGAGACCATGGTGTCGGACGCCTATTCGCCTGCCTGTATGCAGCGGCGGGACCGCTATATGGTGGATCATTCCATGCTGCTCATCGCAGCCTTTGACGGCACAGCCGGGGGCACCCGCTACACGGTGGAGTACGCCCTGCGGCGAGGAATTGAGATTTTTGACGTGTCGATCCCTGTGGAATAGCTGTCAACTAAAAATGCTTTACTGCATGAATTTCAGAAGGGAAGGCAACTCAGAAAGGGCGTGAATGGTGTAATCCGGCCGGATGTCCGCCCGGGGCTCCCTGCCCTGGGGATTGAACCAGACGGTGCGGAGCCCGGCGTCCCGTCCGCCCCGGATGTCGGAGGTCAGGCTGTCCCCCACCATGACGGCCTCCTCTGTCCGGAAGCCGGGGATGGCAGCAAAGCAGGCGTCGAAGAATGCCTTGGAGGGCTTGTCGGCGCCGAGCTCTTCGGAGATGAAGATGCCCTTGAAATAGGGCCGGATTCCGGAATCGTCCAGCCGGGGATGCTGCACGGCGGCGGCCCCGTTGGAGGCGAGATACAGGTCATACCGGGGGGACAGGTCCTTCAAAAGCTGTTTTGCTCCGGGAATGAAATCGTGCTGGCGGGACAACAGGTGCTCGTACCGGTCGTTGACCGCTGCGCCGCTGTGGGGGATGTTCAGTTCCCGGAACAGCTGCTGGAACCGCTGGACCAGCACCTCTTCCCGGGTGAGACGGCCTTCTTCCAGCAGTTCCCAGTGGGCGATGTTGATGAGGTGATAGCGGTCCAGAACGGCCACTGTGGGTTCGATGCCCGCCTCCCGGAGGGCCTGGGCCAGAGCCTTGGCCTCCCCGGCGGTGAAATTCAGAATGGTGTCGTCCAGGTCCAGAAAAATATGTTTCAGCATGGCGCGCTCCTCTTGAAAGATGATTTTCTGGGAACAGCTTACCTGATTCCGGCAATTTTTGCAAGTTTTTTCTCAATGTTGCGTTTGGTTGCGGCCTTGAAACGGCGGCGCGGTGGACTTGCCCGGTGATTTTTGCTACAATACAGGCAGAAACACAAGGAGGAATGGCCTATGACCTTATCGGAAAAGCTGGTCCGCCTGCGGAAGCGGGAGGGCATCAGCCAGGAGGAGTTGGCTTCTTATTTAGAAGTTTCCCGGCAGGCGGTGTCCCGCTGGGAGCAGGGCACGGCCCTGCCGGACGCCGGAAATTTGTGGAAGCTGCGGCAACGGTTCGGCGTCAGTGTGGACTGGCTGCTGGAGGATGCCAAGGGTTGGGAGGCGCTGTCTGACAGACCGGCAGCGCCGGAAGTATCCGAAGAAGCGGTTCCCAAGGTGCGGAAAAGTGTCCTGCCCTGGGCTATTCCGTTGGGGATCTCTGTCCTGGGACTGCTGCTTCTGGGAATTTTCGCATCGGTTTTTCCGGCGGAATATGTGATCGGCGCGGCGATGGAAGTTGGGAAGGCAGCTAGGCCGCCGGAGGTATATACAGGCTTGGCGGGATTTTTGAAGTGCAATAACCTGGAATGGCTGTTCCGGCTGTGCCTGGTCATTGGCATCGGCTCCCTGGCGGCGGGGCTGTGGCAGACCTCCGTGCTGAAGCGCATCGAGGACGCCGTGGACCGCAAGCTGGACAGCCTGGGGGAGCAGAACAAGAACGCTTCCACGTAAACGTTGACTTCCCCGGAATTTCCCTGCATAATAGAAGCAGAATGAATACGGAAGGGTTGGAAGAATATGCTGTACATTATGCGGCACGGGAAAACCGCCTGGAACGCGGTCCATAAATTGCAGGGAAAAACAGACGTCCCCCTGAATGAAGAAGGGCGGCAGATGGTGGAGGAGGCCGGGAAGCGGTACCGTGACACCCATTTTGACGTGTGCTACTGCTCACCGCTGATCCGGGCCCGGGAGACGGCGGAGGCAGTCCTGCGGGGCCGGGATGTTCCCATCATCACCGACGCCCGGCTGGAGGAAATGAGCTTCGGCGTCTGCGAGGGCTCCATGGACTTCATGGTGAACCCGGAAAATCCCATCCATGACCTGTTCTGCGCGCCGGAGAAGTATGTGACGCCCCCGGAGGGCGGCGAAAGCTTGCAGGCATTGTACGCCAGGACCGGCGAATTCCTGCGGGAGGTTGTGGAGCCGGAGCTGCGGCAGGGGGAGGATGTCCTGATCGTAGGCCATGGCGCTATGAATGCCAGCATCGTCTGCCAGGTCCGGCGGATGCCGTTGAAGGATTTTTGGAGCGCCAAAATGAAAAACGCGGAACTGGTGCGGCTGATCTGAGGGCCGCCAAAACAGCGGACCTGCGCGGGAGCAAAGCATATCCCACAAAATCATAGAAAAGCCCACCGCATGGTCACATGCGGTGGGCTTTTTTCCTGTATCTAACGGATCAAATTGGCCGGATAAACAGCTGATTTCTGACAAGTAAATCTGCTTGTCGGTCATTGAAACATATGGGATTTTGGAAATGAAGCTTCAATTTTCTCAGCAGATAGACGTAATCCTTCAAAACCGTCAGGATGAAGGTCTCCACATCGGCAGGCAGATCGTTCCGGCCGTCCAGATCGGCCTCGAACACTTTGCCGTCCAGCCGTACCAGCACCTTCCGGTCAGCCAGAGGCAGGAAGCCCTGGTTCTCCGGGCTCTCGTCAAAGCCCTCCCGGGTCAGGAACAGGGTGAACTTGTTCCGGTAGGGGGCGGAGTTGTAGGGGCAGAACACGGCGCAGTTGCCGCACTCGTTGCACATCCGGTCCACATGGAGAATCTCATGCCGCCCGTCCGGCAGGGTGATGACCACGTTGGCCCGGTTGGGGCACACGTCGGCGCAGACCTGGCAGACGGTATTGCAGTGGAGACAGCGGTCCCCCTCACACCCGGCCTTAGACGGGCAGAGGATGCCCTTCCGGGCGATGGCCTCGGCCCGGGCGGCGTGGGCGTCATCGGGAATGTTGATGGTGGGAACGCTGCCGATGACGGCGTTGGCGAAATACCGGGCGTCGGCAATGCCCTCCACCACGGTGGCAGGGCCCCGCATGGCGTCACCGCCCACAAAGACGTTTTTCAGGTTGGTGTGGAAGTCGGGGATGCCTTTGGCGTTGACCGCAATGCCGTTGGCGGTGAACAGCGCACCGTCCACCTGCTCACCAACTGCGGCGATGACGGTGTCGCAGTCGATCTCCACAAATTCCCCGGTGGGGACAGGACTGCGGCGGCCCTTTTCATCGGGATCGCCCAGCTTCATCTTCTCACATTTCAGCTTGCCGCCAGCCTGTTCCACGGGTGCCACCAGCTCCAGGAACCGCACGCCGTCGGCCATGGCCAGCTCCAGTTCCTCGGCGTCGGCGGGCATATACTTCTTGGTCCGGCGGTATACCAGGGTGGAGGTCAGGGCTCCGGCCCGGAGAGCCGCCCGGGCGGCATCCATGGCGGTGTTGCCGCCGCCCACCACGGCCACATGGCCCAGGGGGACGTCCTTTCCGGCCTTCAGGTCCCGCAGCCACTGGATCACCGGCACCACGTTGCCGGGGATGTCCAGCTTGCCGGCCTTTCCGGCGCCCACGGCGAAGAAAATGTGGGTGTAGCCCATGGCTTCCAACTCCGAAACGGAGGGGGCGGGTGTGTTCAGCTTTACCTCGGCGCCGAAGAACTGCATGAGAGCGATATCCTTTTCCATGGCCTCCTCGCTGATGCGGAAGCCGGGGATCACCAGCCGGGGCACGCCGCCCAGCTTGTGGCTCTTTTCAAAGATAGTGACAGGGATACCGGCTCGGCCCAGGAAGTAGGCTGCGGCGATGCCGGTGGGGCCGCCGCCGATGATGGCGGCCTTCCGGCCGTCGGTGACAGGCTCCGGCTTTTTCAGGGAGGCCATCAGTCCCTCGTAGCCCTTTTCCGCCGCGATCAGCTTGGTGGCGCGGATCTGAACGGGATCGTCGTAGTAGTTCCGGGTGCACTTGGTCTGGCAGCGGTGGGCACAGATGGTGCCGGTGGTGAAGGGCAGGGCGTTTTTCTCCGTGATGAGGGCCAGGGCCTCGGTGTATTTGCCCTTACGGCACAGCTCGATGTACTCCGGAATGTCCTGCCGGATGGGGCAGCCGCCCTCGCAGGGGGCGGTGAAGCAGTCCATCAGGGGGACCTTTTCCAGCAGCTTCCGCCGGGGCAGGGGCTTGATGTCCTTCAAATGGTACTTGTCCCGCCGGGCAGAAAGGGCCAGGGCGTCAATGCCCAGCACGTCCACGCCGGAGAAGGGCTGGAAGTCCAGCTTGTCCAGAATCTCACCGATCTGGGTGAAGCGCTGGTAGCCGCCGGGCTTCAGCTCCGTGGTGGCCATGGTGATGGGCCAGATGCCGCAGGCAAACAGCTTGTCGATGTTGAAGGCGTCGGCGCCGCCGGCGTAGGAAAGCCGCAGCTTGCCGCCGAATTCCCGGCTCAGCCGGGCGGCCATGGTGGTGGTCAGAGGGAAGAGGCTCTTGCCCGCCATGTACATCTCCTCGCTGGGCAGCTCTCCAGCCTTCACGTCCACCGGGAAGGTGTTGGAAAGCTTCAGACCGAATTCCAGACCACGGTCCATGGCCAGCTTTTCCAGCCGGTGGAACATGGGGACGGCATCCTTGTACTGCAGGTCCTCCTTGAAATGATGGTCGTCAAATGCGATATAGTCGTAGCCCATCTCGTCCAGAATGGAGCGGGCAGTCTCGTAGCCCAGCAGAGTGGGGTTGCACTTGACGAAGGTATGGAGATCCTTTTCCGTGATGAGGTAGGTGGCGATCCGCTCAATCTCCTCCGGCGGGCAGCCGTGGAGGGTGGAGAGGGTCACGGAGCGGGAGACCTTGGGGGAGATGGCGTCGATATACGCGCCCTCCTCCGGGAACAGCTCGTGGAGTACGGCGATGCACTCCTGGAAAATGGGCGTTTCGGCGGCGTTCATCATGCCGTTCAGGAAGGTGTCCACCTTCTGACCCTGGATGCCCTCCAGGTCGTAGCCCACGGACATGTTGAAAACAAAGCCGTTGGGATCGCCCAGGCCGTACAGCTTGGCCAGCATTTTGCAGGCGCACCAGGCTTTCACGTATTCCTCAAAGGCCTGGGGGACCGTCAGCTCTGTGCTCCACTCGCAATTGTAGCACTCATCCTCCGCCAGAATGCAGGGCCGGTTGATGCAGGCGGCCAGCTCCGCGCCGTCCATTTTCTGAACGGTTTTCAGCTCGAAGAAACGGGCACCGCCGAAATAGCCAGCGACGATGTTCTGGGCCAGCTGGGTGTTAGGGCCGGCAGCGGGGCCGAAGGGTGTTTCAATGGTCTCCCCGAAAATGGGCAGGGTCTTGCCGCTGGGATGGAAGGGGCGGTGAACGCCGAATACAGAACCTTCCCGGGCGTATTCCGTGGTGAGCCACGTCATCAGCTGCCGGAAGGGAATGGGGGTCATTAACTCAGACATAGTAACCTCTCCTTATTTGTTTGGATGCTGTTGATCCAAAAATTCCTTGAATTTAACCCAGTCACTGTAATGAACAGAGGCGTGATTCCGCGGATTTTTCCTGCCAATTTTTTCAAAGTGGGAGATCAGAAGATTTCGTGCCCGCTCTATTGAGTCATCATTTAGGAAAATATCCTCAAAGGGTATTCCAATGTAGTGACGCTTGGAATAGAATACCTCACTGGCCATTTCTTCTGGATGTGCATAGGTGTAGTGCGTTCTCAAATACTGGACGAATTCTGCCTGTTGTTCCGGAATGGTCATAGACACCTCAATATTCTCTATGGTTCAGGTCGCCCCACAGTTTTTTGGAGGCTTCCAGAATGTGGGCGTTTTCCGCTTCTTCATCGATGCCGACCAGCTCCCGGTCACGCATCAGCACCTTGCCGGCGGCGATGGTGGTCTGGCACTGGCGGCCCGTCATGCCGAAGATCATGTGGCCGTCAATATTCTCGTCGGAGAAGGGGGTGAAGGGCTTGTAGTCCATGACGATGATGTCCGCCGCGGCCCCAGCCTTCAATACGCCCAGCTGATCTGGGAAATATTTGGCGCCGATTTTGGCGTTGTTCTTAAAGAGCATGTCTGTGACCTCGCACCAGCCGACGTTGGGCAGGCAGTTCTGGCTCCGCTGGGAGCAGAGGGCCACTTTCAGGGATTCCAGCATGTCGTTGGTGTAGGCGTCGGTGCCCATGCCCAGCAGAATGCCCCGCTTGTAGAGCTGAAGCACCGGGCAGATGCCGATGGCGTTGCCCATGTTGCTCTCCGGGTTGTTCACCACCATGGTGCCGGTCTCCTTGATGATCTCCATTTCGGCGGTGTTCACGTGGATGCAGTGGCCCAGAATGGTCTTGGGTCCCAGAATACCGTGGTCCTGCAGACGCTGGACCGGGCGGCGGCCATAATTCTGCAGGGAATCGTAAACATCGTTCATGCCCTCGGACACATGGATATGGTAGCCGGTACGGCCGTTGTTGGCCGCCACCATGCGGTCAAAGGTCTTGTCGGAAATGGTGAAGAGAGCGTGGCCGCCGAACATGGCCGCCAGCATGGGGTCCTTCCGCTGTTCGCACTCCGTGATGAAGTCGGCGTTCTCCTGAATGGCCTGGAGGCATTTTTCCTCGCCGTCCCGGTCGCTGACCTCGTAGCACAGGCAGGAGCGGAGCCCCAGGCGCTTGCTCTCCTCCGCGATGGTGTGGAGGGTGCCGGGAATTTCGCCGTAGCTGGCGTGATGGTCGAAAATGGTGGTGACGCCCTGCTTGATAGAGTCCATATACAAAGCCGTGGCACTGGCGCGGGTGCCCTCCATCATCAGATGGCGGTCAATGGCCCACCAGGTGCCGTCCAGCACCTCATAAAAGTTGGTGGGGTTGTTGCCCGCGATGGACAGGCCACGGGCCAGGGCGGAGTAGATATGGGTGTGGGCGTTGATGAAGGCCGGCATGATGACGCCGCCCTTGGCGTCGATGATCTCGGCCTTGGGATATTTGGCTTTCAGCGCGGCTTCCTCGCCCACCTCCACGATCTTCGTGCCCTCGTAGGCCACGGTGCCATGCTCGTAGTAGCCCCGGCCCTCCGGGTCCCGGGTGATGAGCCGTCCGTTGGTAACAAGTGTCATGATACGTCCCCCTTTACAGATGATAAAAGAAAAGGCGTTCCGGCCCTCCGGAACACCTGCCGCGCAAAGGAGACAGGTGTCAGCCCGTGCGCAAGGCACTCCGTTGCAGCTGTCGTTCTTTGCAGTGTTTTCTTATATCTCTATTTTAAGGGACGGCGGCCAAAAATGCAAGAAAAATCTGCATCCGGCGGGACGGCAGCCGAAAATTTTTCCGCAGGTGGCAAAAGCTGCGGAAAGTTGGCTGATTTCCGGGCGGGAGACCCAAGAAGGGATACACCGTCGGCTGAGCCTTCCTCAAAACAGCCTCGCTGTATCTGCCGCGGGCAGCGTTCTGGCAGCTTGAACACCGCCATGGCATGACGATTCCCGGCCCTAATGGGCCGCCAATCGTGCCGTTTCCTCGAAAGCGGCTCGCTTTATCCGCCCCCGGCGGCGCTTCGCCGCTTTCCCTGCGCTATTGAAATCAATAGTTTTCAGAACTTTTAAAGTTCTGAAAACTTGTTCAGCGGGGAGAAAAGATCTTTTTGATACGCTAAAAGCGGGAGCATTTGCTCCCGCTTTCGCTATTTTGGAAAGAACAGATTTACTTGGTGCCGAAAATGCGGTCGCCAGCGTCGCCCAGGCCGGGAACGATGTAGCCCTTTTCATTGAGGCACTTGTCCAGGGCACCGGCATAGATGTCCACGTCGGGATACAGCTCCTGAATGTGCTTGATGCCCTCGGGAGCGGCCACCAGGACCATGAGCTTGATGTGCTTGCAGCCCCGCTTCTTCATTTCGCCGATGGCCTCCGCGGCGGAGCCGCCGGTAGCCAGCATGGGGTCCACGATCAGAACGTCCCGCTCGGACACATCCTTGGGCATCTTGCAGAAGTAGGGATGGGGTTCCAGGGTCTCCTCGTCCCGGTACATGCCGATGTGGCCCACACGGGCGGCGGGAACCATCCGCAGTACGCCGTCCACCAGGCCCAGACCGGCCCGGAGAATGGGGACCACCACGAACTTGCGGCCTGCCAGGGTGGGGGCCTCCATCTCGCAGATGGGGGTCTCAATGTGTTTGGTGGTCATGGGCAGATCCCGGGTGGCCTCATAGGTGATGAGCATGCCGATCTCACTGACCAGCTCCCGGAAGTCCTTGACGCTGGTGTTCTTGTCCCGCATGATGGTCAGCTTGTGGGCTACCAGGGGATGATCCATAATGACTACTTTACCCATAATTCTGTTCTCCTCTTATATCAAAAATTGAAAGCGTTATTTGATGGGGGCCGGTTTCTTTTTCAGGGGGTCTGCCTGGGGCGGGCGGAGGTAGAAGGCCTCCAGCGCCTGGGCGGATACCAGCTTGCTGAAAATGAGACCATCAGAGCAATGTACAAGAGAGCAGACGGAACCTTTGTAGCGCTTCCTGTTGTTATTAAGGGCGATGTAGTTTCTTTTGCACTTCCTTCTATCAGCGGTGTTGTTGAAGTTGTATTCACGGCGGCTGTTGGAA
>URTS01000075.1 GCA_900550685.1 uncultured Oscillibacter sp. | reverse complement strand
AGGGTCTGGCCGGTGATACCGCTGGCTTCATCAGAGGCCAGGAAGAGAACGCTGTTGCCGATCTCCTCCGGCGTAAGCAGCCGCTTCATGGGAATGACCTTCATGATGTTCTCAATGTCGATGATGCCCTCGTTGATTCCCTTCTGGATCATCTCCGTCATGACATAACCAGGTGCGACGCCATTGATCCGGATATTGAATCTGGCCCATTCCACGCCCAGGGTCGCAACAAGGCCGTTGACTGCGGTCTTGGAGATGTTGTAGGCGCAGCGCTGGCTGGTATAGCACTGGGAGTTGCCGGAGGAAATGCAGACGATGCTGCCGCCGCCCTGCTTCTGCATATAGCGGGCCGCGGTGCGGGATGCGATGAAGTAAGAGCGCATATTGACGCCGAGCACCCGGTCAAAGTCTTCAATGGGGAACTCGGTGGCCCACTTGCGGACCTGGATGCCGGCATCGTTGACCAGGATGTCAATGCGGCCATACTTTGCCACCACGTCATCGATCATTTTCTCCACGGCTTCCGTTCCGGAGAGGTCCACCATCATGTATTCGATCTGGCCCAGCGGGCTCAGCTCCGCCACGGTATTCTCTGCATCCTGACGGTTCTTGCCGCCGACCACGATCACGATGGCGCCTTCCTCCAGGAAGCGCTTGGCGATGCCCTTGCCGATGCCGCGGGTACCGCCGGTAATCAGAGTGATCTTCCCCTTGATTCCTCGCATATTTATACCTTCCTTTCAAGTATGTGAATCTGGAGGACTGATCCTGTCAGTCCTCCAGAAAGGATACGCTTACTTGTTGGCAGCCAGCCATTCCTTGGCAGCCTTGTCGGTGTCCAGGATCGCCTGGGTGAACTGCTCCTTAGTGATGGGGGTGGGCACATAGTTCCAGTTGGCCATCTGAGAGGACTTCCCCACCAGGGTGGGCAGATCAGACTCCGGCAGATCGATGGCATCCATGGTCATGGGCAGACCCATGGTGTGATAGAAGGGGAACAGGCTGTTTCTGCGCTCGAACTGCTTGTCCAGAGTCAGCAGCACCAGGATGCCGAGGGAGACCACCTCGCCATGGAGATGCTTATGGGCGCCGGGGCAGACCGTGGTGCCATAATAGAAGCAATGAGCCAGGGAGTCGTTGTAGAAGTATTCGTTCTTGGGAGAGGTATCCACGGTCAGGTTGGAGACCATGCCGGCGGTGATGATGATGCCCAGAGCCACCTGACGAAGCTCATAGCCGTCGGTATGGCTGCGGATCTGCTCCATAGCCTTGACGCCGTAATTCATAAAGGCGGGGGTGCAGCAGCGGGCAACGGCAGTGCCCATCAGGGGTGCATGCAGGATGTTGAAGTTGGCCAGGTCATTGCGGGCGGCATACTCCACCTCGAACTCCTTGGCCAGGGAGTCGCCGATGCCGGCCCACATATATTCGGCCGGAGAATTGGCGATGATCTCAGAATCCATGAAGGTATGGATGGCGCAGCGCTTGGGGAAATAGAGGTCGCGCATGGAGCCGTCGGGATAGTACATCACGCACAGTGCGGTGCAGGGTGCGCAGTTGGAAGCCAGGGTGGGGAAGGTGAAGATCGGCTTGTTGTTCAGGTGTCCGGCAGCGCACTTGCAGGTATCCAGCGCACGGCCGCCGCCGATGCCGAAGATCATGTCGGCGTCGCGGACCTCGGGCATGGCCGCCAGCTTCTCAGCGTTTTCATAGGAAGCCTCACCGCCGAACCAGATCGGCTCAGACAGCTCCAGGTCGGTTCCGGCCAAAGCGGCCTTCAGCTTGGGCAGAGCCACGGACAGGGCCGTGTGGCCGCCGATCACAGCAACCTTCTTGCCATAGGGGCGAACGATCTCGTAGACCTCTTTGTAGCAGTCGCCGCCAATGCTCCATGCGGGCAGATACATCGTATCCATATATGTTCCTCCTAAAATAATAGATTTAAAATCTTTCGCTTGCCTTGCGGATCAAAAACCTTTTTGCCGGTTCTATTGTTAATGTACCAGTTGCCGGCGAACAAAGTAAATATATAAAACTTACGCAAATCTATAAATTATTGCACAACATAGAGTGCAAAGCCGCATGGCTTACATGGGAATTTTGTAGAAATGGCTGCCCCGGCAGTTAAATTTATATAGGTATATGTCGCTGCGGAAAGCGGCTGAATGCCTTATTGAGAAAGGACCTTGCACTTCTATTTTTCAGACGTTCTGCCTTTTCGGTGCATCTTGACACATGGGCCGGAAAATGGTAAAACGCTTATGAACCTTTAGCATCATGAAGTATCGAACACTATAGAAAGAAGGTATCACTACAATGCTAATGAACCAGGAAGAAATCAAAAAGATTATTCCGCACCGTTCTCCTATGCTGCTGGTTTCCAGCGTAGAGGAATTGGTTCCCGGAGAATCCATTCGCACCACCTTTTATGTGGATCCGCAGATGGAGCTCTTTAAAGGCCACTTCCCTGGCGACCCCGTGCTGCCGGGTGTTTATTCCGTAGAGTGCATGGCGCAGTCCTCTGATATTCTGGTACTCTCCACGGAGCGCTACGCCGGAAAAACCCCTCTGTTCCTGGGCATCAACAACGTGCGCTTTAAGAGCAAGATCCTCCCGGGAGACACGGTCGAGGTCCGCTCTAAGTGGGCCGCTGAACGTCCGGAAAAGGCCATTGTCACCTGCGCCGCAGAACTCTATAACCATGGCGAACTGGCTGTCACGGCCGAGATCGTCCTGGCCCTGCGTTAAAACTGATCTTCTTTCCTGTTCCGCCTAAGCACCCCTGAGACCATTTCGACAGGTACCCCGTCCTGCTTTGGTGGATCCAGCGGGTGCTTTTTTATATTCCGAAGGAGACTTTTTCCGCCAAACTGGCCGATGCTACTCCTGTCGTACGGGTGACACTGTTGAAAAACATAATAAAAAGTCGGATAATTATATGCAGTTTCCGGCTCTGTGAACGTGTTTTTGATATACTCCGTATCAATATTTGGCGCATATGTATAAATAAACCGGATTTATTTGTGCACAGTGCAACTTTTTGGGGGAGAGCTTTCCGGCGGCGTCGGTATAAAATATTGTCTTTATTTGCGAACATAGAACGCCGCTAAGAATATCGACTAAGAAGAAAAAAACGATATATTAATAAAGTATAGACAGAAAAGATACGCGGACTGAAGTGTACAGCGGGAGACCGGCTATGCCATCCCCCACCGTACACGGATGACCGCACCGTGGGGACTTTCTGGAGGAATTCAAACTCCTCCGGGCGGATCCTTTAAGCACGAGAAAACTGAAAGAAAGAGGTAAAAAAATGGGACACAAAGCAGTAATGGACGGCAATACAGCGGCGGCGTATGCCTCCTATGCGTTTACGGAAGTGGCGGCGATTTACCCCATTACTCCGTCTTCCCAAATGGCAGAGGTCGTGGATGAATGGGCCTCTCAGGGAAAGAAAAATCTGTTCGGCCAGCCGGTGAAGGTCCTGGAGATGCAGTCTGAGGCAGGCGCGGCAGGAACATGCCACGGCTCCCTGCAGGCAGGCGCTTTGACGACGACCTATACGGCAGCACAGGGCCTGATGCTGATGATCCCGCCCATGTTCCGTATCGCCGGTGAGAATTTGCCCGGCGTGTTTCATGTGGCGGCCCGGACGGTGGCGCAGAATATGTGGTCCATCCTGGGCGACCATTCCGACGTAATGACCTGCCGTTCCATCGGCTTCGCCATGCTGGCATCCGCTTCCCCCCAGGAATCGATGGATCTGGGCGTGGTGGCCCACCTGTCCGCCATCAAGGCGCGGCATGCCTTCATGCATTTCTTCGACGGCTTCCGCACCTCCCATGAGATGCAGAAGATCGATGCGCTGGATTATGAAGACCTGCGTCCCCTGGTGGACATGGAGCAGCTGGAGGCATTCCGCCGCAACAGCCTGAACCCGGAGCACCCCTGCACCCGCGGTACAACGGCGGGCCAGGAAGTGTTTTTCCAGGGCCGCGAGGCTTCCAACAGCCACATTGCCGCTATCCCGGCGATCGTGGCGCACTATATGGACGAGATCAACAAGCTCACCGGCCGGCATTATGCTCCCTATGAGTATTACGGCGCAGCGGATGCAACGGAGTGCGTGATCGCCATGGGCTCCGGTACGGAGACCCTGCGGGAGACCGTGGACTACCTGAATGCCCATGGCCGCAAGGTTGGTATGATCTCTGTCCACCTGTATCGTCCGTTCTCCGCAGAGTATTTCCTGAAGGCACTTCCGGAAACCGTGAAGCGCGTGGCCGTTCTGGACCGCACCAAGGAATCCGGCTCCGCAGGCGAACCGCTGTACCTGGACGTGAAGTCTGTGCTGGCAGATTCCGGCAGGAAGTTTGATGCTGTGATCGGCGGCCGCTTCGGCCTGTCCGGCAAGGACACCACCCCCGGCATGCTGAAGGGCGTTTACGACAATCTGGTTCAGGACGAGCCGAAGAACGGCTTTACCGTGGGCATCATCGATGACGTGACCTTCACCTCCCTGCCTTATGAGGAGATCGATACCAGCAAGGCTGGCCTGGTCACCTGCAAGCTGTGGGGTGTCGGCGGTGACGGTACTGTTGGCGCCAACAAGAACTCCGTGAAGATCATCGGCAGCAAGACCGATAAGTACACCCAGGCATATTTCTATTATGATGCCAAAAAGACCGGCGGCGTGACCCAGAGCCACCTGCGCTTCTCCGACGAGCCCATCCACTCCACCTATCTGGTGCGCAGTGCGGACTTCGTGGCCGTCCACAACGCGGCATATCTGGAGAAGTTTGACGTCGGCAAGGACCTGAAGGACGGCGGTACATTCCTGCTGAACTGCCAGTGGAGCGATGAGGAGCTGGAGAAGCATCTCCCCACGCTGCTCAAGCGCCAGCTGGCTGAGAAGCATGCGCAGTTCTATACCATCGATGCTTCTGACATCGCTTTGAAGCTGGGTCTGGGAAGCCGGACCAATACGGTTCTGCAGTCCGCATTCTTCAAGCTGACGAACATCATCCCCATGGATGTTGCCGTCGAGGCCATGAAGAGCGCCATCGAAAAGACCTATCTGGTAAAGGCCGGTCAAAAGGTCGTGGATATGAACTGCGCGGCAGTGGACGAGGGCGTTCGCGCACTGCACAAGATCGAAGTGCCTGACAGCTGGAAGGATCTGGCGGACGATGATGCCGGAGAAGCCGTCCATGACTTCCTCCATGATATCATCATTCCCATGAACCAGCTCAAGGGCGACGATCTGCCCGTGTCCATCTTCCAGAAGTACCACACGGTGGACGGCACCTGGCCCAGCGGCACTTCCAAGTACGACAAGCGTACAGATGCGGTGCTGCTGCCCAAGTGGGATGCCTCCAAGTGCGTTCAGTGCAACCAGTGCTCCTTGGTCTGCCCCCATGCTGCCATCCGTGCAGTTCTGCTGGATGAGACGGAGAAGGCTGCGGCGCCTGCCGGCTTCGAGACGATCCAGGCAAAGGGTCCCGGCCTTGAGAAATACGCTTACCGCATCCAGGTCTCTCCCTATGATTGCTTGGGCTGCGGCCAGTGCGCCAAGAGCTGCCTGGCGAAGGACACTGCGCTGACCATGGTCCCGGCGGAGAGCCAGCGGCATGAGATGCCCAACTGGGATTACCTTGTGGAGCATGTTTCCTGCAAGGATGACGCTGTAAACAAAAAGACCATCAAGGGCCTGCAGTTTGCCCGTCATTACTATGAGTTCCCGCCTGCCTGCGCAGGCTGCGGCGAGACGGCCTATGTGAAGATGGTGACCCAGCTGTTCGGCGACCGCATGTACATTGCAAACGCCTCCGGCTGTACGGCGGCCCATGGCGGCTGCCTGCCCTCCACGCCTTACTGCAAGGATGAGCGCGGCTTCGGTGCTCCCTGGGAGCAGTCTCTGTTCGAGGACACCGCCGAGTTTGCCTACGGCTTCCTGGAAGCGCACGACACTGTCAACAGTGAGTTGGTAACTGCCGTGAAGACCCTGAAGGATGCCGGTGTGGCTGCGGACACCTGCCAGGCCTATCTGGACGGCAGAAATAACTCCGAGATCACCCGCAAGGTGACGGACGATCTGGTGGAAACCCTGAAATCCCTGGATTGCAACACGGAGAACAAGGCAACGGTGGCATTTATCCTGAAGAACAAGGAGTTCCTGAGCAAAAAGTCCGTGTGGGCCTTCGGCGGCGACGGCTGGGCCTATGATATCGGCTTCGGCGGCCTGGATCACGTGCTGGCCTCCGGCAAGGATATCAACGTGCTGGTGCTGGATACCGAGGTGTATTCCAATACCGGCGGACAGGCCTCCAAGGCAACGACCATGGGCGCCACTGCTCAGTTTGCCGCAGCAGGCAAGCGCACCAAGAAGAAGGACCTGGGCATGATGCTCATGAGCTATGGCTACATCTATGTGGCTCAGGTGGCCATGGGCGCCAATCCGGCCCAGACTCTGCGGGCTATCCGGGAAGCGGAGTCTTATAATGGTCCCTCTGTGGTGATCGCCTATGCACCCTGCACGGCGCACGGCATTGCCGGCGGCATGAGCAACACCCAGGCAGAGATGAAGCGTGCGGTCGAGTGCGGCTACTGGCACCTGTACCGCTTCGATCCCCGGCTGGAAGAGGAAGGCAAGAACCCCTTCCAGATGGATTCCGCCGCGCCTACCGGCAATTATCTGGACTTCCTGCGCAGCGAGCGCCGGTTCGCTTCCATGGAGGCGAAATTCCCCGAGGAGGCCGAAAAGCTCTTTGCCGGTGCGGAGCATGACGCTGAGAAGCGCTATGAGTCCTATGTCGCACTAAAGGAACGGAAGTAAGATCGCAATTAAGAAAGAATAAAGGAGACGCCATGAAGACAGCACAGGAATATAAGGACAGCCTGCGGGAACGGAAAATCCGCGTTTATATCAAGGGTGAGCTGCAGGACCCCAAGACGCTCATCGACCACCCCTTCATCCGCGGTCATGTGAACTCCGCCGCCATGACCTACGCCTTGGCCAACAGCGCCGAGTACAGAGACCTCTGCTCTACGACCTCCCACCTGACGGGACACCGGATCAACCGGTTTACGCATATCCACCAGTCCACGGAGGATCTGATCACCAAGGCGAAGATGCTGCGGACGATTTCCCAGAAGACCGGCACCTGCTACCAGCGGTGCGTGGGCTTTGACGCCATGAATGCGACCTATACCGTTACATACGAGTGCGATAAGGCCTGCGGTACGGATTACCACGAGCGGTTCAAGAAGTTCCTGACGATGGTCCAGGATAACGATTATATGGTTTCCGGTGCCATGACCGACGTAAAGGGCGACCGCAGCCTGCGTCCCAGCCAGCAGGCTGACCCGGATATGTTCGTCCATGTGGTGGAGCGGCGGCCGGATGGCGTGGTCATTCGGGGCGCCAAGGCCCACATGACGGGCATGGTGAACTCCCATTGGATGCTGATCATGCCTACCATGGGCATGCTGCCCGGGGAAGAGGACTACACGATCTGCTGCGCCGTACCTGTGGATGCTCCGGGAATCACGCATATTTTTGGCCGTCAGACCAACGATGACCGGAAGATGGAAGGCACCATTGACCAAGGTAACGCCAACTATGGCATCGTGGGCGGCGAGTGCCTGACGGTGCTGGACGATGTGTTCGTTCCGAACGAATACATTTTCATGAACGGCGAGACCAAGTTCTCCGGCCTGCTGGTAGAGCGTTTTGCCTGCTATCACCGCTCCAACTACGGAAGCTGCAAGGGCGGCGTGTGCGATGTGGTTATCGGTGCTGCGGCACTGTGGGCCGATTATCAGGGCACCAGCAAGGCCAGCCACATCAAGGACAAGCTCAATGAGATGATGCACCTGACGGAAACGCTTTACGCATGTGCGATCGCAGCTGCCTGCATGGGCAGCGAGACCCCCTCCGGCGCATATTTCGTGGATCGGCTTATGGCGAACGTGTGCAAGCACAACGTTACCAAGATGATCTATGAGGTGGACCGGCTGGCCCAGGATATCGCCGGCGGCATCATCGCCACCATGCCCTCCGAGTCCGATCTGCGGAATCCCGAGATCGGCAAGTGGGTGGAGAAGTATCTCAAGGGCGTAGCCGGCGTGTCCACGGCAGACCGGATGCGCGTGGGCCGTCTGCTGGAGAACATGACCGGCGGCACTGCCTTGGTCGAGGCCATGCACGGCGCCGGTTCTCCCCAGGCACAGCGGGTGATGTATGCAAAGCTGACCGACCTGGAGTCTAAGAAGAAATTTGCGGCTAACATCGCCGGCGTCGGTCACAGCGACAGCTGATAAAAGATGCTCCGCGTGCAGGCATCCCGTCCCGCTGGGGCGGGATCGCCTGCGGCGGTTCATGAATGACAATTAATAGAAAGGGAACACAGTATGGATTTTTCTTTGACGCGAGAGCAGGAACTGATCCGCAAAATGATTGCGGCGTTCACTAAAAACGAGGTAGAGCCTATTGCGGCTGAAATTGACCGAACCCATGAGTATCCTGCGGCTAACATCGAAAAAATGTTTCAGTTGGGCATCATGGGCATGACTGTTCCGACCGAATACGGCGGTGCAGGCGCTGACCAGATCTCTGCGGCCATCTGCACGGAGGAGCTGGCCAAGGCCTGTGCTTCTACGAGCGACATCGTTGCCGGTCATACGCTCTGCTGCGTGCCTATTCTGGAGCACGGCACTGAAGAGCAGAAGAAGAAGTATCTCCCCATGCTGACCAAGGGCGGCGTAGTGGGCGGCATGGGCATCACGGAGCCCAACGCCGGCTCCGATGCATCCAAGTCCCAGACGGAAGCCAAGCTAGAGGGCGACCACTACGTCATCAACGGCTCCAAGATCTTCATCACCAACGGCCCCGAGGCAGGCGTGTTTGTGATCTTTGCCATGACGGATAAGTCCAAGGGTACCAAGGGCCTTTCTGCTTTCATCATCGAGAACTCCTTCCCCGGCTTCTCCGTGGGCAAGGTGGAAAATAAGATGGGCCTGCATGGCGTCCATACCTCCGAGATCGTGTTCACCGACATGATCGTCCCCAAGGAGAACCTGCTGGGTAAGGAAGGCCAGGGCTTCAAAATTTGCATGCAGACCCTGGACGTGGGCCGTATCGGCATCGCTGCACAGGCACTGGGCATCGCCGAGGGCGCTATGGAGCAGGCTGTGGAGTACACCAAGGGCCGTGTCCAGTTCGGCAAGCCCATCAGCAAGTTCCAGAA
>URTS01000074.1 GCA_900550685.1 uncultured Oscillibacter sp. | reverse complement strand
AAACCAATTCGGTTTACCGTTTAACGAACATAAACAGTCCTTACAAATCAATATTTTCGACGGTTATGCGATTTATTCTATAAAAGAAACCGGACAAGATAACCACTCAGAGGTATCAAATGACAACCGAACAACAGAATAATGTACTCCTTACAATCGATCCGAGAAAAAGCAGAATACGTTTACACAAAACTACCCTTCACGCTCTCGGCGATCCCAAATTCATCCAATTCCTTATAAGTCAAAAACAGCGAAATTTCGCGATACGCGCCGTAGATAAAGAATTTACCGACGCGCAACCGCTCAAGGTAAATACAAAAAATCTCTCCCCCGACGATTCATACGAAGTGTTTTCCACAATGCTTGTCAATAAGTTATGCGACGTTTTGGGCATAGTCAATATGAAAAGTTCCTACAGGCTTTCAGGTTGCATTATTCCGGAACAAAACATGGCTCTATTCTCGTTTTCGTCCTTAAGAAAAATAGACTTAAAGGAAGATTGCAATGGATAAGCTCCCTATACTCAAAATAGATCCTGAATTTAAAGACCTGATACGACCTTTAAGGCGTAAAGAATACTTGCAATTAGAAGAAAATATCCTTGACGAAGGCTGCCGAGATCCGATAATTATCTGGAACGACTATATAATCGACGGGCATAACCGCTATTCGATATGCACTAAATACTCAATTCCTTTCAATACCGTATCAAAAGATTTTTCCTCGCGTGAAGAAGTTATCGTTTGGATATGTAAAAATCAACTCGGCAGACGAAATATTACGGAAGAAACGCGAAAATACCTAATCGGGCGGCAATACGAATCCGAAAAAATCATCGACAGCAAAAAGAACATACACGGTAAAAATCAACACTCGTTACAATCTAAACAAGACGAAACCGACGAGGATTATATTATTGATTCCGAACCCGAACAGTCAATACAACGTTCAAAAAACAAAACTGCACATATTATAGGAGCCGAAAATAATATCACCCATGCAACCGTCCAAAAATACGCTTATTTTTCTCGCGCTCTTGACCATATTGCGGAGCAATGCCCGGAGTTAAAAACAAAAATTCTATCCGGTAGATATAAAATCTCACACAAAAACGTCCTTGCACTCGAACAATTAAGCCCGAAGGAACTAACGCAACTTAATGTTCGCTTAGACCGCGGAAATCATCCGTTCGTGCAATATTGCACCACCCGCTCGATTATCGAGAACGAGCCTAAAGAAGAAACCAAGCCGCATCAGCCGTCTGTAAAAGATATGCCGGAGCATAATCCGGACGCCCCTGTCATTCAACTTTGCCTTACCGTTCCGTCATGGATTACTTCCATACAAAAAGCCACGGAGTCTGCCACCATCGCAAACGCATCAGACAAAGCGAAGCAGCAACTACTCGAAATTTTAGACAAGCTGAAAGCGGCTATTGATACCGTTACCGATCTTATTAAGGAGGATTAAACATGCCCGATTACAGTGAATTCGTTCCGAACGTTCACTTTGAACAAATTCCTATTAAAGACCTTGTATCAAATCAGGATTATCAAAGAAATCTATCCCTCGGGCATATAAACCGTGCCGCAGAAAATTTTGACTTATATCAAATCAATCCCGTAAAAGTCAGCCGTCGCGACGGCGTAAATTACGTTTTTAACGGTCAGCACACTATAGAAATCGTAGCCTTGGTATCCGGTTCGCGTGAAACTCCCGTTTGGTGCATGATTTACGACGACTTATCCTATACCGCCGAAGCAAATATCTTTGCAAACCAGCAAAAATTTGTAAAACCGCTCCAACCTTATGAAGTGTTCAATGCCAACGTCGAAGCCGGAAACGACACCCAGCTTATTATTAAAAGTTTAGTAGAATCATACGGCTTAACAATAGGAAACAAGAAAGGTCCGGGGATTATTTGCGCCGTATCGACCTTGGAAAATATATATACGAATTACGGAATGCAAACATTAAATCGAACCTTACGCTTGATTATAGGCGCATGGGAAGGCGATCTTCATTCTTTTTCTGCAAATATTCTTAACGCCGTCGCAAAACTTGTTTCCATCTTCGGCGACGGTCTTAACGATGATATTTTTAAGGAAAAACTCGGAGCCGTTTCAGTAAAACAACTCACCCGCGTCGCAAAAGAACGAAAGTCTGGTTGCATGGGGTTTGCCGAAACCATGATTATAGAATACAACGGCAAGAAAAAGTCTCGCGCTAACCGTCTGTCTATGAGCAGACTTTATTCTAAAGGTTACTCGGGTGACATCGGAGAAGATGACGAAGACGATTCTTTACAAGATGAATCCGAGTCCGAATACTCTGTCATTGAGTAGAAAGAGGCTTGCCCTAAATTATTGGGCAAACCTCTTTTCTCTTTATGAATGGGGTGTTCCATGACAGAAATCCGGGCGGAGGACATCCTCTGCCCGGATTTCCGCCATGGAAGCAGCGGAAACAAAACGGGACCTGAACGCCGCAGGGGCTGCCGGGGAAATTCCCGGCAGCCGCGCGGCAGAAGATTCAGGGAAGAGGACTTAGGCCTCGGGCAGGACGTAAGCACCGTCCTTGATGACATAAGCGGTAGGAGCCTTGGAAACCTGGCCCTCAGAGTTCCAGGTCATGCTGGTGCCGGTCAGGCCGTCGAAGGAGATCTGGCTCATCTGAGCGACCAGAGCCTCGCAGATATCGGCAGCGGACATGTCGCCGGTGCAGCCGGCAGCTTCCAGAGCCTGCTTGACGATGTACACGCCGTCATAAGCGTCAGCGGCGAACTGGTTGGGCTCCACGCCGTAAGCGGCGGTGTAAGCGTCCACGAAGGGCTTGTTGGACTCAACGGTGACAGAGAAGGGAGTCAGGAGCATCAGGCCTTCGGCCAGAGAGGGATCGAAGCCTTCCATGGTCAGGATGCCGTCCATGCCGTCCACGCCGAAGAAGGTGGGAGCATAGCCCATGGCCTTGGCCTGAGCCAGGATGATGGAAGCGGGCTGATAGTAGATGGGCATGAACACCAGGTCAGCGCCGGCGCTCTGGGCACCGGACAGCTGGACGGAGAAGTCGGTGGCGGTGTCGTTGGTGAAGGTGCCCTCATAAACAACGGCCATGCCCTTGTCGGTGGCTTCCTTCACGAAAGTGTCGTGGATGCCCTGAGAATAGGCATCGTCGTTCCGGTAGATAACGGCCAGCTTGGCGTCGGACATGTGCTCGGCAATGTAGTCAGCGGAGGCGAGGCCCTGGTTGGGGTCGGTGAAGCAGACCTGGAACACGTTGTCCTTGCCGGCGGTCACGTCCACAGCGGAGGCAGAGGGAGTCAGCATGAAGGTGCGGTCGTTGTAGCAGGCGTCAGCCACGGCCATGGAAGCGCCGGTGGTGGTGGGGCCGACCAGGACCTGCATACCCCAGTCCATCAGGGTGTTGTAAGCGTTGACGGACTTCTCGCCGTCAGCCTCGTCGTCCTCGCCCTGGAACTCAAACTTGATCTTGGAGTCGCTGGCATTGATCTCCTCGGTGGCCAGCTTGGCGCCGTTGACAACGGCCTGGCCGTAGATGGCGGCGTCGCCGGTCAGGGGGCCGATGGAGCCCAGCTTGAAGGTCTGGACATCGTCGCCGGACTCAGCGGGAGCGGAGGCATCGGAATTGCTGCTGGAATCGGAACCAGAGCTGCTGGAACCGCAGGCGGCCAGGCTGAAGACCATGGTCGCGGCCATGACAAAGGCAAGTACTTTCTTTTTCATATGGAATCTCCTTTTCATAATATAGACAGATGAAATATGGGGCTTCCGCCCGCTCCGCCGGCCGTGCGGACCACGGGGGAAGTCATACAAAAAGCGGCCCCGCCTCTGGCAGAGCCGCTTTACTGTATCATACAGTTAAACCGCTAACTCATAACACCAGGGCGTATCGGTTTTGCAATGTACCAGGCGTACCAGTCCTACAACTGCTACCAGAATTACCAGCAGGGCAATCAAGCGCAGGTTCAGCAGAATGGCCAGGCCATAAATAATAATGGACGCCATAATAATGGCGTCCAGAACAGAAATCATAGCAGTATCGGCAGAATGAGCGCAGAAAGAATAAGCGTTCGTGCAGGGAGCAGACGCAGACATAGACATCTTTTCAGAATGAGAAAACCGATTGAACTTCATCTGAACCGCTCCTTCCCAGCTGTTTGATGGGCCTATTTTACCCCGGTAAGGCCGGATTGTCAACAGGGGAGTGCAGGTAAAATTGGATAAAGATACGTCGGAACTCACAAAAAGATGGTGCTGTTTTCCACAAAGCGCCGGAAGGGTGGGCTTTCTGCCCGGCCTGCCGGGAGCCGTTCCGTTTTTCCCGGAGAAAACCGCTTGCGGACCGGCCCGGGGCAGGGTATAATAAGTTTTAGACCAAATTAGGAGGATGGCTTGATGTTTACATTCAACCACTTTAATTTTAATGTAGCGGATCTGGAAAAGTCTCTGGCCTTTTACCGGGAGGCCCTGGGCCTGGAGCCGGTGAGACGGAAGGAGGCGGCGGACGGCAGCTTCATTCTGACCTACCTGGGGGACGGCAAAACGGATTTCCGCCTGGAGTTGACCTGGTTGCGGGATCATCCCCAGAAGTATGATCTGGGAGAGTGCGAGTTCCACCTGGCCATGGCGGTGCCGGATATGGACAAGGCCCACGCCCTCCATGAGAAGCTGGGGTGCATCTGCTATGAAAATCCCGCCATGGGCATTTATTTTATCGCAGATCCCGACGGCTACTGGATCGAGATTGTGCCGGAAAAGTGAGGGCGCGTCATGACCAACTGTGAGGAGTGCGTCTATTTCGAGTATGACCCGGAGACGGACACCAACTACTGTGAAGCCGACCTGGACGAGGATGATATGGAGAAATTTCTCCGCTCCGCCAACGATGCCTGCCCCTTTTACCGCCCTGGAGACGAATACCGCACTGCCCGGCGGCAGTAAGGTTTGCTTTCTGCGCGGCATGAAAGGGGACAAGCCTGCATATTATAATAATGAGGCCGGATGGGACGGGCCCGGGAGACCGGGCCGCCGTCTTATCGAAGTTTTCACTTGACGGACAGGCTGAAGTCTGGCATTCTGAGAACCGTAAAAGGGAGTAGTTCGCGCCGGAAGGCGTTGTGCGGTTCGTCATCCCGGCCGAAAGGCCCGGGCCGTATAGGAAGAAGCGAGACTTTTGCCGTCTGGTGCGGCAGAAGTGTCGCTTTTGTCGTTTTCGGATGAAATCATGCTGAGGGGGAACTCTATGAAAACTGCTGCGCTTCTGATCTTTATTGCGGTGTATGCGCTGCTGCTCCTGCTGCCCAACTACCGGGCCATCTCCGCCCTGGCGGCGGCTGGGATCTTTTTGGCGCTGGGCATCGTGCCGCTGGGGGATATCCCGGGAGCGGTGGACTGGAACGTGCTGCTGATGCTGGCGGGCACCATGGGCACCGTAGACCTGTTTATCCGGTCCAACATGCCCAACCGCCTGTCGGACCGGCTGGTGGCCCTGCTGCCCAGCGTAAAGTGGCTCATTATTGCCCTGGCCCTGTTTGCGGGCCTGGTGTCCGCCTTTGTGGACAATGTGGCCACGGTGCTGATGCTGGCCCCGGTGGGGGTGGCCATTGCCAAAAAGCTGAAAATCTCCCCGGTGGCGCCTATTCTGGCCATCGCCGTCAGTTCCAATCTGCAGGGCGCCGCCACCCTGGTGGGGGACACCACCTCCATTCTGCTGGCGGGGCATCTGGGACTGGATTTCATGGACTTCTTCGCCTATGAGGGCCGCCCGGGCATGTTCTGGGTGGTGGAGGTCGGCGCATTGGTGACGGTGCCGGTGATGCTGTTCCTGTTCCGGGAGGAGAAGGGGAAGCTGTACGGCGCGGAGCTGACGCCGGTGACGGATTATCTCCCGACATTCCTGCTGCTGGGCACGGTCGGCTCCCTGATCGCCGCCTCCTTTGTGCCGGAGAAGCCGGACATCACCAACGGCGTGATCTGCATGGCCTTTTTCCTGGTGGGCCTGGCCCTGGAGGCGGGCCGGGGCAAGCTGACCGCCAATCTGGCGGCGGATGTGCTGAAAGCCATCGACTACGAGACACTGGCCCTGCTGGCGGGGCTGTTTGTGGTGATCCACGGCATTGAGCGGGTGGGCATCATTGACGATATCAGCCGCATCATCACCGGCCTTGGCGGTGGCAGCCTGTTTTTGACCTACACCATCATCGTCTGGGCCTCGGTGATCATCTCCGCCTTTGTGGACAACATTCCCTACACTGCCACCATGCTGCCGGTAATGAGCGGCGTGGCCGCCTCTCTAGGGGTGAACCAGGCGGTGCTGTGCTTCGGCCTGCTGACTGGCGCTACCCTGGGCGGCAACCTGACCCCGGTGGGGGCCAGCGCCAATATCGCCGCCTGCGGCATCCTCCGCCGGGAGGGCTACGAGGTCAGCACCGGCCAGTTTATGCGCATCGGCGTGCCCTTTACCCTGGCGGCGGTGCTCACCGGCTATGTGCTGGTGTGGTTGTTCTACGCCGGACTGTGACGAAAATACGAAAGGAGAGCCGTCCGGCTCTCCTTTTTCTTGAGGAAACGAGAAAAAAGATCCCGCCTGCCGCAGCAGACGGGATCTTTTTTAGTCTACAATGTCGACCGAAACCTTAACGCCGGTGCGCTGGGCGTAGGACCGGATCACAGTCCGGATCTCCTTGGCGATGCGGCCCTGACGGCCAATCACCTTCCCCATGTCATCGGGGGCGACGCGCAGCTCCAACGTCAGCTCCTGGTCGCCCTGAACCTCCGTCACAGAGACGCTGTCAGGATCGTCCACAAGATTTCTGGCGATGTAGAGCAGCAAGTCCTTCATGATCCGCCCTCCGGATTAGAGGACGTCCACTTTTTTCAGCAGAGCTCTCACGGTGTCGGTGGGCTGAGCGCCGGACTTGATCCACTCCTTGGCGCGGTCAGCGTCGATCTGGATGCTGGCGGGAGCCACGCAGGGATTGTAAGTGCCGATCTCCTCAATGAAGCGGCCGTCGCGGGGGAAGCGGGAATCGGCCACCACAACGCGGTAGTAAGGAGCCTTCTTGGCGCCCATGCGGCGCAGTCTGATCTTAACCATTTGTCTGTACCTCCAAAATGTTGTCTATAAATTGATGTTTATAATAAATGTCTGCGACATCTAATATACCGATATACTTACTTTCTTACTTTTTCTTGCGCTTCCGCAGGCCTTTGCCGTGCATAAAGCCGCCGATGCCGGGCTTCCGGCCGCCGGTGACCTGCTTGATGATCTGCTGCATCCCATCAAACTGCTTGAGGAGCCGGTTCACATCCACCACGTCCAATCCGCAGCCTGCGGCGATCCGCTTTTTCCGGCTGGCGCCCAGGATCTGGGGATTTTCCCGCTCCGCCGGGGTCATGGAGAGAATGATGGCCTCCGTCCGGGTCAGGGCCTTTTCATCGATCTGGGCACCCTGGAGCTTACTGCCCAGGTTGCCGGGCATCATGCCCGCCAGCTGGCTGAGGTCGCCCATGTTTTTCAGCTGCTGGATCTGGTCGAAATAATCCGTCAGGGTGAAGCTGTTCTTTTTCAGCTTCTCTTCCAGCTTCTTGGCCTGCTTTTCATCATAGTTCTGCTGGGCCTTTTCAATAAAGGAGAGCATATCGCCCATGCCCAGAATACGGCTGGCCATCCGGTCGGGATGGAAGGGCTCGATCATATCCAGCTTTTCACCGGTACCCACGAACTTGATGGGCTTGCCGGTGGCGGCCTTGATGGAAAGGGCCGCGCCGCCTCTTGCGTCGCCGTCCAGCTTGGTGAGGACCACGCCGTCGATGCCCAGAGCCTCGTCAAAGGCGCCGGCGGCGTTGACGGCGTCCTGGCCGGTCATAGCGTCCACCACCAGCAGAATCTCGTTGGGATGGACAGCGGCCTTCATCCGCTTCAGTTCGTCCATGAGGGCTTCGTCCACATGGAGACGGCCGGCGGTATCCAGAAATACCAGATCGTTGCCGTGGTCCCGGGCGTGGCGGAGAGCGTTTTCGGCGATCTTCACCGGATCGCCCTGGCCCTCCTCATAGACTGGAAGTCCCAGCTGGCCGCCCACCACCTTCAGCTGTTCAATGGCGGCGGGGCGGTACACGTCGCAGGCGGCCAGGAGAGGCCGCTTGCTGTGCTGCTTTTTCATGTAGCCCGCCAGCTTGGCGGTGGTGGTGGTCTTACCGGCACCCTGGAGGCCCACCATCATGATCACGGAGGGGCCGTTATTGGCCAGGGACAGCTTGGCAGTGCCGCCGCCCATGAGGTTCGTCAGCTCCTCATTGACGATCTTTACCACCTGCTGGGCGGGGGTCAGGCTGTCCAGCACATCGGTGCCCACGGCCCGCTCCGTCACGGTGGCCACAAATTCCTTGACCACCTTGTAGCTCACGTCGGCTTCCAGCAGGGCCAGGCGGACCTCCCGCATGGCCTCCCGGACGTCGTTTTCCGTCAGGCGGCCCTTGCCCCGCAGGCGCTTAAAGGCCGCGGTCAGCTTTTCACTCAGTCCCTCAAATGCCATGCTTACTCCTTCAGCGCAGAGGCTTCCGCCGTGATCTTGTCTGTCAGCTCCGTCAGGCGGTTGTCCTCATACTGCCGGTAGTTCAAGGTCCGGATCTCCTCCGCGGCATTGCAGATGGCGTCCAGATGGCCCCGGAACTGCTCAAAGCGGCGGATCAGGCCCGTTTTGTCCTCGATCTCCTGCATGGCGGCCTCCGCCCGGACGATGACGTCCCGGACGCCCTGGCGGGAGATGCCTTCATTTTCAGCGATCTCGGACAGGGAGAGGTCCTCATTATAATAAAGGTCGAAGAATTCCTTCTGACGGTCGGTCAGGAGCTCGCCGTAGAAATCAAAGAGCATCGTCATCCGATAAGTCTGATTTTTCATGCTGAACTCCCTTCCTGTAAAGCTGTACCGCTTTACAACAGCAATCAGTTTACAGGATTTCCGCCGAAAAGTCAAGAGAAAAGTGGCAGAAAAAGCGGAAAATTTCAAAGAAATTCCCGGTTGCGGCGGTGGGCGGGAGCGGATATACTGGGGAGAGAGGAAAGGGGAGACACCAGATGATGATTTTCGACGGACATTCCGACCTGCTGTTTGACGTGACCCGCCGCCGTCTGGCGGGGGAGGACCATGTTCTGGAACGCCGCCACCTGGAAAAGCTGCGGGCCGGGCACATCGGCGGCCTGGGACTGTCCGTCTGGGTGACGGCGGAGCCGGACAGCTTCTGGGC
>URTS01000073.1 GCA_900550685.1 uncultured Oscillibacter sp. | reverse complement strand
GGGGGTCATCTCCGCAATAGCCACAATGTCGCTGACCTCAGAGGCGGTCATCCAGCTGTGGGAGATCATCTCGCTGTTGATGAGGGGCACCATGCTTAGCCCGCCGAAGCTGGTGAAGCCGATCTTGCAGAAGGACCAGAACAGTTCCAGAAGGATCATCATACCATCCCGCCTCCCTTCCGGACCCGCCAGGTGCACAGCAGCCAGCCCAGAAGGCCGCTGATGAGGACGATGAGGATGCAGCTGATGCCGAAAAAGAAGTAAAGGCAGAAGGCCAGCAGCAGGAAGAACCAGCCGCTCCGGTCCGACAGGGCCGCCTTCCGCAGGTTCATGGCGGCAGAGATCATAATGGGCACCACGGCGGCACGGACGCCGGTCATGGCCCGGCTGACGTAGAGATTGTCCTTTACCTGGGTGTAGCACCAGGTCACGATGGTCAGCACGATGAGGGACGGCAGGGAAATGCCCAGCAGACAGGCCAGGGCGCCGGGAAAGCCTGCCACGTGGTAGCCGAAGAGATAGGTGACGTTGCCCACCATCAGTCCCGGCAGACTGCGGCCCACGCTGGTGATGTCCAGCAGCTCTTCATCGGTGATCCAGCCCTTTTTCGTTACATATTCCTGCTGAAGCTGGGCGATGATGGACCAGCCGCCGCCGAAGGTGTAGAAGCCGATTTTAAAAAAGTAGAGAAACAGCCCCAGGGCCCGGCCCTTCCGACAGGCTGCCTGTGTTTCGGATTCCATGGCCCGGCCTCCTCAACGGCTTTTTTTGAAGGTGAGGTAGCCCTCCAAAATCAGGGACGCCGCCACAGCGTCCACCACCTTTTTCCGCTGCTTGGCGTTTTTACCGCTGTTGAAAAGGATGTTGTGGGCGTCGATGGTGGTGCGCCGCTCGTCCCACAGCACCACCGGCAGGGAGGTGGCCTCCTCCAGCAGCACTTTCATGGCCTTGGCCTTTTCGGAGCGGGGCCCCAGAGTACCGTCCATGTTGACGGGGTGGCCCAGCACCAACTCCTCGGCGCCGTGCTCCTTGGCCAGAGCTGCCACCTGCTCCACCACCACCTCCTGGCGGCGGCTGTTGATCACGGTGGTGAATCCGGCCAGCAGGCCGGTGGGGTCGGAAATGGCGATGCCGGTGTGGGCGTCGCCGTAGTCGATTGCCATAATACGCATAGAATACTCCTTATGATTCGGGGATAAAGGTTTCCTCCACAGGATAGGGCTCCGTATCTGAATAGTGCCACCACTCGGCAGAATAGGGCTTGAAGCCTGCGGCCGTCATAGCCTCCTCCAGCAGGCCGGCATTGGCGGCAGCCTCGTCACCGACATCGCTGTAATCCCGGTCCGCCATGGCGGTGAAGTCGTCGAAATCCGTAGGCATTTCTACAGGGTCGCCATCCAGGGTGACCAGCGTGATGTCCACGGTACTGCCCCGGCTGTGGGAGGAATACCCCTTTTCCGGGTTTGCCACATAGGCGGGATCGGGGCAGATCTCCCAAAGCTTGAACTGGGCGGAAACGGGACGGAAGGCGTCCCAGATCAGCAGGGAATACCCGGCCGTTTCCAGCGATTCCTGGGCGGATGCCAGCTTCTGCACAGTGCCGTACCGCAGGTAGGCGTCCGAGAAGCTGTAGATGACCTGATGGGTGAAATTGTTGTCGGAAGCATAGCGCAGTTCCGTGTAAATGCCGGGGATATAATCAACCACGGCAACAAGATCCGCGGGGGCTGGTTCCGGGACGGGGGCCGGTTCAGGTTCCGGCAGAGGTTTCGCTTCTGCCGGCGCTTCCGGGGTGTCGGAAACAGCCGGAGGTTCCGCCGGGAGCGGCGGCACAGGTGCTGCGGGAGCCCCGCAGCGGGAAAGCAAGAGCACTGCTATCAACGCGAGAAACAGGTAACGGCGCAAATTTCCACCGCCTTTCCATGAGTCAATTCATGGTATCACATCACAGGGGAGGATTCAAGCCGGAATCTCACAGGAAAGTCCTCGAACATTTGTTTTTTCTGTTGCGGTTTGGCCGCAGATTTGGTATACTAACTCTAAATGGAAAGAAAAGAGGGACACTGTGCGGATCTTAGGCATTGACCCCGGCTACGCCACCATCGGCTTCGGATTGATCGAGGGGGCGCGTGCACAATACAGAATGGTGACCTATGGGGCCATCACCACCCCGGCGGGGCTGCCTCTGTCCAAGCGGCTCTACCAGATCGACCGGGATATGGAGGACCTCATCGGCCAGCTGAAGCCGGATGTGATCTCCATTGAAGAGTTGTTTTTCAACACCAATATCACCACCGGCATCGCCGTGGCCCATGGCCGTGGGGTGCTGCTGTGCGCCGCGGAGCGGTGCGGCATCCCGCTGTTTGAGTACACGCCGGGGCAGGTGAAGATGGCCGTCACCGGCTACGGCAAGGCGGAGAAGCGGCAGGTCATGGATATGACCAAGCGGCTGCTGAAACTGGCGAAAACACCACGGCCCGATGACGCCGCCGATGCGCTGGCGCTGGCGTTATGCCACGCAAGGAGTTCTACTTCACGGCTCCCGCAGATCAAGCCGGAGAAGGAAACTGTATAAGGAGAAAAACGTATGTTTTACTATCTGGACGGCACTGTGGCGGAGATCCTGCCGGGGCTGGCCGTCATCGACTGCGGCGGCGTGGGATACGCCTGCATGACCACCAATAACACCCTCTCCCAGCTGAAAAAGGGGGAAAAGAAGAAGCTCTATGCCTACCTAAATGTGGGGGAGAGCGTATTCGACCTGTACGGCTTTGCCACCCAGAACGAGCTGAACAGCTTCAAGCTGCTGCTGGGGGTGTCCGGCGTGGGACCCAAGGCGGCGCTGGCCATCCTTTCCGCCAACACGCCGGAGGGTCTGGCCATGGCCATCGTCACGGAGGACGCCAAATCCCTGACGGCGGCCCAAGGCATCGGTAAGAAGATCGCCCAGCGGATCATTCTGGAGCTGAAGGACAAAATGGCGAAGGAGACCGCCTCCGGACTGGATTTCTCCGGCGGAAAGGGCGCGGCGGTCCCCGCTGTGTTTACCAGCAAGGCCACCGAGGCTGCTGCGGCGCTGGCGGTGCTGGGCTATTCCACGCAAGAGGTGCAGATGGCCCTCAAGGGTGTGGATGTAGAGAATCTTTCCTTGGAGGAGATCATCCGCCAGAGCCTGAAAAAAATGGTGAAGTGATGGAAAATCTGCGCGGACTGCCGGCAGGCTTGACTGTGACGGCGGCCTGTATATTGGGCATGAATTTGACGGCATAGGGAAGTGAAGCTGTGAGCATCGACTTTGGAAATGATATTTACGAGGAGCCTATCGTGGCCAAGACCTTTCTGGCGGAGGACGCCCAGGAATCCTCTCTGCGGCCCAAGACCCTGGCGGAGTACATCGGTCAGGAAAAGGCCAAGGAGAATCTGAGCATCTTCATTCAGGCCGCCCGGAAGCGGCAGGAATCTTTGGACCACGTTCTGCTCCACGGCCCTCCGGGACTGGGCAAGACCACGCTGGCGGGCATCATCGCCCAGGAGATGGGGGTCAACATCCGCATCACCTCCGGCCCGGCCATTGAAAAGCCCGGCGATCTGGCGGCGCTGCTGACAAACCTCAACGAGGGAGACATCCTGTTTGTGGACGAGATCCACCGGCTGAACCGCTCCGTGGAGGAAATTCTGTATCCCGCGATGGAGGACTACGCTCTGGATATTATCGTAGGCAAGGGGCCGTCGGCCAACTCCATCCGGCTGGATCTGCCCCACTTCACCTTGATCGGCGCCACCACCCGGGCGGGCCAGCTGTCCGCCCCTCTGCGGGACCGCTTCGGCGTGACGCTGCGGCTGGAGCTGTATACCCCGGAGGAGTTGGCGAAGATCGTGACCCGCTCCGCCGGAATTTTGAACTGTGATATTGTACCGGAGGGGGCCTATGAGATCGCCCGCCGCAGCCGGGGCACTCCCCGGATCGCCAACCGGATGCTCCGCCGTGTGCGGGACTTTGCAGACGTGAAGGCCGACGGCGTCATCACCAAAGCGGTGGCGGACGAGGCTCTCTGCGCCCTGGAGATCGACTATCTGGGCCTGGACCCGGTGGACCGGCGGATGATGGCCGCCATCATCGAAAATTACAACGGCGGCCCGGTGGGCCTGGAGACCCTGGCGGCGACCATCGGCGAGGAAGCCGTGACGCTGGAAGATGTCTACGAGCCGTACCTCATGCAGCTGGGGTTCTTGACCCGGACTCCCCGGGGCCGGTGCGTCACCCAGAAGGCTTATCAGCACCTGCATAAACCGGTTCCCGGCGGAACTGTGAACGAGCCTTTGATGGACCAGCTGACCTTTTGAGCAGGTCACTTTTTGAAGAAAACAGTTGGGTAATCGGTTTCTTTTATAAATTGCCTAAAAACTTCACAGCCATTTAAAGAAATTTCTATATTTTGCTTGACATTTCAACTATAAGACAGGTATAATACAACATGTGCAAAGTTCCAAACGAAAATTTGAATCCCACAGACCGTCTGACAGATGAAGACCTGTGCCGCTTGGCTGCCTCCGGTGACCGGCAGGCGGAAGAGACGCTGGTCTCCCGGTATACCCGGTTGGTCCGCACCTGTGCCCGGCCCTATTTTCTGGCCGGGGGAGACAGCGAGGACCTGACCCAGGAAGGGATGCTGGGCCTCATCAAGGCCGTGCGGGAATTCAACGAGAATAAGGATGCCTCCTTTCGGACGTTTGTGGAAATTTGCATACGAAGCCGGCTGTATTCCGCCCTGCGTTCCGCGGGCCGGGAAAAGCATCAGGTCCTGAACCAGTCGGTTTCCCTGGATACTCCCGATTTTGACAGCAATTCCTACACCTCTGGCACCAATCATCTGGCGCAGCGCGACCCTGAGGATGATCTCATCGACAGGGAACATACGGCAGCCCTCTTATCCGGTGTCCGGAAACAGTTGTCCGAATTTGAAGCAAAGATCTTGGGGTACTATCTGAATGGACTTTCCTGCGGCGAAATCGCCCGGGAGGTGGGACGTCCCGCCAAGTCCGTGGACAACGCTGTGCAGCGTATCCGGCGCAAGGTGGCACAGCAAATTCTTTCCGGCGAATTCAGCTCGCGCTGAACGCAATATATTTTTCTTTTCAAAGAGAGGGTAAAATCATGTACGAAGACAAGACCTTAGTGTGCAAAGAGTGTGGCCAGGAGTTCGTGTTCACCGCTGGTGAGCAGGAGTTCTATGCTGAGCGCGGCTTCCAGAACGAGCCCCAGCGCTGCAAGGCCTGCCGTGACGCTCGCAAGAACGCTGCCCGCGGTCCCCGCGAGTATTTCACCGCTGTTTGCGCAGCCTGCGGCGGCGAGGCCAAGGTTCCCTTTGAGCCCAAGTCCGACCGTCCGGTCTATTGCAGCGAGTGCTTCGCCAAGATGCGTGAGCAGGGCTAATTGAACGATTGTTCGTTTTCGTCTCTTGCAAAAAAGCGGCGTCTGAAAAGGCGCCGCTTTCTCATTGCAGAAAGAACATCACCGGTCCGGCCGGTGGTTACGACTTGCGGCTGCGTTATCCGGCAGGGGATGGCGGCCGAAAGCCTGGCGTTTCAAGGGGAAAACAGCATCCGCCAAAATTTTTCAGCTTTTTTCAAAATATCCCTTGACAAATTCAAATCTTGCGATATAATAATACCTGTTCGTGTGACACGGACGAAAACAAAAACTGAAAAATAGCGGGATTGTGTAAGGGTAGCACAGCAGACTCTGACTCTGTATGTGAGGGTTCGAATCCTTCTCCCGCTGCCAAAAAACCACTGGTTTCGTATGAAACCGGTGGTTTTCTTTTGAAAACTTCTAAAGCTTGCTCCGCTCGTCGGAAACACATCAAAAATCGATAATTTCAAATATGTTTGACATGACCGCATTTATTGTATGATACATTAGCTGTTATAAAGCGATTGCGCGTGGTGAAATTTGCGGTCATGATGATGCGGACTGTGCCGGAACCGGAAAACTCAAAATAACTTGACAAGTGACCGACTGGTAACTATACTATGAGTTACCGGCCGGTCACTTTGCGCGAGGGGGATGATGTATGGCAGGAGATACCAAGGAGCGGATCTTGGAGACGGCCCTGGAACTGTTTGCCCGGAATGGTTATCCGGGAACGTCCATGAGCGACATCGCGGAGCGCTTGGGCATCACCAAGGCGGCGCTTTACAAGCACTATGACGGTAAGAGGGCGATCCTGGAGCGGATCATCCGGCGGATGAACGAACTAGATTACCAGCGGGCCGAAGAATACGGGATGCCGGAGACGGAGCCGGAAGGCTTCGCGGAGGCCTACCAGCATACGCCGGTGGAAAAGATCCACGCATACAGCGTAGCCCAGTTCCGCCACTGGACGGAGGAGAAATTTTCGTCGGATTTTCGCCGGATGCTGACGGTGGAGCAGTACCGGGACCCGGAGATGGGGCGGCTCTATCAGGACTATCTGGCATCGGGGCCAATAGAGTATATGGCGGCTATTTTCCGGCGGATGACGGATTCTGACGAACAGGCCCAACAGCTGGCCCTGGAATTCTACGGCCCTATGTACCTGCTCTACAGCGTCTATGACGGCGCGGAGGACAAACAGGCAGCGCTGAAACTGCTGGATGCCCATATCACCCGGTTCATTGCGAAACTGGAAAAACAACGCAGAGGAGAGGGGGTGCAGGCATGAAGCTCTATTTCGGCAGCGCCGTGACCACAGCTGTAACGCTGATGATCGCCGGACTGCTGGGATTCATCGGCTGCACGGTGTGGAACCGGGCTGCCATCCAGTATTGGGGGCGCAGAAGTGCGTTTCTGCTGATTTTTGGCCTGGTGGTCTGCTGCTTTGCAGCAGCCCGGGATGGGCTGGACAAGACCATCCAGCACGCCATTGACGGCAGCTGTGCACCCGGTGTTTTTCCTCTGGTCAGCGTGCCCACAATGGTGGGCTGCTTTGGCGCGGCATTGATCCTTCTGGCGGCCATTGCAGCGCCCCTGGCAAAGACCCAGCACACCCGGCAGATCTGGTTTTATGTCATGTCCGGCGGGGCATTGCTGAAGATTTTGACCATGGAGATCAGCCGGATTTTATTGTGAATCACAAATTTTAAAATTGTAAGGAGTATTTTTTTGAAGTCTCATTCTATGTTAATGGATCGTGTGGCCTGACCGGGAGGTCTGGCAAATCCATACACACGCCATGCCTCCCGGAGAATCGGATTTACATTCTTCAGGAGGATCCATCATGAACCGTGAAAATAAGCGAAAAACCTTTGAAAAAGGGTATTACAAGACCCATGCCTGCCACGATACGTTTACCTGCAGGGTCTGCGGACGACTTTGCCTGCCGGAAAATGCCGGCAGCGATCACCGTAACCACTGCCCCAACTGCTTGGCCAGTCTCCACGTGGACGTGGAGCCGGGGGACCGGGCGTCGGACTGCGGCGGCATTATGGAGCCGGTGGCCGTCTGGGTCCGCCGGGGCGGCGAATGGGCCATCATCCACCGCTGCAAGCGCTGCGGCACCCTCAGTTCTAACCGGGTGGCGGCGGATGACAACCCCATGAAGCTGATGAGCATTGCCATGAAGCCCCTGTGCGAGCCGCCGTTCCCTCTGGAACGCATCCGGGAGATGACGGCTCTCATGGGCGGCGACGGAATCTGGCAGGAATAACGGAACAGGGCCATACTGTGGTATGGCCCTGTTTTTGTTATAGGGTGAGAAACATATATTCCAGCGTTTGGGCGGATGCCAGCCGGGGCCCAAGGGCCAGGGCGGTGGCCTGGACGTAGGACCGCAGAGCCGCGGACCGGATGTCCAGCGCGGTGCAGAGGGCTGCGGCTCCGGCGTCGAGGATACGTTTCTGTTCCGGGACCGGCAGGCCCGCGAACAGCGATTCCAGCCGTTGCCGCCGGGGTGGGGAGACCGTCAGGGACCGGGGATCGTCCCCCAGCAGGGCCAGTCCCAGGGCGTTGACCGCGATTGGTTCATAAAGGTTGATGAGGAGGCCCCGGTAGTCCGGGCAGCTCCGGTCCAGCGTTGCCCGGACCAGGGCGGTTTCAAAACGGCCCAGAAAGTTTTGCTCCAGACACAGCCGCCGGAGCCAATCATTGACATAATCCACGCCCCGCAGCGTTTCAGGCACCGGCTGGGACAGCTGGTAGTCGATGCCGCAGGGAATCTCCTGGGCAAAAAAGCGGAGGTCATAGCGGTCTGGAAAGTGTTTCAGGCTGTTGAGGGTGTCCAGCAGGGAGCGGTTTTCTGCCTCTGACCGGGTGGCCCAGGCGGTCTGCCACAGGCGGCGGGAAACTTTCAACTTTTGCGCCAACCGCCGCTGTCCCTGCCGGAATTTTTCGGGCAGATCCGGCGCCAGCAGAACACGGGGGTCCCGGTCTGCACCCAAAGTCAGCAGAACAGACTCTGTCAGGGCCGCCGCAGTCTCTGCCGGCAGGGAGGAACTCTCTGGCGCATAGAGCCGGGCCTGACGGCGCAGCAGCGCCCACAGGGCTTCCTGGGCCCGCAGGGCGTCCTCCGGGGAAAGAGCGGGAAACCGGGGGATCAGGCCAAGGCTCATGGGTGCTCCTTTCTCCGGTAAAGCGGAGGAACCAGGCCGGGTCCGTTTCTGCCAGAGCGTCCAGAGAACCGCCTGCGTCGCCGTTGAACCGGGCCGCCATGGCGGCGATGAGGGTATCATCCCCCAGTTGGTCCCGGGTCTCGTTTTTCAAGGCGTAGAAAAGTGCCGTCAGCTGGGCCAGGGTATCGGCCCAGTCACATGGCTGGATATAGGGGGAGTCGCAGAAGGCCTCTGCCAGCTTTTTCAGGACCCCGCCGCCGAAATCGACCCGCCCGGTGTCCCGCAGGACCTCCGCCTGGCGCCGGACCAGCATGACGGCCTGCTCCGGAGAAATCGTCATACCCCACGCTTCCCAGACCCGGGCACTGTCCGTCAGTTCCCGGGCCGCAGCGGGCAAAAAGGAAAGTTCCATATCATCACCTCGGATATTTCTTACACCCGGGAGGAATTTGGAACAAGCCTTGAATTTTTTCCGGATTTGTGGTAATATAAATCCGGAAATTTGAAAGATTTGCAGGTGCAAATCTTTTTTTCTTGTGAGGAGAGCACCATGGAAAACCATTTTGAGATCTGCATGACGGAGGACCAGCTGCGGGGCATCAGCTCCATCGGCCTGGCCCACATGGGGGACGCGGTGTTTGAGCTGCTGGTCCGGGGCTGGCTGTGCCAGCACGGCAAGGCCACCGGCAAGGGACTGCACCAGGCCACCATCCAGCTGGTGCGGGCGGAGCATCAGGCGGCCTGCGCGGAAAAGATTCTCCCCATGCTGACGGAGGAGGAACTGGCCAAGGCCGGCGTGGCGCCCGGCACGGTGCGCCTGTCGATCGGCTTGGAGAACATCAAGGACATCCTCGCCGACCTGCAG
>URTS01000072.1 GCA_900550685.1 uncultured Oscillibacter sp. | reverse complement strand
CTGTGCCACACCATCGCCGCGCACTTCCGCGCCGATTCCATTCACACGCGGGAGCTGCGAGCCTACGCCGTGGATGAGGTGAAGCGCACCAACGGTCAGGTGAGTTTTGAGAGCGCAGTGCGGCAGCAGCGCAGGATCGAATATGAGGAGGATGAGGAGATGGGAGGACTCTAAAAATGGCAAGCATCAAGCAACTGGACGAGCGGCGATATAAGATCACCGTCAGCAACGGCTACCGACCCAACGGCAAAAAAATCAGCAAGGCAAAGACCATCCAAGTCCCGCCCGGTGTCCCCAGGCGCGGCATCGGGCAGTATGTCGCCCACGCCGCCGAAGAGCTGGAGCGCAGCTTCAAGACCGTTTACGCCGAGGATGGCGAGATGACCTTTGAGAAATTCGCCTCCCGCTGGCTGAAGCGGCACAGCGCATGATGGTTGCTTTCGTAGAAATTCATTTTTCCAAGGAAATTGTGATAGCTTTACCGCTGTGCTTGCGGTATGTTGTGCTTGCAAAATAAGTCTCAACTGTACCGAGGTCAAATGAAAGAGAGGTCATTTTTATGGCAAGCATCCGCAAGCGCGGCAGCAGCTATCTCATCGTGGTCTCCATGGGCTATGACTACAACGGCAAGCGCATCAAGCCCCAGCAGAAAACCGTCCACCCGCCGGAGGAGCTGACACCCAGGCAGGTCGAAAAGTGGCTCAACGAGCAGGCCATCCTCTTTGAGCGGGAGTGCCGCCATGCGCCGCAGCCCATCCAGCAGCTCACGCTGGCAAAATACATCGACCTGTGGCTGACGGACATCGCTCACGGCAAGCTGGCGAAGTCCACCATCCACCGTGACCGGCAGGACATCGAGCGCATCCTCCCGGCGCTGGGGTACTACAAGCTCACTGATCTGCGGCCAGAGCACTTCCGGAATTTCTACGCAGAGCTGCGAAAAGTCATTCGTCCCGACACAAAAAAGCCACTCTCCGAGTACGGTAAGCGGTTCTACAGCAAGAAAGCTTTGGCCGATATGATTGAGAATTACAGCCGCTATTACAACACTCGCCGGGTACAGCGCAAGCTCGGTGTCCTGACGCCCATGGAAAAGCACCTACTTTATCTCGCTGCATAAAAAAGCGGCCAGCAGCGCCTGGCTGCTGGCTGGGAAAACTTTATATTTTTTCACTGTCCTCTTGACGGGATGCGGTTCAGTTCGCTCACTGAGATGGCTGTCTTCTATTTTTGCGGCATATAGCATTCTTCCGGGGCTTTGGCGGGAAGCAACTTTTCGGTCCATGCTGCTCATATTGCCCCATGCCATGCTCACCGCGATTACAGTCCGGTTCATATTCCAATGGAGAAAGGCGAACAGGCCAAGGAATATCAAACCGTGTAAAGAGTGATACCGCAGCTTGCAATGATCTCGTGCCATTCAGATGAAAGATCCTTGTCCGAGATTATGATGTTGAAATCCTTCAGATGCGCGTAGGCGGTGGGAAAAATCTTGCCGAACTTAGAGGAATCTGCCAGCAGAATATTACTCTGGCTGTTTCGCATCAGGGCGCTTTTGGCGTCCATTTCGTGCGGTGCGATGCAGGTGACGTTCTGCTTGCCGCTGATCCCGGCGGCAGCGATAAACGCCTTGTTGATACAGGTGCGCTTGATGAGGGAGATCCCCTCAGAACTGTAAAACATCTGCGTATTGGGATAGAGGTAGCCTCCGCAGCAGATCACGTCACAGTTGGGCCGCTCACTCAGCTGACGCAGCGTGTTCATGCTGTACGTCAGTACGGTCAGGTGCATATCGGTAGGGAGGTTCTGGGAGAAATGCTCCATGGTGGAGCCGCTGTCGATGGCGACCACATCGTTGGGTTCCAGAAGGGATACCGCCTTTTGGGCAATGCGGGCCTTTTTCTGCTGGAAGATCGTATACTCATAGGCCAGATCATATTCCGGGTAGACAGATACCGCTTCTACCGGCGCACGGTAGACGGCCACGCCGTTGATCAGCCTCAGACGTCCCTGCCGCTCCAGTACGTGAAGATCCCGGCGGATGGTGATCTCAGAAACGCCCAGATGCTCGGAAAGCTCCTTAATGGATGCGCCGGACTGTGTCATCAGTATTTTGATGATTAGATCCGCGCGGTTTGCCATTTTACCGGTCATAATGATATCCCCTTCCATTCTTTGATATTATTTTATCACGAATATGAGCAATAAGCAATAAAAATACACAAAATTTGTAAAAAATAATAAACGAAAAGTGAAATGGAAAGACAATAATGGCTCAAAACGTGAAAAGACGAGAATGATTATGAAACAATACAGAATAATTGCCCATTCGTGCCCTTCAAAAAGATAAAATCTTATCATAAAACGCAGAAATATGGAGATATTGACAAAAATTGCCTGGTCATATATGATTCTGGTATCACAAAACAGGGAGGAGCCAAAGTATGGAGCTTCACTTGGAAAAACTGGTGAAAGACTTTGCGGAAGTCCGCGCTCTGGATACCGGAGACCTGACTATTCAGGACGGAAAGCTGACGGGACTTCTCGGCCCCAGCGGATGCGGAAAATCAACGCTGCTGTATCTAATCTCCGGCCTTCAGAGTCCTACGTCCGGCCGGATCTTTTTCGGAGACCGGGATGTTACGCTGCTGCCTCCGGAAAAGCGGGGGATCGGCCTCGTTTTCCAGAACTATGCCCTCTATCCCCACATGACTGTGGAGCAGAACATTGCGTTCCCCCTAGTGAATCAAAAGGTCAAAAAAGAGGAGATCCGGGAACGCACGGAGGAAATGGCAAAGCTGGTGCAGATCGGAGATCTTTTGAAGCGGAAGCCCAGCCAGCTCTCCGGCGGCCAGCAGCAGCGGGTGGCCATCGCCCGGGCACTGGTGAAGCAGCCAGAGATCCTGCTGCTGGATGAACCGCTGTCCAATCTGGACGCCCGCCTGCGCTTGGAAATGCGGGAGGAGATCCGCCGGATCCAGATCGAGACCGGCGTGACCACCGTGTTTGTGACCCACGATCAGGAGGAAGCCATGAGCATCACCGATGAGATCGTGCTGATGAAGAAGGGCATTGTGCAGCAGCAGTGCGCGCCGCAGGAGATGTACCTGAACCCCGGCAATCAGTTCGTGGCGTCCTTCCTTGGCAATCCCCCCATCTCCTATTTCCGTTTTCCCGTGCAGGACGGCTGCCTTCAGATCTCTGACACCTGCCGCCTTCCCCTGTCCCTCAGGCATGAGGGCGCGGTCGTCACGGGAATCCGCCCGGAAGCATGGCGGAAGGGCGACGGCCTTGCCGTTCAGGTGCAGGCTGTGGAACAGCACGGCAAGGACAACCAGATCACCTTCCAGCTTGCCGGCACCAAGGCGCGGGCGCTGCTGGACGTTACGGAACCGGTCCGGGTGGGTGATACCGTCAGCCTGACGCTGGATCCCCGATTCGTTTATTTCTTTGACGAAGCCACCGGCACCCGGCTGTACGGGGAGGCAGGGCAATGAGCCGCCGGGATCGTCAGCGGGTGGAGAATCCGCTGGGAAACACCCGTTTCAGTGCGAAAGCCTATCTTTATCTGCTGCCGGCGTTTGCCGTTCTGGGCGTGTTTGTGTTCTATCCCATCGTCAAGACGCTGAGAATGGGCTTCTATGAGAGCTATGTGTATCTGACGGATACCGGCAAGGGCCTTGGCCTTGCCTCCTTTGCCTATGTGCTGAAGGACCCGGCCTTCCATCTGGCGCTGCGGAACACCCTGATCATTGTGGCGGTGGGCGTGCCCATCACCATTGTGCTGGCCCTTGGCTCGGCACTGTTCATCAACTCCCTCCGCAAGGGCCGTGGCGTGTTCCAGACCATTTATTTTCTCCCCTATGTGACCTCTACCATTGCCATCGGACTGGTGTTCCGCTGGCTGTTCCACTCCGACTACGGCTACATCAATTATTTTCTCAGCTTTCTGGGTGTAGCGCCGCAAAAATGGCTGACGGCGCCCAATCTGACCATTGTCTCCGTAACCATTTTTACCGTCTGGAACGGCCTCGCCTTTAAGATCGTTCTGTTTCTGGCGGGGCTGCAAAAGATCGACCCACAGTATTATCAGGCGGCCCGCATCGATGGAACACCGCCGCACCGGGTCTTTTTCCGCATCACCATGCCGCTGCTGTCATCTACCTTCTGGATGGTAGTCATCATCTCGGTGATCCACGCCTTCAAGACCTATAACGAGGTATACTCGCTCTTCGGCGGTAACGGCGCAGGCCCCGGCAACAGCGCCATCACGGTGGTCTATTACATCTACGATATGTTCTTCAACCGCTCTCAGGTCCATTACGCTTCCGCGGCGGCCATTATTTTCCTGGTGATCGTTCTGGCGCTGACGGCGATACAAAAATGGGTGTCCAGACGGCTGGTGCACTATGTATAAAGGAGGGAACCGTATCATGAGCAGACGCTTTGCCCAATCCGTCAAGCTGATCGTGCTGATCATCGGCGCATTTGTGATGATGTTCCCCTTTGTGTGGATGCTGGCGACCTCTTTGAAGACCCTTCCGGAATCCGTTGCGATCCCGCCGATCCTGCTTCCGGATATCCCGCAGTGGGGCAACTACGCGGAGGCTTTGCGGACAGCGCCCTTCGGCCTGTACTTCCGCAACTCGATCCTGGTGGCTGGACTGGGGACGCTGCTGACGCTGATCCTCACGGTGCTGGCGGCCTATGCCTTTACGATCTATGAATTCCGCGGCAAGACCGTGTTCTTTTTCCTGTGCCTTGCCACGATGATGGTGCCCTCCGAGCTGCTCATCATCCAGAATTTCATTACCATCAGCCGCCTGCACTGGGTCAATACCTTTCAGGGCATGATCGTTCCCACGCTGGCCAGCGGCTTCTACATCTACATGATGCGGGAGTATTTCATGCAGGTCCCATCGGTGCTGTACCGGGCCGCGAAGGTGGACGGCTGCGGCGACCTGCGGTATCTGCTGCGGGTCATGATCCCCATGAACAAGAACGCCATCGCTACCATCGGCATTCTGACGTTTATCAGCCAGTGGAACTCGTTCATCTGGCCCCTGATGGTCTCCAAGGACGACGCCCACCGGGTCATGGCTATCGGTCTGCTGCATTTCCGGGACGCAGTCAGCTCTCAGGTCAATCTGCAGATGGCCGGCGCCACCATCGTCCTGCTGCCCATGCTGCTGTTTTATCTGGCATTCCACAAGCAGATCATCGAAGGCGTTTCCCGGGGCGGCATCAAAGGTTGACCGCGTGGCTGCAGGGCGGCCATGCACAATATAGCAACACTTTCAGAAAACCAAGTTTTACAGGAGGAGCATTTTTATGAAAAAGATCGTCAGCTTGTTTTTAGCAATGACCATGGCTCTGTCGCTGGCTGCCTGCGGTTCCAAAACCGGAGAGCAGGCTGCTGCCGGCAGCGGCACGCAGAAGGAGGATACACTGGTGAAGGAGATCTCCTCTCCGGTGGAGATCCAGTTCTGGCACTCCATTTCCAACCCCGTCCACGCCGAGATCCTGGAAAACCTGATCAAGGAGTTCAACGACACCGTGGGACAGGAGAAGGGGATCACAGTGGTTCCCACCTTTAACGGCAGCAGCTCCGAGCTGTACTCCAACGTCATTGCGGCGATCAAGGCCGGCAACGCGCCGGACGTGACGCTGGCCCTCCGTCCCTATGTGGCGGATTACCTCCAGACCGACTATGTGGTGGATCTGGCTCCCTACATCAGCGACCCCGATGTGGGCATCAGCGATTATAACGACATTTTCGAGGGTCTGCGGAACGCCAACTCCAACTATGAGAAGGAGGGCACCTATTCTCTGCCCATCCATTCCTACTCTGAGGTCCTCTATTACAACGTGGACTTCTTCGAGAAGAACAACCTGACGGTCCCCACCACCTGGGACGAGATGGTGGATACCTGCAGCAAGATCCGTGAGATCACCGGCGCCCCCGCCTTCGGCTGGGACAATCTGGCAGGCAGCTTCATGACGCTGGTGAAGCAGTTCGGCGGACGCTATACCGATCAGAACGGCAACATCTACTTTGCCAACGAGGATGCGGACGTGGCTCTGAAGGTCCTGAACCTTTGGAAGGACAATGTTGACCGCGGCATCTGGCGCACCGCAGGCGAGGATATGTTCTTCTCCGGCCCCTTTGCCAATGAGCAGATCCCCATGTACATTGGCGACAGCGTGGAGGCCAGCTACATCCCCAGTAAGAATCCGGATCTGAACTGGGCTACCGCACCCATTCCCCAGGTCAGCAGCGACACCGCCGCCAACCTGTGCGCAGGCCACGTGATCGTGGCGCTGAACACCACCGGCGACGCGGAGAAAGCCTATGCCTCCTATGAATTCATGAAGTTCATGACCTCCTATGAGGCCAACCTGGCGGTTGTCACCGGCGGCACCGGCTATCTGCCGATCCGTCAGTCCGTTGTGGACAGCCAGGAGTATCAGAACTATGTGGCGGACGGTCACGACTTCCTGACCGCCGGTGTCAGCCAGAGCAGCTGCTACTTCTATGAGCCTGCATTTACCAACGGAGTCACGACCTCCAGCGCCGTGAACAGCGCAGTGAAGACCATGATGCAGGAAGTAGCGGACAACGGCGTAGAGCCCGAGACCGCTCTGAACAATCTGAAGCAGACCGTGGGACTCAACTGAACAACCCCACACACAGAAATGCAGACTGGGGGGAACCAGTCTGCATTTCTTTCATGAAAGGAGTTTGAGGGTGCATGGAGATACTGTATCATGATATCGTGACAGCCAGCGGACAGCCGGCGGATGTCGTGATCTCCGCATTGCAGAAATTTATCCGGCGGGGAAAAACGGAGCAGGCCGCCAGAGCAGCCTATGAGTTGTATCTCGTCGGTGAGGAGATGACAGAATACCTCTGGCAGCGGCTGAAAATCATCAGCGCGGAGGATATCGGCCTTGGACAGCCGGTGGCGCCGGTGGTGGTGGAGGCCCTGTGGAGCATCAGCCGCCGGTTTCCCCGGGATACGTCGGACTATACGCTGCTGTTTATCCACGCAGTGCGATACCTCTGCGCCTGCCGGAAAGAGCGCGGGTCCAGCCTGCTCAGCAGCGTGACGAAGCGGCGCATCCGTGACGGCGAAGCGTTCGACCTACCGGATTACATCTTTGACCGGCATACCATCGAAGGCCAGCGCCTTGGCAGAGGGATCGAGCATTTCCTAACGGAGTCCGCCAAGGTCGCGCCAGAGGCGGATCTGGGACCTGACGAGGCACTCTGGCGTCAGGCAATGGAGCAGGAGCTTGCAGAGCGTATGAAGGAGGACGAAGAATGAACAGAACACTTGTGATTTCCATTGATGCCTTGATCACGGCGGATATTCCCCGCCTGCGGCAGTTGCCCCACCTGGGGCGGATCATGGAGGGTGCCGCCTGCGCCAAGGATATCCTCTGCATTTATCCGACGCTGACATATCCCTGCCATACGACCATCGCCACGGGCTGCTATCCAGACCGCCACGGCATCTGCAACAATGAGCGGTTTCAGCCCTGCGCGGAGGGCCGTGCGGACTGGTACTGGTTCCGCAGGGACATCCGCGTTCCCACGCTGATCGACTACGCCAAGGCCAATGGCCTTTCCACCGCTACGGTGACATGGCCGGTGATGGGTGCCAGCGGAGCGGACTACAACATCGGAGAGATCTGGGCGCCGGAGGAGAAGGACGATCCGGCGCCGTGGTTCCAGCAGGCCGACAGCCCTGCCGCCGCAGAGATCTTTGAAGCGAACAAGCATATGCTCTGTTGGATGAAAACGCCGCAGATGGACGAATTTGCCGCCCAGTGCGCCGTGGACATCATCCGGAAACACCAGCCGGATCTCATGCTGCTACACCTCTCCTATGTGGACCACCAGCGGCATAAGCTTGGTGTCCACAGCCCGGAGCTGGTCAGGGCGTTTGATTTTGTAGATCAGCAGATCGGCCGGGTGCTGGATGCGCTGGACGAGACCGGCGGTGTGGAGAACACCAATATCGTGCTGCTGGGCGACCACGGTCAGTTGCCCTGCACGGAAATGTTCCATATAAATTCCGTATTCCGGGATATGGGCTGGCTGGAGCAGGAAAACGGCCGGGTGACCCGCTATCACGTTTTTGCGGCCCAGTGCGGACTCAGCGCGCAGATCTACCTCCAGCCGGAGATGGACCGGGAGGAGGTTTACCGGCAGCTGCTGGCCCTGCAGAAGAAGTATCCCCGCTATATTGAGCGCGTCTTTACCAAGGAGGAAGCCGCGGCTATGCGCCTGACCGGCGAATTTGACTTCGTGCTGGAGGCGGGGGCGTCCGCGACCTTCAGCAAGCTGACGGATCAGACGCAGGCGGCCACGCCGGTCAGCGAGATGAAAGCCTATAAGCTCTCCAACGCCAACCACGGCCATCTGCCGGAAAAGGGTGACAAACCTCCCTTTATCATCTGCGGCCCCGCCGCGAAAAAGGGCGCGGTCGTCGAAAACGGGCGGCTGGTGGACGAAGCGCCCACCATCCTGAAAATGATGGGGATCCAGCCGGAAGGCATGGACGGCGCTCCGCTGGATCTGCTGGTATGACCATGGAGACGCGGCGGCCTGAGACCATCTGCTTTGATCTGGACGGGACCCTGTATCAGGACCGGGTCATCTATCCCCGGATCATCTCCCACTTTTTCGCGGATACGCCCTACGCCCCGTGGATTCCGGCGCTTCAGAGCCGTGTGGAGCAGATCCTGGCTGGACGGGATCCGCAGCTCCGCTGCGGGCGGTTTGTGCCCAAGCAGGCGGCGAGCCATCCACAGACACCGGAGGATCTGTTTGCGGTTTCCTCGAAGGCGGCGCTTTTACTCCCGGATCCGACCGATTATTTTGACCGCACGCAGTATACGTATCTCTCCGACGGCTGGACCCTGTCCATGTATCTGGCAAGACGCATCGGCTGGGAAGGAGATGCCTTCTGGACCCGATTCCGGCAGGCCAGAGCGGATCTGGTCAGCGCGGAGTTCGGTCCGGTGCCGGATGGGGAGCTGCGGGAAATTTTGACGGAGCTCCGCCGGAGCGGCATCTATCTGACGGTGTGCTCCAACGCCATGGACGGGCCGGGGCGGAATCTGCTGCGGCATCTGAAGCTGGATGACTGCTTTGACGAGGTGGTTTTCGATGCCGATAAACCCCGCACTTTCCCTCAGCGGATGCGAAATTGGGCAGTTGCTCCCGAAAGAATGCTGTTTATCGGCGATCAGGGCTATTACGATCTCTATGCAGGAAAAACCGCCGGGGCAGCCACTTGGCTGATCTCCCCCTATGATGTGGAGGACTGCTCGTTGTGGGATCGGCGGATGTACACGATCGAAGAACTGAAAAAAAACCTGTTGGGACTCCTTGAGGAGACCGATAGAAGCTAAAAGGGGAATTTTATGGAACTGAAAGACATTCTGAGCAAGTGCGACCATACCCTTCTAGCCCAGACGG
>URTS01000071.1 GCA_900550685.1 uncultured Oscillibacter sp. | reverse complement strand
GTGGGCTATCTGGTGATGGCCGCCACCTTGGCCGGGTGCGTAAAGGTATCCCATGTGGGACTGAAGTCCCTGGTGCGGGGATTGAAGCCCCTGGTGGTCATCATTGTGTTCACCGGCGTGCTGAATATCTGCTTCACCCCGGCAGAGAGCTACCTCTTCACCTGGGGCATCATCCGGGTGTCCGTCAAGGGCATCCAGACAGCGGTTTTCATGGTGGTCCGCATCATGCTGCTTGTGATGGGCACCTTCCTGATGACCTACACCACCAGCCCCATCCGGCTGACGGACGGGTTGGAATCCCTGCTGAATCCCCTGAAAAAGGTGCATGTGCCGGTCCACGAGCTGGCCATGATGATGGCCATTGCCCTGCGGTTCATCCCCACCCTGATCGAGGAGACGGACAAGATCATGTCTGCTCAGAAGGCCCGTGGCGCCGACTTTGAAAGCGGAAGCATCTTCCAGAAGGCCAAGGCCCTGGTGCCCATTCTGGTGCCGCTGTTCATCAGCGCCTTCCGCCGGGCGGATGAACTGGCCACGGCGATGGAGTGCCGCTGTTACCACGGCGGCGAGGGCCGCACCAAGCTCCACGTGCTGGAATATCAGCGGCGGGACTACATCGCCCTGGCAGGCGGCGTGGTGATCCTGGTGCTGGTGGTGCTCCTGCGGAAGCTGGGGGCCTAAAAAACGACACAGGAGGTCGGATATGGAGTTTCTGAAACGGAACGGTGTCGGCCTGGCGGCGATCCTCTGCTGCTGTGTTCTGGGTGTCCTTTGGGCACAGCAGAACGGACAGCTGCAGGAACTGCGGCGGGAAAACGCTGATTTGACGGCCCGGCTGGACGATGCTGAAAAGGTGGAAGAGCCGGAAGTACCTGCCGTGCCCTCCGCGAAGATCCTCAGTTCTTCTGTGGACCCGGAGACCCGTATGCTGACCCTGGAAACGGCGGCGGAGGTCCCGGGACTGGAGGACTACTACGTTGATATTGGCCTCTGCCAGCCGGGAGAAGCCTATCGGATGGCATGGCAATGGGCCAGTCTCAAGCAGCAGGCGGATGGGACCTACGCCGGGACTCTGACTTTCCCTCTGGACCTGGATAGGGGGCTGGAACTGCGGTCGGCGGATGACACCGTGCTGTTCAGCAGCGGTTCCATCACGGACCTGCTGCCCCTGCGGCTTGACAGCGAGGGCACCTCCTATCACTTCAACAGCGAAGAACAGAAATTCTACGTATGCGACTTTGACGTTCAACTGGCGGACCCGGCAGGCGGGGAGGCTCAGGGCCGGGACGGTGAGTTCCGGCTCTACCGGAACGGAAAGCTGGTCTTTACCGGAAAGAAGGCCGGGGACGGGGATTCCAGCCTGCTGGTCAATGGGGAGCCCTGCGAAAGTGTGGGTGCTGACTGCACCGAGGGGGACCGGATGGGGCTGTGCTATGCCTGTACGGACGATGCGGGCCTCCGCTACGAGTTTCCCCTGTTCAAAATCCTGACCTGGAAGTGGGACGGCACGGAGCGGTATCCTATTTCCGGCAGGCCCACAGTCACCTGGGCGGAATAAGAGATATATTTGACAAAATCCCAGAATTTCCAAATGGTGTAAAGTTAAACTGCTTTGCAGGGAAAGGGGCTGCTTTATGAAGGGGAAATGGTTTCAGATCGTCTCTCTGGCACTGAACGCGGTGCTACTGATTGCTCTGCTTATGACCCGGGCGGAGCTGGTAGATACGCAGACGATCCTGAAAAGTCAGTTGGACGGTATCGCATGGCGGCTTTCCGATATGGATAATCAGATCACGGACCTGTCCGCAAAGCAGCGGGAGCAGACGGAGAATCTGGCGGATTTCTCCTTGGAACCCACCGGCCTGGATTCGGAGAACCACACTTTGCAGGCCGATATGAAGATCACCCTCCGCCGCTGGACGGCGGACACGGCGGTGACGCTGTTGGCGACACAGAACGGCCAAACCGCGGAGCAGCCCATGACCGGGGCGGACGGCGTGTTCACCGCGCCGGTGAGCTTGCCGGTGGAGCAGACCGGAGGGGTGACCTTTGCGGTGCGCATCACGACCGGTGGACAGACCAGCCGGGAAGAGGTCACTGGCTACAGCGATATTGCCATGCTGCTGCCGCTGGTGAGCCTCGGCAACGGCAGCGTTGCAGGTCCGTCCTATAGAAAAGAGAGCGCCTGTATGGAGATCGGACTTGATGTGGAACTGGAAAAGCAGTACGGCGCGAAGGTCATCGATCCTGTTTTTCAGGTGCTGAAAAACGGAGACGTAGTGCAGGAGATCCCGGCAAAACTTTTAGAAGAGTCTATAGCCTACAGCGATCCCGATAAAGAATATTATGCCCCGGACGCGGCGGAGAACAAGCTGGAAATTCCCTGTCAGTCCGATACGATCGAGATTCACCTGCTCTGCCAGGACAGCTTCGGTCTTTCTTATGACTTTACCGTCCGTACCTATGAGATCGGAACGAATGGGGACATAGCGGAGATCCAACCGGTTACGGACTATAATGTGGAAGTTTCCTGGGATTAATCATGCGGCAGCGCCGCAAAAGGAGACAATATGCGCAATATCGCACTGAAACTGATGTATAATGGAACGGCCTACCACGGCTGGCAGGTGCAGAAAAACGCCGTCACCGTCTGTGAAACGCTGCAGAAGGCGCTGGAAAAGATCACCGGTGCGCCGGTGCACCTCACCGGCTGCGGCCGGACGGACGCCGGGGTTCACGCGGAGCGGTACATCGCCAACTTCCGCACGGAGAGCCGCATTCCCCTGGAACGGCTGCCCTTTGCCGTCAACACCCACACGCCGGAGGACATCGCCGTCAGCCAGGCGCTGGAGGTGGCGGAGGACTTCAACGCCATCGGCTCCTGCCTGAAAAAGGAGTATACCTACCGCATTTACAACTCCCGGGTGAAGAATCCGTTTTATGTAAACCGAGCCTATTTTTACCCCAAGCGGCTGGACGAGGAATTTCTGAACCGGGCGGCCCACCAGTTCGTAGGCACACACGATTTCGCGGCGGTCCGCAGCGTGGGCACGGAGACAAAAACCACGGTCCGCACCATCTACTGGTGCGACGTGACCCGCAGCGGCGAGCTGCTGGAACTGAAGGTCTGCGCCGACGGCTTTCTCTATAACATGGTGCGGGCCATCACCGGTACGGTGCTCTACGCCGCTGAGGGCAAGTTCCTGCCGGAGGACATCCCGGCGATTTTAGAGAGCCGGGACCGGACCCTGGCGGGGCCCACGGTGCCCCCCGGCGGACTGTATTTGACAAGACTTTGGTATGAGGATGAACGGCTCAATGGCTGAGAATACGACAAAAGACATTTGGAATGACGACGACGGGGAGCGGGAGGAGCCGCAGAAAAAGCGGCATCTTCTGCGGAATTTCCTGATTTTTCTGCTGGTGCTGATCCTGGTGCTGGGCATTGTCCTGGTGGCGGCCTGGCGGGACGGCACCGGCCTGGACGCCCTGCGGCGGTACTTTGCCTACGGCAGCAGCGCCGCTGCCAGTGAAAAGACCGTCTATCAGTTCGATTCCGACAACAGCAACCGCTTTGCGGAGGTGGGGGACGGAAGCCTGGTGATTCTGTCCGACACGGCCCTGCGGCTGCTGGGAACGGACGGAAATGAGATCTGGAGCGCCAATGTACAGATGTCCGCCCCGGCCCTGAGACAGGGGGGCGGAAAGGCGGTTGCCTACGATATCGGCGGCACGGCGCTGTATGTGCTGGATGAAAACGGCGCGCAGATGAGCCTGACCGCCGGAGGCCCCATTGTTTCCGCCACGCTGAACAGCGCCGGGATGCTGGCGGTGACGGCCCAGGTCAGCGGCACCAAGGGCTGTGTGGACGTCTACACCGCCGACGGCGTTCAGCTGGCGGAGGTCAATGCCCACCGCCGCTTTGTGGCAGACGCATGCGTTACGGAGGACGGAAAATCCCTGGCCGTGGTGCTGATGGGCCAGGAAGAGGGGACCTTTATCAGCGATGTGGTATTTTACGACCTGACCCAGCCCGGCGAAGCGGAGGTGACGGCGGATTACGTAGTCTCTGACGGCCTGGTGACGGCTATGGGCTGCCAGGGCGGCAATATCCTGACGGTGACGGACACCTGCCTCACGGCAGGCAGTGCCTCCGGCAAGCTGCTGGGGACCTATTCCTACGGCGGGGCCTACCTCCGGGAATACGACCTGGGGGGCGACGATTTCACCGCCCTGCTGCTGAACCGATACCAATCCGGCAGCGTGGGCCGTCTGGTGACGGTGGACGACCAGGGGACGGAGATCGCCAGTCTGGACATCTCCGAGGAGGTCCGGTCCCTGTCCGCCAATGGACGGTATCTCTCCGTGCTGTATGAGGACCGTCTGGTGATTTACAACCGGGAATTGCAGATTTACGCCACCCTCCACGGACCGGAGCACACCCGGGAGGTCCTGACAAGGGCGGACGGCTCCGTGCTGATGATTGCGTCGGACTCCGCCCAGCTGTTTTTGCCATAAAGGGCAGAATTTACAGCGGAGTTTACAATTTGTTTTCATGCAGAAAGGTAGGCAAGACCCATGACACCTGCTATAATATTGGACGTGCTGATCGCGGCCATTTTGCTGACCGCCATTCTGCGGGGCACCTGGCGGGGCCTGTTTTTGTCCCTCTCCGGCGTCATTGTGCTGATCCTGGCCATGATCGGAGCCAACCTGGGGGCGAAAGCCCTGACCCAGCCGGTCTCCGACTGGGCTACGCCAAAAATCGAGGAACGGATCGCCGCCAAGGTGGAAAAAACCTTGGCGGAGCGGACGGAGGAGCAGGGGCAGACCCTGGAAGAGCTTCTGCCGGACAATCTGAAAAATCTCCTGGACCGCACGGGCCTGATGGAAAAGCTGCGGGGCGCGCTGGAGCGTCAGGCGGAGAACACCATCGCCGCTACGGCCAAGGCCATTGCCGCGGCAGTGGCCCGGGAGCTGGTGGAGAGCTTCGCCTACGCCATTTTGTACGTGCTGCTGTTCCTGGCCTTGGGAGCGGTGCTGCACGTGGCCTCCCTGGGCATTAGTATGCTTCTGCGGCTGCCACTTCTCTCCAGCGTCAACACCCTGGGCGGCGCCCTGCTGGGCCTGCTGGAGGGCATGATGGTGGTGTGGCTGCTGATCTGGCTGCTGCCCCATTTCGGCATTGAACTGCCCACGGAAGAAACCTATTTGCTTCGCTTTTTCACGGCGGTGGGCCCCCTGGGCCTGCTGGCGTCCCTATAAACACTTCCCCCGTCCGGCGGACCGGGGATACGGAGGTAACTATGCAGCCAACACTTTGTTCCAGATGTAAGAAGAATATTGCCACGGTGTTCATCACCCGGATGGAAGGGGACAAGACCATCAATGAGGGCCTGTGCCTGAAGTGCGCCAAGAGCCTGGGACTGCCCCAGGTGAACGACATGATGCAGCGCATGGGCATCACGGACGAGGACCTGGACAACCTGAACAACGAGATGATGCAGGCCATGGATTCCATTGACAATGTGGAGGACCTGCCCGGCGGCGAGGATGACGAGGAATCCGGCAAAACCGCCACCTTCCCGTTTCTGAACCGCCTGTTCAACAACAGCGGCGAGCCCGCTCCCAAGGAAGAGACCCCCGCGGAGGAGGGCAGCCGCCGGGAGAAGAAGGAGGGCAAGCCCAACGGCAAGCGGAAGTTCCTGGAGGGCTACTGCATCTCCCTGAACCGCAAGGCCAAGGAGGGCAAGCTGGACCCGGTCATCGGCCGGGCGGAGGAGATCGAGCGGGTCATCCAGATCCTGAACCGCCGCCAGAAGAACAACCCCTGCCTCATCGGTGAACCCGGCGTAGGCAAGACCGCCATTGCCGAGGGCCTGGCCCAGCGGATCGTGGCGGGGGATGTGCCCTTTAAGCTGCGGGACAAGGAGGTCTACCTCCTGGACCTGACGGCCCTGGTGGCCGGCACCCAGTTCCGGGGCCAGTTTGAGCAGCGGATGAAGGGCCTCATTGACGAGGTCAAGAAGCTGGGCAACATCATCCTGATGATCGACGAGATCCACAACATTGTGGGCGCAGGCGACGCGGAGGGCAGCATGAACGCCGCCAACATCCTGAAGCCCGCCCTGTCCCGGGGCGAAATTCAGGTGATCGGCGCCACCACCTTCAACGAATACCGCAAATCTATCGAAAAGGACAGCGCCCTGGAGCGCCGCTTCCAGCCGGTGACGGTAAACGAGCCCTCCATTGAGGACTCCATCAAGATCCTGAAGGGTCTGGCCCCCAATTATGAGGCCTACCACGGGGTCAAGATCTCCGACGGCATCCTGCGGCAGGCGGTCCTGCTCAGCGAGCGGTACATCACGGACCGCTTCCTGCCGGACAAGGCCATCGACCTTATTGACGAGGCCTGCTCCGACCTGAACCTGAAGGACCCGGACATCTCCCGGCGGATGCAGCTTCAGCGGGAGATCGAGGACTTCGAAAAGGAGCGTTCCCTGTTGGAAGAGCAGGGGGCCCAGGAGGGCGTGGAGCCGGATTACGAGCAGATCGCCACCTTGAAAAGCAAAATTCTGCAGCGGCAGACGGAACTGAATAATCTGCTGCTGAAGGGCGATCCCCAGCTGACCATGGAGAATATCGCCCATGTCATCGAGCTGTGGACCAAGATCCCCGCCAGCCAGATCCAGGAACGTGAGTACCAGCGCCTGGCCCGGCTGGAGGAGCGGCTGAAGCAGCACATCATCGGTCAGGATGAGGCGGTCCACGCCGTCTCCTCCGCCATCCGGCGGGGCCGTGTGGGCATCAGCCCCAAGCGCAAACCTGTCAGCTTTATTTTCGTGGGCTCCACCGGTGTGGGCAAGACCGAACTGGTGAAGCAGCTGGCAGTAGACCTCTTCAACACCCCGGACGCCCTGATCCGGCTGGATATGTCGGAATTTATGGAGAAGCACTCCGTATCCCGGATCGTGGGCTCCCCGCCGGGCTATGTGGGCTATGACGAGGCAGGCCAGCTGACGGAGAAGATCCGCCGGAAGCCCTATGCCGTCATTTTGTTCGACGAGATCGAAAAGGCCCATCCCGACGTGCTGAACGTGCTGCTGCAAATTCTGGATGACGGCGAGATCACCGATTCCCACGGCCGCCGGGTCAACTTTGAAAATACCATCATTGTTATGACCTCCAACGCCGGCAGCGGCAATCAGGACGGCGGCACAGTGGGCTTTGACCGCAGTCAGACTCAGCAGGACGCCGACAAGGCCATGAAGGCGCTGCAGCAGTTCCTGCGGCCGGAGTTCATCAACCGCGTGGACGCCGTTATTACCTTCAACCGCCTGTCCAAGGAGAACTTCAAGGAGATCGCCAAGATCATGCTGGGCGAGCTGGTCACCTCCTTGGGCGACAAGGGCATCACCTTTACCTATGATGACAGCCTGGTAGAGTTCCTGGTGGAAAAGTCCTTCTCCCGGACCTACGGCGCCCGGAACCTGCGGCGCACCATCCAGAAGGAACTGGAGGACCCCATGGCCACCAAGATCATCGACAGCTACGAGCATCCGGTATCCCGGATTCACGCTGCCGCGGAGAACGAAGCTATCCGTCTGGACGCGCTGTAAGAAAGGGGAGAGGTACGGTGAAGCTGTTTCGTAAGAATATCGATCCCCGCTGCGCCTACTGCCAGCGAGGGCAGCAGATCAGCGAAACGGACGTTATGTGCGTGAAGCACGGTATCGTTCCAGTGGAGCACCATTGCAGAGGGTTTCACTACGATCCTTTGAAGCGGGTACCGCCCCGTCCGGCTTCTCTGGACACCGCCAAGCTGAAAGAGGAAGATTTTTCCCTGTGAATTTCAAACAGGCACCCTTGCGGGTGCCTGTTTTGGCAAAAGGAGGAGACTATGGAGATCAAGCGTGTATGCGCCCTGTATTTCAGTGCCACGGGAAATACGGAAAAAACCGTTGCCACCTTTGCGGAGACGCTGGCGGAGCAGTTGGACGTCCCATGGGAGCGGCTGCCATTCACCAAGCCTGCGGAACGGGAGCAGGACTATGTGTTTGCCGACACGGATCTGGTGGTGGTGGGCACGCCCACCTACGCGGGAAAGCTTCCTAACAAGATCCTGCCGGATCTCAAGGCCCGCCTTCACGGCAACGGCGCGTTGGCGGCGGCCATCGTGACCTTCGGAAACCGGTCCTATGACAACGCTCTGGCGGAGTTATGCGCGGTTCTGGAAGCGGACGGATTTCATACGCTGGCAGGCGGAGCCTTTGTAGGCCGCCATGCCTTCACGGACAAGCTGGCGGCGGGCCGCCCTGATTGGGACGACCGAAAAGAAATGCGGACCTTTGCAAAAACAATTGCTGACAAGGTAAAATGCTTAACGGATATTCCGGCTCCCGTTGCGGTTCCTGGGGACGCGGAAGCCCCCTATTACGTCCCCAAGGGCACCGACGGCCAGCCTGCCAAGTTCCTGAAAGCCAAGCCTCTGACGGACCCGTCCCGGTGCACCAACTGCGGCGCCTGCGCCCGGGTGTGCCCCATGGGGGCCATTGACCCCAGCGATGTGTGCAGCGTTCCCGGCACCTGCATCAAGTGCCAGGCCTGCGTCCGGAAATGCACGAAACACGCCAAATACTTTGACGATGCCGCCTTTTTGTCCCATGTGGCCATGCTGGAACATCATTTCACGGAGCCGAAAAAGAACGAGGTGTTCCTGTGACGCTGCGGAGGATCGTTCTCTCGTTCGTCTGCGCGGTTACGGCCAATCAGGTGACCCTGGACTGTCTGGAACACCGGGGCCTGCGTATCATAACGCTGGTGCTCTTGGCCGAATTTCTCTATTTCAATGTGCGGCCTATACCAAAGCCGGAATTTGACAAACGTCTCTGGTACTTAGCCAGCGGCTGTGAGCTTCTGCGGCTGTTTGTGATCTCCGCAGCTGCGACAACGGCGGCACAGGTGTGGTTTTTGCTGTCCTGGCGTTCCGGGCATCTTGCCGGGATCACCCTGCCAACTGTGATTGCCGGGGTCCTGTGGGCTGTGTTGATTGAGGCTGTGCTGTTCTGGAACGGCATGATCCGGGTCTACCTGACCTCTGTGCAGCTGGGCATCGGGACCCGGATCCTGGCGGCGCTGGTGTGGTGGATCCCCGGGGTGAATATCTGGTATCTGGCGAAGATCATCCGCCTCACCGGCCGGGAGGCGGAATTTGAGACGGAGAAGTGGGAGTTGGATGAGGTCCGGGCGGAAAGCGAGGTCTGCCGGACGAAATATCCCATCCTCCTGGTCCACGGTGTGTTTTTCCGTGACTTCAAGTATCTGAACTACTGGGGCCGGATCCCCAGGGAACTGAAGCGCAACGGTGCCCAAGTGTTTTACGGCCAACAGCAGTCCGCCGCCTCGGTGGAGGACAGCGGCCGGGAACTGGCTGACCGTATCCGGGCCATCCTCAAGGAGACCGGCTGCGAAAAGGTGAACATCATTGCCCACTCCAAAGGCGGGCTGGATGCCAGGGCCGCCATTTCACATGAGGGTATGGCGCCCTATGTGGCCACATTGACCACCATCAACACGCCCCACCGGGGCTGCATCTACGCGGAGTACCTGCTGAACAAGGTGCCGGAGGCGGTCAGGGAAAGGGTGGCTGCCGCCTATAATGGTGCGGTGAAGCACCTGGGTGACGAAGATCCGGACTTTCTGGCGGCGGTGACGGACCTGACGGAGTCCGCCTGCCTGGCCCGGAACGCGGAAACGCCGGATATGCCGGGCGTGGTGTATGAGAGCGTGATGTCCTGGTGCCGGGCGGCCCGGAACGGCAGATTTCCCCTGAACGCCACCTATCCGGTGGTCCGCCATTTTGACGGTCAGAACGATGGGCTGGTGTCGGTGGAGTCCGCCAAGTGGGGCAGCCGGTTCACCCTGCTGGAACCCCAGGGAAAGCGGGGCATTTCCCATGGGGATGTGATCGACCTGAACCGGGAGAACATCCCCGGCTTTGACGTCCGGGAATTTTATGTGCAGCTTGTCAGCAGCCTGAAGCAGCGCGGTTATTGAAAAAGCGTCCCC
>URTS01000070.1 GCA_900550685.1 uncultured Oscillibacter sp. | reverse complement strand
GGCCCATCCACAGCCGGTCCCCTGCCAGCTTGACAAGCCAGGTCACCAGCACGCACCCCAGATACACCGCCGCCCAGCGGAGCAGCTTTCGCTCCTGCCTGCCGTGCAGCCGCAGGATACCGCCCAGCAGATACAAGCAGGACAGCCACAGCACGCTGTAGCCGTTGTCCGTCAGGAACACATCCTTCTGCCGCAGAGTTGGCAGAACGGAAAACACCACCACAATGGACAACGCCAGAACCTTTGCCTGGTGTCGTGTCAGCCGTTCCAGCAGCAGATTGAAAAACGGAATGAACAGGCACATGCCGAAGTAGGCCGTCACATACCAGTACTGCCGGAACAGCACCGGCAGAAAAGCCCGCAGCACCCGGTCGCCGTTGACGCTCCCCGGCATCAACAGGGCAAAGGCCGCCGTGATGCCCAGCGTATAGAACGCCGCCCGCAGCCACAGGGCGATGGCCCCGCTGTACCGGAACCGGTGTCCCACCCCTACGTAGCCGGAAATCAGTCCGTAGCAGTTCACGGCGCAGTAGGCGGCAATTTCCAGCAGCCGGGCGGTCTCCCGTCCTGCCGACAGCGGCGCCGCGGCTTCCAGCACGCCGCCCTTATTCAGAATATGCAGAATGACCACCATCCACATGGCGGCCATCCGCAGCAGGTCAATCCCCCGGTTCCTCTGCTCCATGTTTTTCTCCTTCGCATGGCAAACAACGCAAAAAGCAGAGCGGCCTGCGGCCTGTGCCGCGTCCGCTCTGCCGGTTTTGTGAGTTACTGGGAGATCTCCTCCCGCACAAAGCTGCCCAGGATGCCGTTGATGAATTTGACCGTTTCCGGCGTTTCGTACTTTTTGGCGATCTCCACCGCCTCGTTGATGGCGGCGCCGTTGGGGATGTCCTCCATGTACAAAATCTCATACATGGCCACCCGCATGATGGCGGAGGCCACCAGGGGAATCCGGGAGAACTTCCAGCCCTTGGCATACTTTGCAATGTAGCCGTCCAGCTCCGCAGCGTGTTCATCCACGCCCTTCACCAGCCGGGTGATATAGGCCACCTGCTTGGCGTTGGGGGCGTCGGCGTAGAGAGGGTCCTCCTCCGCCAGTTCCGCAAAGGCCTCCGGCGTCAGCCGTTCCTTCAGCAGCTCATCCACGGTCTTGTCAGTAAAACTCAGTTCATAGGATAGGTGCGCGGCAATTTCCCGTGCAGTGTTCCGTACCATAACGTCTCTCGTCCTTTTCTCTCTTGTTGGGGGCCTCTCAGGCCAGGGTCACGCCGCCTACGTGGATGTTCACGGTCTCCACATTGCAGCCCGTCATGTCGCTGACGGCGGAGGCCACAGCCTTCTGGGCGTTCTCCGCCACTTCGGGGATGGCGTGGCCATAGGCCACCGTCAGATACAGGTCCAGGATCAGCCCGGTCTCCGTCATCTCGATCTTTACGCCCTTGCCGTTCTTCTGTGCGCCCTTCTTGCTGGTCATCAGGTCGGCGACGCTGGTGCCCAGGCTGCCCATCATGCCGGAAACGCCCTCCACCTCACGGACGGCCCCCACCGCGATGGCGGCGATGACCTCCTCGGAAATGTGGATGCTTCCCTTTTCATCAGACAGCGTCATATAGCCCTTGTTTTCAGCCATTGTGATTCTCCTTTTTGTATCGTGACAACGAACTTCATTTCTAATGTGTTATTCTACCATGCAATTCAGAAAATTACAACAGCTAATTTGCCGCCATGATCCGGATGGCGCTGGCGGCATAGCCGGTCTCCGTCATAGCGATGTCCGTGATTTTGGCAACGTCGGAAGCATCCAGGGTCCCGTCCTCCTTGGATACCACGATGCTGAGGGAGTCGTCCCCCATAAAGGCCACGCAGTCGGCATAGCCCTTGGCCGTCACCAGGTTTTCAATCTGGGCTTCCTTCAAGGTGTAGGAGGCCAGCACCTGGATGCTTTCCGACGCCTGATTGGCCACGGACTGGTCTGCGTCCTCCTGCTGGGCGGCGTCCTCCAAAAGGGAGATGGCGCTGTCCCGGGCCTGCTGGCGGGTCAGCCGGGCGGAGGCAAAATAATCGTCCCCCTCATAGACCGTGTCCTCTGCCAGATTCTCCCCGTCCTGGCCGGAGACCAGGGCGGCCTCCCCCAGGATCTTCGTTCCGGTCTCCTCCGCCTGCTGGGCGGCCTCCTGGCCGGAGTATTTCCAGTTCAGTCCCACCGCCGCGCACACCAGCACCGCCATGGTGGCCACCACAATGTTCCGCTTGGTATTTCCGCTCATAGGTCCTTTCCTCCTCCAGATAATCACTGACATTTTACCACGGTGACGCGGTCGCTGGGCAGTCCGGTCAAGGCGGACACCGCCGCGGTGACTGCCAGCTTCACGTCTGCCCGGTCCCCGCCCTGACACACCACCAACGCCCCACGGTAAGTGGGATAGGCCGTCTGAGTCACCACCGTCTCTTCCCTGTCGCCGCCGTCCAGAAGCACCGGCTCCGAGGTCCTGGAATAGTCCTCCGGTGCCGCCGCGCTGCCGCTGTACTGCAGTTCCATGTTCTGGGCCAGCTGCCGCTCCCCATCGGTATCCATGGTCAGCAGCACCCGCACTGTCCCCACGCCCTGGATCTGCCCCAGGATCTCCTCCATCTGCGTCTGTAAATTCTCTGCCGCTTCGTATGCCGGTGGCGCTTCGCTTTGCCCAGTCTGTGCCGTGGGCCCGGTCCCACCGGGCCATAACAGCAGCCCAGCGCCCACCGCTAGGATCAGCGCCGCGTATTTGTATCGGTCCCATAGCTTCCGCACTCCTTCAGTTTTCATTCCACACCTGTCTTTCCGCCGGAAGGCCCAGCTCCGTTTCCAGCCACCCGGACAGCGGCCCGGACCACGGCCCCGTCAGCTCCGCCCGGACCGGCACCGGCACACCGCTGCCGCCCATTTCCGCCGTGACGCGGACCCGGAGGGTCAGGCCCATGCTCTTTGCCTTGTCCGATATATATGCTGCTGTTTCGGTTTCTATGAGAGATGTCAGTTCTTCCTGCCGGGTATTTTCCAATTCCGCCTGCCGTTGTTCCAACGTCTCCTGATATGCGGAAAAATCCAGCTGAACATCCGACAGGTCGATCCGCAGCAAAGGCTGCATCATCACCGCCAGCAGAATCAGTCCGCCTACAAAGGACGCGATCTCCCGCAGGTTTCCCGGCGGCACCAGCATCTGTAAAACAGACAGCAGCAGCGTCACAGCCACCACCGCCGTCAGCCACGTCCGCGCCGCCGCCATCATGCGGTCACCACGGCCGCGGAGGCCAGAACGGACACCAGCAGCACCAAGGCGCAGCTGCCCACCATGCCTAAAATCAGTCCAAAGGCGCCACCAAGGCCCTTGATGAGGCCGCACAGCTCCGGACTGCCGATAACGGAGGCCAGAAACCCTGTCAGCTTATAGAGAAGGTACTGGATGCCCAGGTGCAGAAAGGGATAGGCGCACAGGGCCAGTACTCCCAGCAGTCCGAACATGCCGATGGTGCCCTTCAGCATGCCTGCCCCGGCCAGCACCGTTTCCGCCGCTTCGGCGATGATGCCGCCCACCACCGGCACCGCGCCGGAAATGGCGCTCTTGGCCACCCGCACCCGGACGCTGTCCACCGTTCCGGCAAAAATACCGCTGACGGTGAGGTACAGCGTGAATATCAGCAGCACCGTTGTCAGAAGGCGGGTGCATACGGTCCGGATCATCTCCGCTGCTGCCAGCAGCCGCTTATCCGAGAGGCTGCTCCCCGCCGCCAGCGCCCCGGCGTAGAGATACACCATGGGCATCAGCAGTCCGTGGATCAGTTCCAGCAGCAGGTCCGAGAAGAACACGGCGGCCACCTGCCGCAGCGTGGCGCCCGCCACGCCGCCGGACAGGGCGGTAACAGCGGCCAGGGTGGGCAGCAGCGCCTTGGAAAAGGTGTTCATCCGCTCGATAGCTGCGGTTCCCTGGCCCATCAGGCTGTCCAGACTCCCCGCCGTCAGGGCCGTGATGGCCAGAGCCCCCGCCATGGGCAGAAAGCGGGTGGAATCCCCGGCGCTTTTCCGGAAGCCGTCCACCAGGCTGCATAACAGCACCACCAGCAGAATGGACGCCGCCCCCCGGGTCCGGCTGCGGAGAATGTTGGACGCATCGCTTTTCAGGTGGTCCCAGATGGAGCGGATGCCGTCGGTCAGGCTGCCTGCGTCCCACTGCTCCACGCCGTCCAGCAGCCGTCCGGCGTCCCGAGGCAGAGCGTTTTCCACGTCCGCAGGCAGTTCCGCTGCCAGTACCGGGACCGTCATGGCCCACAGGGCCAGTCCCAGAAACAGAAACACGCGCCATCGTCCCATCACAGCAGTTCTCCTATCAGTTCCAGCACCGCCTGCAGCAGCGGCAGCGCCGTCAGCAGGGCGCAGACCGTCCCCGCCAGTTCCAATACCGACGCCAGGGCGCTTTCCCCCGCGTCCCGGCACAGCCCGCCCCCTACCTTGATCACCAGGGCAATGCCCACGATCTTGTAAAGAGGCCGGAACAGTGCTGCGGAAACGCCGGCCTGGGCCGTCAGGCTGTCCAGAAACGCCAGCAGTTCCCCCAATGGCTGCCCCAGGGCCAGCAGCACGGCGGCGGCAGCCGCCAGAGCCAGCAGCAGCGTGACCTCCGGACTACCCCGGCGGAGGACCAGCCCCAGCAGGGCCGCGATGACGCAGATCCCCGCCGCCTGCGTTACCAGCGCCATCTCAGAGGTCAAACAGGGTCTTGATGAGCTGGAACAGTCCGCTGATCTCCTGCACCAGGATCATCATAACCACCACCAGCCCCGCCAGGGTGGTCATCATGGCCTGCTCCTCCCGGCCGGACCGGATCAGCAGCTGGTTCAGCACCGCCACCAGAATGCCCACCGCGGCAATTTTGAAAATCAGATCCACATCCATCGTTCATTCCTCAAATCAGTAAGATCACCACCAGCGCGGCGGCGGAAAAACATAGGGCCGTGGCCCGCTTGTCCTCATCCAGACGCTGATCCTCCAGTTTTTTTAGACTGTTTTGCAGCGTTTTCCTTGCAAGTGAAACCCCTTTACACGCGCTCTCCTCATCGCCTTGCAGGGAATCCGCCATGGTCAGGAGCGCCCGCTGCTCCTCTTCCGGCAGGGGCAGTTCCCCAACAGCCCGGTCCCAGGCGGCGGCAGGCGGTTCTCCCCCCTTCAGCCCCCGGGAAACAGCCGCCAAAAAGGCGGCGGTCTCTCCGTGCCGCTCCGCCGCCAGTCGTTCCAGAAGCCGAGGCATGGGCGTCCGGGCCAGACGGATCTCCGTCTCCATCCGGTCCAGGGCGGCGATCAGTTCCCCCAGCCGGTTCCGCCGGTTCCGCCGCTCCTGCCGCTGGACATACCAGGCCATGGCTCCGGCGGCGAACACGCAGAGGCTTCCCAGCAGCTTCATCATGGCAGGTCCTCCACGGTGTAGGTCCGCCCCTCCGGTGTCACCCGGATCAGCACCGCCTGCCGGAACACCCGGTTGGCCAGCAGCTCCCGGTACAGGGGCTTCTGCTCCAATTCCGCCGTACTGGCGGCGTGGATGGTGGCCAAAAGCGACACACCGCAGCCCGCCGCCTGGGCCATGGATTGCAGGTCCTCCCGGACGGTGATCTCGTCCACGGCGATGATCTGGGGATTCATGGCCCGGAGGACCATGGGGATGGCCTGGGCCTTCGGACAGCCGTCCAGCACATCCGTCCGGGGGCCCACATCCATCTGGGGCTGGCCCCGGTACATGACCGCCACCTCTCCCCGCTCGTCCACCAGGGTGATCCGCTGGGGCGGGACCCCATCCCCGCCGGACATCTGCCGCACCAGGTCCCGCAGCAAAGTGGTCTTGCCGCCACCCGGCGGGGACAGCAGCAAGGTGCTGCGGAAGCGGCCGTCCCGGAACAGCCGTGGCGCAATGTCCCAGGCAATGCCCCGCTGCTCCCGGGAAATACGGATAACGGCGGAGGAAATCTGCTTGAGGTTCGTCACCGCGCCGTCCTTCATGACGGCGGAGCCGCACAGCCCCACCCGGAAGCCGCCCCGCACCGGCAGGAAGCCCTGCCGCAGGGTCTCCATGGAAGCGTACCGGGAAAATTCGGCAGCAATGTCGCACAGGGTCTCCAGTTCCTCCGGGGTGACGATGGCTTCCAGCGACCGCTCCCCCTCCGGCAGCAGCACCGACATGCACCGCCCCGCCCGCAGGCGGAATTCTTCTGCCCTGGCCCGGTCGTTTTCCGGCAGTTCCATGGCGATCCGCCGCAGGCGGCTGGGCAGAATGGCCGCCGCCAGATCGTAGCGCATGATGTTTTCTTGTTTCTTCAAGGGGTGTCCCTCCCTTTCATTGTTACTGCACTGTATGACGGCTCGTCCCGGAATATGCCAAAAAGCAAGAGGCCCTTTCGGACCTCTTGCTTGATTGGGCTTCATTTGCGGCAGCAGGCGCAGAAATTCTTGGCCTCCTCGTAGTCCTCCGGCAGGGACACAGTGTTGGGCGGGAAAAATTCCCCCACCGGGAAGGAGATGTTCCGGAACAGGCAGCAGGGGTCGTCGGTGCTGCCGCAGGAGCACTCTTTCTCCGGCATACAGTAATCGTACACCGGCACCAGGAGCTGGGAATCCCGCTCCAGACGGACGATGGAGAACTGCCCCAGGGTAATGTAGATCCGGCGGCTGTCATCCCCGCCGCAGAGCTCGCCGTTGAAACACTCGCTGATAAACGCGGGCACCTCGCACAGGTCGCAGTCGCAGTCCCGGCGGCAGCTGTTCTCCACGATCCGGGCGTCCAGGACAATCGGATCCACGGCTTCTACGGTCTACACCAAGTAGGTATGCAAAGCAGCTCCTCTTTACAAATTGCCCGTTATTTTTAGATTGATTTTCACCTGCTTTTTGTCGTCCACGATGATAGAATCTATAATTCTTCTGAGGTCCATATTGGTTGCAGATTGCAGGCTGAGAAACCGCTCAATTTCCGTCATCGCTTCATTCGTGATGCTTTCGATGGTCCTTTCCTGTGTGCGTTGTCCTTCGAGGAGAATAAGCTGGTCATCAATCACATTGATAGATTCGTTGATTTCTGCTGTCTTACTTTTCAACGCTTCCATCGTGATGACATCATTGGCGTACATCTCCATATACTTTTCCAACTTTGCCTTCAGCTTGACCTTTTTCGCCTCAAGCGTTTGAGCGTCTGGCTTACTTCCCTCCACCGCATTTGCTTCCTTAAACTTGCGTGCGATTTCCTGAGCGATGGACTCTTTGTTAGAGACAACCTCTCTCAGGTAGGTGGAGAGTGTTTCAATTAGGTCATCCTCTCTGACGATTGTGTTGTTGGAACATCGTTTTGCGGTATACTGGTTGTTGGTTGGACATCGCCAGTAAATGTAATCGGAGTTTGGATAATGCGTCACTCTTCGTGAGAAAGCGCGTCCGCATTCCTTGCAGCGTATCAGGGTGCTGAATAAATGCCTGTTGCTGTATCGCCCAGTGAAATGCGTGTATTCGGTCGCGTATTGTTTTCTCCTCTGCTCCAAGATTTCCTGTGCCTGCTGGAAGCGTTCGGGCGTTATGATGGCCCATTCCGGGCGGTCATGGTGGTAATACTGTTCCTTCGGCAGCGCCTTCGTCGTTCCTTCCAGAAAGTCCACAACGGTGTAGCGGTGATTGATGTAATGTCCGCTGTAAATTGGGTTCTCCAGTATTCTCCGTATGTTCCTCTGGTTCCAATCGTTACCAAACTTGGTTTTCATCTGCTTTTCGGCAAGTGTGATGGCGATAAGGCGGCATCCGAGTCCCTCGTCGATGTAGAGATGATAGATTTCTCTGACGACCTCCGCTTCCCTCTCGTTGATTTCCATAGTGAAGTTATCAATCCGGTCATATCCGAAAATTCGCGGCGGTACTCTTCCTTTCTTTGATGTAATATTCTTCCCGAACTTGACTCGCTTAGACAGGTTTGAACTTTCCTCCTGCGCCACAGCGCCGAGCAGCGTGATGATGAACTCCGATTCGCCAAGCACTTTCTGGCTGTTATTAACAAAAATCACGTCGATTCCTCTCGATTTGAGCTGTCGAATCGACGTGAGTAGGTCTACAGTATTTCGTGCAAATCGTGAGACATCCTTGACCACAAGAAGGTCAAATAGCCCAAGTTTTGAGTCGCTCAGCATTTTGTTGAACGCATCGCGCTTTTTGAGCTGTCTGCCTGTAATTCCTTCGTCCGTGTAGACATTGACCAGATGATGCCCATTCTGCTTTGCAAAATCCGAGAAAAACTCCATCTGATGCTCTAAGCTATCTAATTGCCGTTCCTCGTCGGTGCTAACTCGTGCGTATCCGCACATTCTCATGTGCCGGCCTCCTTTCGATGCCAGCCAAATTCTGCTGGTTCGATTATACCACGCGCATCCAGCTCGTTCAAGATGCTACCTCCGCTCGGCCGGCAAGCAGCTTTGAAAGCACGATATCTTGAATGGCCTGCATTAGTTCGTCAGGAGTCGCACCGCATTCGATGGTAAATACCACTTGTGTTGACTTTTTCACCTGAAACACCTCCACTGCGAATTTTATGTTTCACACGGCCGAGTATATGAGAGTGATTCGCTCAGTCCTCGTCCTCGTCATCATCCTTCTCCCATTTCCTACGCTTTCTGCCGTTAGGAAGCAGAAATACGGCGAGTAGGCATTCCGTCAGGACCCATATTCCAAATTTCTTTTGAACCTCTGGGTCAAACGCCGCAGGTTGGTATCCTTCAAACAGGATTTGAGGGATATGGCGCAGGACGTCCATATAAAGCTCTCCCTGCTCGTGCCAAAAATATGCGATGCCAAGAATCAGGACACCTACTACAACGCCTTTATAGATGGCTCTACGCAATGGTAGCACTTCCCTTCACAGGAGGCAGCTCATGCCCCGCGTTGACGATGAACGGCATCCAGGCGTTTACCTGAATAGTTCCGTCATGCCTATTCCTGGAATAAACGATGAAAGAACCCTTCTCGTGCTTCAGGTCTACCAATGCCCTTGCGACTGCCGCAAAGTTCTTGTTTCTCATGGCGGAATACCTGGCCGCAACCTCTGCGAGAGAAGCATACGGGTTTGCCTTGATGCAGATAGACAGGCAGGCCAGTCCAACGGATTTAGAGTGTCCTCCTTTATCGTAGAAACACACATCTTCAAAGGAACACTTCATGTCCTCGTCCTTATGCTGTTCAATTTCACTCAGTAGGCGAAGTGTCCGCTCGCTCAGGTCAGGGTCAGAAGATACCAGGGCTTTCCCCTGTTCGGACAGCAGCTTGTCAGGGAGACTGCACCAGGCATCGACGCCCGGCTGCGTTTTCAGCGTTCGGTTTGCCATTTTTCAACTCTCTCCTTTCACCAGAAATTCAATGCTTTCCGCATTATCCAGAACCTCCGCTTGAATATAGACAATTACAGAGGTCTGCTTGCAGTTAGAGATATCCTGGCTGAACTGGAAGGCAGGATTGATTTCTGCCGGTTCGATGACGATTTTAACGCTCTCGTCCCCGATATACTGCTCGGCGGCCACCAGATTGACCTCTGTTCCGTAGGCATCTGTAGAGAAAACAATCGCCTTATATCCGGCGGCATACCAGTCATCGACGAGCGGGACCTGTTCCGGCTCCACCTGCACGATGTCAAGGTATTCGCTCAGGTACTTTTCGTATTCTTTCTTCGTGTCCAGCATTAAATATCCGTTCTTCTCCAGTTTCCTGTTTACCTTTGTGGAGAGCACGGACTTGCAGAAGGTTCCTTTTGCATCCATATCTGCAAGTGAATCCTCTGTATAGGGCTGAATGGTTACTTGACCTGAGATGCCGCCTCCCGACGGCATCCCGGTCATCAGTGAGATAGCAATTCCGACAACTGCCGCAACTATCAGCGCAACACCGGCAATAGCTGTCAGAAGTTTTGCCCTTTCTTTCGCTCTGCTGTGCATGACGGTTAAATTTCAACTTCGCCTGCGGGAACGGCAACGGCCACAGCGGGTTCGGTGGCAGGTGCAGCAGGCTCAACCGGTGCGACAGGCGCAACAGGCGCGGG